>DIYV01000083.1 GCA_002429165.1 Gallionella sp. UBA6045 | reverse complement strand
CGAATAAATCTGCGTTTCCCTAACACAACCGTCCGCAGTTCGCTCAACATCGGTCACTCGATTTTCAATTCTTCATCCGGCAAACGCCGACCCCATAAGAGACAGTTAACGTTGCCTAAGGAGGACAGTCAAAGTTTGAATTAGACCGCATTTAGGCCCAAAACGTCGGGAACCAAATGGGTAATAATTTTGATTCGTCGATCTGGTTCTGAGAGTGTCAATTTCGGATGTTCGAAACCAACGGTCAGACGCAAGAGGTCTAAGCAGTACAAATACGTGAGGTAGGTTATGTCCTTCAGAACGAGATGTTGCTCAGCGCCTAGAAAGATAGTGGAAAGCTGAATGTCATTCGGAAAGCCTGCATCGTTGACTAGAAACTCCGCGTGCTCAGACTTTGCCTTGTCTATGATCGACATGTTGTGTTTTATGATGTTGCCTAAACTTCTAATGATTTTAGCCTCATGCTCGAAGAGTGCATGATGAGGGGATTTCCATATGTCATATTTTATTCCCATTGAAATCTTTAGATCAATCCAGAAATCTTCAAGTGACTTTGAAAGTGCCAACACTAGACTTTCACCAACGAACACCATGTAGCTCATCGTGGCACCACCAACTTCTTTCATTCGCGTTTTGTTTGTGTAGCGATCCAGAGATGGGTCATGCCAAGGTGTATTGGAAACCTTCTCGATCGCTGACTGTGTAGCTAAGTGAGACACCCATACGCTACTTGCTCTCATGTCCAGCCTTGAAAGAATGCCAATGACTTCCATAAATCGCTCAGGGTCTGCTGTCATATGTGGGCTAACATTAAAAATCACCGGCGAGCGCAATATTTTTGCATTGCTGGGTTAGGGTAATGGTTTCCCAAGTGACAAGTCCAAGAAATGAAGGATGATCTCGGCAGCACTGTATTTCATTTCTATATTATCGGCCCCTTCTGCCACTTCGAAGTCTGTGGTTCCTTGACCGTTGAATGAAAAACTTCCAATGATGTCGGAGACTTCAGAAAAGGTTGGAACCTCTCGAACTACGACCACCTTGCCCAACAATGCATCGTCGGAGCCGTAATATGCGTGGAAACGAAAGCGAATTTGCATCCCAAGGAAGAATGCATCGAAGTAATTGGCATTGAGTGCCTCGCTGAACGCAAGCCCCTTAACCGGAGAGGCTGGTTCAGTCAGGAAGGCAGCGCCAGCTAGGAACTGCACGAAATGTTCATTCAAACGGCCATATCTCTTCTGTGCGTAAGCGGCTCGATCAAAAACCTTTGATATGAGTTTCATCAGGTGTTCTCCTATTGCCCTAACTTTTATTCACAATGACAGTTTCGTCCAGACATGTTTTGTTTGTGCTGGTGCACTCCTTCGATCATCTTACCTTCGAACGTCTGAAATTCACCGGCGGTCTCAACGGATCGATGCAACACTTTATCTTAAAATATTTAAGAGGAGGTGTTGATAATGAAACAAAGAACTCGGATCTATTACTCTGAAGAACAAAAGACGATGATGTGGGATCGGTGGCAAAAGGGAGAATCATTAAATGAAATCGCCCGATTTTTTGACAGAAACCACTCCTCCATTTCGCCAATTTTATATGAGACGGGCGGAGTACGCCCTTCAAAACGAACCCGCTCGAGTATTGCGCTTTCGCTTTCTGAACGAGAGGAGATATCAAGAGGGATCGCCAGCGATGAAGTCCATGCGTGTGAATCAGCGTCTTGCATTTGCCATGAAACAGCGCGTATTATTCCAGCAAAAAATTGCTGGAACGCCTTATTACATAAGCATTCCATCAGTTTTTACAGCGCGCTGAAATTGACGTGAAATGGAAAAATTAGCGCGCTGATTTACAGTTATGACCTAGCACTGAAACCATATCCTTTGTTTTGAGACTGGCCTTATCCATAAAATGCTTGATAAGCTTTGGATCAAGTTTTGTATCAAGCTTTTTGTTAGCCATATTGGGTGTCCAGTTGATAATGCTGTTTACGATGAGCGACACTATATGATATCGATAATGTCTTACAAACGTAATTATTGGACAGTTTGGACATTTAGGAATTTTCAACGGCGAGCGCTAGTTATAGGAACCCTGCCATTAGCATTTGAAAATAGGTAGTTAAGTATGACGGACTGTGAGTACTACATAGTCGTATCTAATCTAATATTCATTTGATTAGCTTGACTTCTCTCATACAAGGGACTTGACTGACTTCTTAGATCTGCAGATTTCCTTAGCTTTCTGTACATTAGTGGTTTGGCTTACCAAGCAGCAATACCCATCAAGAATGCTATTGGGTTTAAGGTTAGATACCACTTAAGTACTACTAAATTGCCATTAATCCTGTCTTGGTAGGCTTATAATATGAAAAGTATAAGGATTTAGTAATAAACCTACTTTAGTAGGATTTAAGTTGACATTCTAGTCTGTAGTTACTATATTCCTACTAAGATAGGATTAATCATGAGAACTGTCACCCCAAAACCGTTTCCAACAGAATTGGAGTTGCGTAGCGCAAAGCAGCTTGGTATTGCCGTGCGTGCGGCACGCACCCAAGCAAGACTAACTCTTGCAGATGCCGCCTTGACCTTGGGCGTGGCCAAGCAAACGCTGTCCGATCTTGAGCTTGGTAAACCTTCCGTTGGGCTTGGCCTCGCGCTTGAGATTGCAGCTGGGCTTGGGGTTGCCCTGTTCATGGTGCCGGCGGGTGCGCGTGAGCAAACCAGGATGAGGTTGATGAATATCGTCAGATGAACATCGACGTCCTAATTAACGGGCGGCTTGTCGGCATGCTCACTCATGATCCTCAACTCAATCGATTCTCGTTTATCTACGCAGATGAGTGGTTGAACCGAGAGGATCGGTTTGCACTGTGCCCACAAATTCCTTTGCCACCGTTCGTTACGGAATCGGCGGAAACCCATAGTGCAGCCGTTCGTCGGTTCTTCGAGAACCTGCTCCCTGAAGGTCAGGCATTGGATGATGCTGCGGCAGCGCATCAGGTCTCCAAATCAAACCTGGCAGCAATGCTGATAGCTGTGGGTCGCGAAACTGCTGGCGCAATCAGCATCAGAACAGAACAGCCCAACTTGACCGATCAAGAGCAGCTTCGCCCGTTGCCTATCAGTGAGATTTCGGAACGTATCCGTCATCGTCCTCATCGGCCATTCAGCGTATGGGATGGAAAAGTTCGACTTTCGATTGCAGGGTTCCAGGACAAGATTGCCGCCTACCGCGAGAATGGAGACTGGTTCCTCGTCGAAGGTCCTAACTATGCCTCAACCTACATCCTCAAGCCCGAACCAGTAGCCGATCCGATGCGAGGTATGACCTCCAACGAATTCTTCTGCATGCGCCTGGCGGCACATATCAAACTTCCTGCCGCTCAAGTCGAGCTACTACACGTGCCAGAACCCGTACTGGTTATCAAGCGGTTCGACCGTAAACTCAGTGACCATGGCGTCGAACGCCTACATATAATCGACGGCTGCCAGGCACTCGGCTTGTCGGTAAGCTACAAGTACGAGCGTCCCTATGGGAATAACCCGGATGTCCAACACATCCGCGACGGTGCCAGCTTGCCGAAACTTTTCGACCTTATTGATCAAGCAACGCCAACGCCTACCGATCAACGCCTACGGCTACTACGCTGGACAATCTTTCAGATACTCATCGGCAACACGGATGCGCACGCCAAGAACCTATCGTTCTTTTCAACTGGGGCCGGCCTGCTCTTGTCGCCAGCATACGATCTTGTCTGCGGTATCGCATTCCGAAGCGAAAAAATTGATAAAACATACGCTATGGCCATTGGCGATGCATTCTCTGCTGATGGCTTAAGCCCATTCGAGTGGGCCAACTTCGCATCCAAGTGCAATCTTAAGTTGCTGCTTGTCAGCAAGGAACTGGAGAGGATGTCCAACCTTGTCCTTAAAGTCATAGACGAGGTAATGCGGGAAGCATTACACGACGGTGCTGAACGCGATCATCTGGCTCTCGTTATGGACACCATCAAGGCAGAGTGCCAGCGACAACTGATTATCGCGCCAAGAATTCGTGAAGTTTTGCTAAAGTTACTTTGAAGATTGTGGCCTCTTCTAGTCTTCATTCATCACCACCATCACCATCATCATCACCGCCATCACCGCCATCACCGCCATCACCACTAGCAGTATCGGCGGTATCATGATGATGATCATCATAGTCGTAGGCGGTACGGTCGATACGTCACAGAGAGATAGTAATTCCTGATAAAGGGACTGCCAATGAACATTGTTTCATACAACCTCCACTTCGGTGGAGACAAGGGTACAAATTCTTGGCAACAAATTATCCAGGAATTTACTCCTGACATTGTTTTCGCTCAGGAGTCGTTCAGCCTAAACGAATACCTATTGGAAGATGACTTAGCTCAGTTTAAAGACCATGTCTGGTTTCCTGTACCTGAACGAAAATGGGGAAGTGCAATTCTTTCGAAAAATTATCAGCTCGAACCAATATCATTACCTGAATATGATGGTTGGGTTGTAGGGGCTAGAATTGCTGATTTAAAGATTGGCGGTATTGAACAGTCTACGATGGTCTTCAGTATTCATGCTCCGTCAACAAAAATTCCTTATGAACGGCACGTTAACTTAATTATTGATGAAATTACGAAAAGGTGGGGCAATACACCAATGATTCTCGCAGGAGACTTCAATCTCACGACGGCTGCGATCATGAATCCAACAGAGAAGTTAAAGAATACTGATGGTGAGATCAAGATTTTGGATAGACTGCAAAGTGAATTAGGTTTGATTAATGCTTGGCAGCATCTGCATCCAAATGACGATCCACCCCAAACATTGCGTTGGACTGGTAATAAGACAACTCCTTATCACTGTGATGCGATATTCTTGAGTGAAACTCTTCTGCCTCATTTGGTCAACGCCAAGATACCCCATGAGATCGAGAAGCGCCAGGTGGGCGAGTTGTGGGCCGCGAAAAGCGCCGGGAAATGCCTATTCCGCTTTGTTTATATTGATGACAACGGGATTAGCATGGAAGCCCAAGTTAATACGATATTAGCTGGATAATGCAAAACTTGGCTGAACAAATAATCTTTTCAAAACTAATCCAATGGATTAGAATGCCTACATGATCACAATCGCCGAAGTGCCGGAGTACATCCGCCAAGCGGAGAAATTGCTGACTGCAGAGGAACGGCAGGACATTGTGAGTTACTTGGCAGTACATCCGAAATCTGGCGATCTAATCGAAGGTACGGGCGGGATTCGAAAATTACGCTGGGGTCGGGGTGGGCGCGGCAAGAGTGGCGGTGTCCGGGTGATCTACTACTATCACAGCGAAGCGATGCCGCTTTATTTGATAACGTTATTTGCCAAGAACGAACAGGCTAACTTGAGCAAGGCCGACCGTAATGGGATGGCGAAGTTGGTGGATATTTTGGTTGCTACATGGATTGAGAGGTAAAAAATGGGAAAAGCTTTTGACAGTATCGCGCGTGGATTGAATGAGGCTATCGCCCACGGTAAGGGTGCGAAGATCGCCGTAAAATCTTACACGCCAGAAGATGTGGATGTTTCCGCGTTGCGTCGCCGCATGGGGGTTACGCAGGAACAGTTTGCCGGGCGTTTTGGTTTTTCTGTTGCAACGTTGCGTCACTGGGAGCGTGGTGATCGTTCACCACATGGAGCTGCATTGGCGTTTCTGAATGTCATCAAACGTGCTCCAGACGCAGTCGCAACGGCATTGAATGCTGCAATGAAGCCAGCAGCCAAGCGTGTAGCGGCTAGGCCAGTTGCTAAACGAGCGGCAGCAAAGCATGCAACGGCTAAACCAGTAGTTAAGCGCGCAGCATCTAAACCAGCCGTCAAGCGGGTGTCAGTGGATAAACAACACACGCAATTACAAAATTGAACCTGTCGTCTTTTTTTGTGACTTGCTAAAGTTGGGCAAGGAATGAGTGAGATTTGGTACAGTTGATACGTAAAAATGGCAAGCGTTGTAAGTTGCTGTTTATCAATAAATACAGTTAGTTACAACAAGCCCCTACGAACCAAGGGGTCGGGCGTTCGAATCGCACCGGGCGCACCAACAATTCAAGGAGTTAGGCTAAAAGGCTAACTCCTTTTTCTTTTGCGATGGGGAATTTTTGGTGACTCTTCTCACCATCCTGTTCCCGCCGAATCACGGCAAGGCTACGATTCACCAGACTGCGTTCATCTGTGATGCGGTTTAACGCCTCCACAAGCTCATCAATCTGTACCACTGAGTAATGAGCCGTCATGCCCTAGCGTGTGTGCCACAAGATGAACTAAGTGGTAGGAAGTAGGTGACTTAGCGGGCTATTTCAACAACAGGGGCGTCCTGCTTTGGTTATCCTTGCGGTAAGCGAGCTAGGAATGATGATTTTGTGCTTGTAATCGTTGTTCCGATCATGCGTGCCAAAACCTTGAAGGCTGGCTTTGGACGACAACTCCCTGGAGCAGCATCAGACGTTGATGGACCCGGTGAAATGCACTGGACATATCGCCATGTATATAATGGCGCAACTATCCCATTCTCGGACAATCCATGTACCTGAGTTACTTTAACCTCGCCGAAGAGCCGTTTTCCATCGCACCTGATCCTCGCTATCTCTACATGAGCCGGCGCCATCAGGAGGCACTCGCGCATCTGCTGTATGGCGTGAATGCCGGCGGCGGGTTCGTGCTGCTCACGGGAGAAGTGGGTGCGGGCAAGACCACGGTGTGCCGTTGCCTGCTCGAGCAGATCCCGGAATCCTGCGATGTGGCCTACATCTTCAATCCCAAGCTGACGGTAGAGGAATTGCTTTCGACCATCTGCGCCGAGTTCGGTATTGCTTGTCCACCCGGCAATAAAACTGTCAAGGTATACATCGATTGCATCAATGCCTATCTGCTCGACGCGCATGCCAAAGGCAGGCATACCGTGCTGATTATCGACGAGGCGCAGAATCTTTCCACCGACGTGCTGGAGCAATTGCGGCTGCTCACCAATCTGGAAACCAACCAGCGCAAACTTTTGCAGATCATCCTGCTGGGCCAGCCCGAACTGGCGGCGATGCTGGCGAAACCGGAACTGCGACAGCTCGCGCAACGCATCATCGCGCGCTATCACCTGGGGCCGCTGGACAAGCAGGAGATCGCCGCCTATGTGCAGCACAGGCTCGGCGTTTCAGGCGCGCAACGACAATTGTTCCCGCTAGCACTGATGGGGAGTTTGTACCGCTTGAGCGGAGGCATACCCCGGATCATCAACGTGCTGTGCGACCGCGCACTGCTGGGCACTTATGCGCAAAGCAAGGAGAAGGTAGATCGCGCAACGCTCAAACAAGCAGCAAAAGAAGTATTCCACAATCCTGCGGCGCAACCCCGGATGGTGCGACCTGCGCTGGCAGGTTTGCTGCTGGTCGTGCTGGCGGCGGCGCTGTACCAGCTGGTTCCGCAAAAACCATCACAGACGAAAGCTGAAGTTAAATCAGCGGCTGCCAAACCGGTAGCGGCTTTGCCGAATGTGCTGGTTTGGCCGTCAACCTATCCGCTCTCGCTCAGCCGGAAGATGGCATACACCGCGCTATTCCAGACATGGGGCGCTAATAATTTGGGGGACGGTGACGCGTGCAGTCAGGCTGAAACTATCGGATTACGTTGCATGACCACGCTCGGCGGACTGGATGAACTGCGTCAATTGAATCTGCCCGCAGTCCTGTTGATGCAAGACCAGCAGGGCCAGAAGTTTTATGCAGCGTTGACCAAACTCGACGATAGCTCCGCCACCTTTGCTGTTGGCACCGAAACCAAAACCGTTGCCCTGGCTGCGCTTGCACAGCAATGGTCCGGGGACTATACCCTGCTGTGGCGCATACCGCCGGTGGCAAGCATACCGCTGCGGCTGGGCAATCGCGGGGCGGATGTGAAATGGCTGGCGAAGCAACTCGCGCAGCTTGATGGCAAGGCGGCAGAAACCAGCAAGGATCTGGTTTTCGATGAAGCCATGATGCTTCAAGTCAAACAGTTTCAACTCGCGCAAGGACTTGTTCCCGACGGCGTTGTCGGGCCCCAGACCATGATGCAACTAAGCAGTGCGGCAGACATGAATGCGCCTAAGTTGAACCGCGAGCGCAAGCAAGGAAAGAAATAGTCATGTCGTATATCCTGGATGCGCTAAAAAAATCCGACCAGCAGCGTCAGCTTGGCGCAACGCCGACATTGCAGGCCGCGCAGGTAACTGTGGCTGCACCCAAACGTCACTTGTTTATCTATTACGGCCTGCTTGCGGTCGTGCTGCTCGGTGCGGGAATCCTGATCGGCTGGCTGCGTCCATGGCAAACAGAGCAACCGGTTCGTGTAATAGAACCTGTCGCCACGATACTGCCGATCTCGAATTCGCAACAAGCAGCATCGGCACCTTTGGCAGCACCGCCTGAGATGCCCGGTGCCATGAAGCCGAGCAATCCGGCACTCGTCAACACTGTGACAACCGGTGTGGCTGCGCCTGTTCCGGAAAAGACCAAGCAAGAAAAGTCCGCAAACATTGACGAAGGTGCACAGAAACAAGATGCAGTACCCTTCGACGAACTGCCTGTACAGATTCAGCGGGAGATTCCGGAAATGTCGGTTCAGCTCCATGCCTATTCGAGCAAACCAGACGAGCGTCTTGTCTATATCAATGCAATCAGGAGGCGGGAAGGCGAATCCGTGATGCTTGGACTCAGGCTGGAACAGATCACGCCGGACGGCATGATATTCAGCTATAAGGGATATCGATTCAAGCGCGGAATTCGTTAGCCGACAAAAAAATGCCCCTGAACTTTACGGAGCAGGGGCAAAATGTCTTAACAAAAGGGGTGTGTTAAGACTTCACGCTCAGGGAGGTGAAGCGCGAGATAGCTTTCGCTAACAGATAAAAAGATAAGAAAATGCTTAAATAGTTCCCTGGCAATTTAACAGCAGAGATGGACTTACAGAAAAAGCCATGGGGACTTTATCAAGGTAGTGTGACTAGCTGTGAATCAGCACGCTGATTTTTCCATTTCACGTCAATATCAGCACACTGTAAAAGTTGATGGAATGCTCATGCAATAAGGCGTTCCAGCAAGGTTTTGCTGGAAAAATACACGCTGTTTCATGGCAAATGCAAAACGCTGATTCACATATCCATAATATCAAAATTGTCTTTGCTTAGTATTTGTCAAGTATTTTTCGTTCGATATCAACTTGTGTCACGGGGCCTACTATATGTTCAACCAATTTTCCAGATGGGGAATAGAGGAAGCTGGTAGGAAGACCGGTAAGCCCGCCGAAATCACCGGCCGTGTCTTCAGTTCCGAACACAACGGGATAGGAGATGGATTTCTTGTTGACCATGTCCATCACGTCCTTACGGCTTCCGTACATCACCGCCACGCCGATCACCTGCAAATTCTTGTGCCGTTGCTGCAACGCAACCAGATCGGGGATTTCCATGAGGCAGGGCGGACACCACGGCGCCCAGAAGTTGACCAGCACCCATTTCCCGTGCATGCCGGACAGCGTGTAATGCGCACCGTCCTTGTCCTTGAGGTTCCAGTCGCCAGCCCATGCTGCATGACCAATACTCAGTATAAGCAGGAGCACCGTGAACAGCGCGCCTTTGCGGGAAAAAGAAATTTCTTCGTGAGTCTTCATGTTTGAAAGTGCTTTACAGCAGATTTATTAAAATGATTGCTGGACTCCCAGAGTCAAAGTATAGCGCGGGCTCAACTGCAGTGAGTTGACGTACTGGTAAACGGGCAGTTGCACAAAGCCGTAAACGGAGGTTCCTCCGCCAACCCGGATCAACGCACCGGGAGCAAGGTATACCAGCGTGCCGCCGCTACCGGAGCCTCCGGTCAGTGCATCTGCCTGAGTGGCGGCTGCCCCGCTATCCGGCTGGCGATGGATGTAGTTCAGTTGCAGCATCGGGGTGAATCTGGCACCGAATTTTGCATATCGGATGCCGGCGTTCAGCGAGTAGGCATCACCCGGAATGTAGTCCTGTCCGGCTATGGTTTTGGTCGCAACGGCATGCTGCACGGTGCCCTGCGCGAACCAGCCATACGCTTCAATGGTTCCGGTAAGGAATCCACCCAGAATGACATCAGTCGAGCCTGTGCCGATTTGCAGGCTGCGGTCCAGCGGGGTGATGCCGTCGTTGAAATTCGCGTTGGTGCTCCCGGTTGGCAGCTTGATCCCGGCGATGATCCCGGCGGTCTTGTCGGCAGAAAATCCGGTGTATCTGCCGATGACACGGATGTCACCGATACCATTGTCGGATGATGATGCGTAAGCGGTCGATTGACCAGGGGTCGGAACGTTATTCGTAGCGGCATCATAGGCACCAAATGTGCCATGCGTCCGCTGCAGGAATGGAAGCTGGATGCTTGCTCCCCAGGTATCGCTGCTGTAGTTCAGCGTTGCGGTGGTCGTCCGTGTGACGGTGTAATCCTCGACTTCCTGGCCAGCCTGCCAGAGATTGTTGATTTGTGCCGAAGATGCCGTACCGGAACCGTTGCGCTGCTGGTTCTGGTTGATATAGACATAGGACAGGTCGGCGGTGAAGCCGGGGGTCGTGCTGATACCCTCGGTTCCCCAGTCCTTGGACAGCATGTCTCCGCAGGCCGCGCAGGCCAGTGCGTTGTTCATCGCGATGAGCGGCAACAGGGCGAGAGTCGTGGCGATGACAATTCGAAAGGGTGTGCGGATATGAGAGGTGGCGTGCGTGGCGTTCATGACTATAGTTCCTTGTTTTTCTGATGCCCGAGTTGATTATAAAAGTTACTGGCTTTCATCTCTTTCGGCATATTTGCCCAAATAAGCAGCTCTGTTGCCACAGCCGTTGCAATGGCCAGATCAATGTGGGCGTATTACTTAACTACCGTCACCACATATTTTTCCGCAACGTGCCTAAATTCAAAATGCACTTTTCTTCCTTGCTTAATTTTGTCGAACAACCTCATATCTTCGACACTAAAGTCCATGGTCATCGCTGACCAACCCAAACTCTTGATCGGTTCGTGCGCAATGACTACTATCCCCTTATCCCTATCCACCTGCTTGACCACGCCAATCGCTGCTATTGCCGTGTTCTGGTGCTTCTTGTCCGTGACGGGCATTTCCATACCATTCATGCCCATTCCGGCCGATTGAGCGGTTGCCGAGAATAAAATGGACAGGCTCAATAACATTGACAAGCTTGCGATGCATTTCATGAGTGCTCCTTTTTCGGGTTGATGTTGTTTGGTTCAGGTGCAGGTTCGACTCTCAGCAATTTTTCCTGCCACCAGAGATAAACAACAGGGATGAGGATCAGCGACAGGATGGGCGCGGTGACCATGCCGCCGATCAACGGGGCGGCGATGCGTTTCATCACGTCGGTTCCAATGGCTTGCCCGTACATCACCGGCAGCAGCCCGGCGATGATCACCGAGACGGTCATCATCTTGGGGCGTAGCCGGAGCACCGCGCCTTGAATGATCGCCTCTCGTAAAGTTTGCGCATTGGTCAATTTCCCGGCAGCGCGGAATGATGCTATCGCCTTGTCGAGGAACAGCAGCATCACCACACCGAATTCTGTGGCGACGCCCGCCAGCGCGATGAAGCCAACGACCACTGCCACGGAGACCGGGTAACCGAGCAGGTAGATCAGCCATACTCCGCCGACCAGCGAAAACGGCAGGCACAGCAACACCAGCAGCACTTTGCCGAAGTCCTTGAAGTGCATGAACAGCAGCAGGCAGACCAGCAGCAGCGTGATCGGTATCAACCAATACAGGCGCGCGCGGGCATGTTCCAGATTGGCATATTGTCCCGACCACGCGATCGCATAACCCGGTTTGGCCTGGATCGATTTTTCGATCTGGTTTTTGGCCTCCTCTACATAACCACCCAGGTCGCGGTTTTCGGTATTGATGTAAACGTAGCCGACCAGCCTGCCGTTCTCGCTCTTGATCTCGGTCGGTCCGTCGTGGATGACTATGTGCGCGAGGTTGCCCAACGGAACGCTTTCCCCGTTGGGCATGGCCACTCTGCTTTTCGACAGCGCAGCTACGGAATTCCGGAACGATCTCATGTAGCGCAAATTGATCGGGTAGCGTTCGCGTCCTGTAACCATTGTCGAAATATTCTTTCCGCCGACCGCACCTTCGATCAGCCGCTCCACATCGGCAACCGTGACGCCGTAGCGCGCGGCACGGTCGCGATCAACCTCGATGTCGAGATAATGTCCGCCCTCGATGCGCTCGGCAAACACGCTGCGCGTGCCGTTGATCTTACGCAGCACCGTTTCGATCTGTTGCGCCAGTTCCGAGATTCCTTTCGAGTCCGGCCCGGTGATCTTGATGCCAAGCGGCGTGCGTATGCCGGTGGACAGCATGTCGATGCGGGTACGTATCGGATACCCCCAGGAGTTGGTCAGGCCGGGCAGGTTAACCTCACGATCAAGTTTTTTGATGAAGTCTTCTGTGCTTTCTCCCTTTGGCCATTCGCTCCTTGGCTTCAAGCGTATCACCGTTTCAAACATCGACAGCGGCGCGGGATCGAGCGCGGTGTCTGCCTTGCCCGCCTTGCCGTATACGCGCTCGACTTCGGGCATCTGGCGGATCAGCCGGTCGGTGATCTGCAGGATGTTGGCCGCTTCGTCTATCGAAATCCCCGGCAGCGTGGTCGGCATGTAAAGCAAATCGCCCTCGTACAACGGTGGCATGAACTCGCTGCCGATCCTGCTGGCGGGCCAGAGCGCGCTGAGCAATAACAGCAGCGCCAGAAAAATCGTTTCCTTCCGGTGTTTGAAGGCGCGTTCCAACATCGGCAGGTACACCGCTTGCAACATCCGGTTAAGCGGATTGAATTTTTCAGGCCTGATTTTTCCCCTGACGAAATAACCCATCAGGACCGGGGTCAGCGTCACGGCCAGCAACGCAGCGGCAGCCATCGCGTAAGTCTTGGTATAGGCGAGCGGCGAAAAAAGTTTCCCTTCCTGTCCGGTAAGCGCGAACACCGGCAGGAAAGAAACCGTGATGACGAGCAGCGAAAAGAACAGCGCGGGGCCGACCTCGTGCGCGCTGGCCCGGGCGGCCTGCCAGTGATTCTCTTTTTCGTCTCCGCGTTCCAGATGAAGGCGTTCGAGATGCTTGTGCATGTTCTCGATCATCACGATCGCCGCGTCTATCATCGCCCCGATCGCGATTGCGATCCCGCCCAGCGACATGATATTGGCGGTCACGCCCTGCAAACGCATCACGACGAATGCCGCCAGGATGCCGATCGGCAAGGTCATTATCGCGACCATCGAGGAGCGCAAGTGCAGCAGGAAAATGATGCACACCAGCGCTACCACGATTGACTCTTCGATCAGTTTGCGTTGCAGTGTGTCGACCGCATCGCGGATCAGGCCGGAGCGGTCGTAGGTCACGACGACCTCGACTCCTTCGGGCAGGCCGGACTTGATTTCCACGAGGCGCTGTTTGACCGCCTGCACGGTATCCAGCGCGTTTGAACCGTAGCGCATCACGACGATGCCGCCCGGCGCTTCGCCCTCCCCGTCGAGGTCGGTCACGCCTCTTCTCGATTCGCCGCCGATGCCGATGTGTGCGATATCGCGTAACAAGATCGGGATGCCATTACTGTCGGTTGCAATTGGAATTTTGGCGAAATCGGCCAGCGATCGCAGATAGCCTCTTTCGCGCAGCATAAATTCGGAGCGCCCCATTTCGAGCACCGAGCCGCCACTGGCCGAGTTGCTGTCGCGCACTGCCTTCGCTACTTGTTCAGTGGTGATGTGATAAGCGGCGAGGCGGTTGGGGTCAATCTCGATCTGGAACTGCTTCACGATGCCGCCGACGCTGGCCACTTCGGCGACACCGGGCAGACTTTGCAGTTCGTACTTGAGATAATAATCCTGCACGGCGCGCAGTTGATCCTGATCGTAGCGATGATTGCGATCGACCAGTGCGTATTCGAACACCCAGCCCACCCCGGATGCATCCGGCCCCAGTGCCGGGGTCACGCCTTGCGGCAAACGGGACGCGATCTGGCTCAGGTATTCCAGCACGCGCGAGCGCGCCCAGTAGGGATCGGTGCCGTCCTTGAAGATAATGTAAACGTAGGACTCGCCATACATCGAAAAGCCGCGCACCGCCGTCGAGCCGGGAATCGACAGGAACGCGGAGGTGAGCGGGTAGGTGACCTGGTCCTCGACGATGTCCGGGGATTGTCCCGGAAAGGAGGTCTTGACGATAACCTGCGCGTCGGAAAGATCGGGGATCGCATCCAGCGTCATGTCGCGCAGTGCATAGATGCCTGCCAACGCCAGCATCAGCGAGAAGATCAGCACAAACAGCCGATTGCGCAATGACCAGTCGATGACCCGTTTGATCAGGGCATCGTCATTTTCCATCGCGTATCTCTGGTTTTGCATCGTGCATTTCTGGTTCCATGTGTTCGTTCATGCTTTCCACGGGTTGCATGGTTTCGCCGGGCTTCATGCCTTCACCTGATTTCATGTCTTCATGGGGCTTTATGTGTTTATGAAACTGCATGCGTTCGACGGCAGCGCTCATCGAGGCCGCCGAATCGAGCAGGAACTGGCCGTTGACCGCCACTTCTGCACCGGGCTGGATGCCGTCGGTGATCTCGATCAAATCGCCGTTCTCTATTCCTGTCTCGACATAAACCGGAAGAAAATGCCCTTCCCCCCTGTGCAGCATCACCACGTTGCCTTCCCCGGTGCGTAACACCGCCGAGCTGGGCACGACCAGTCCCTCATGGGGCTGGGCATGGATGGTCACGTCGACAAAACTGCCGGGGCGCAAATGCAATCGGGAGTTGTCAATTTCCATCCTCGCGCTGACTTTGTTGTTGTCGGCGACGGGATTCAGGAAGTCGAGATGGGCTTTGATGGCATTTCCATCCGGGCTGATGATAGTCACTTCATCGCCGTTCTTCACCTGTTCGGCCTGATCCGGATACAGCGTGGACGTGACCCATACCCTGGAGACGTTTGCCAGCGTGAACAGTGTAGTTGAGGGCGTGGCGAAGCTGCCTTCGCGGGCGTTGATCTGCGTCACGATGCCGGATTCTCCCGCCAATATCTTGACGACTTCGACGGGCTGCCTGGAGTCTTCAATCTTTTGGACGGTTTCGACGCCGATGTCCTCATAGAGGAATTTTGTTCTTTCCTTGGAAAGCTCCATCAGCAGATCCATCACGTAATCGTTTTCCTGCAACGTGATATCGCCCATGGTTTGTAATATCTGGTTACGCCGGTTCACGAAATTAAGATATTCCTTTTGCTGCATGATCAATTCGGGAGAATAAATCTCGTAGATCACTTGGCCCTTTTTGATGTGCTGCCCGATTGAATGGATATATGTTTTTTTGATCCAGCCATCGAAATTGCTGTGCACTTTATACAACGCGCTTTCATCGGCTGTGACGTTGCCATACGCGCGGATTTCCTCACTGATGAGTGATTTTTTTACGTTTGCCAGCCTGACACCCAGCTTCTGGATGGAGGCGCTATCGACATTGATGCTGTGGTCATGGGTTGATGGATTTTTGGACTCCACCAGATCCATGCCGCAGATTGGGCAAGTTCCCGGGTGGTCTTGCATAATCTCGGGATGCATCGGACAGACCCAGACTTTTTCCTGTCCAGCCGGGTTGATGCCGGGCAAGGATGACGGCTTTGCTCCGTACGTTGCGGCAATGCCTGGCGATGCTGTTTTGGCAGCCAGCCATGAAATGGAGATATGCGGGTAAATGAAATACGCGGTCAGGATAATGACGCCCAACAGCGCGATGCCGGCTGCTTTTATTTTCGTCATGTTCGTTGCCCGGTAACTTGATGCAAAGGGTTAAAAAAACAAGGGAGGCATATGCCTCCCCCAATACTACAACAACAAGCTTACTGAATGACCAGTTCGCCGCGCCCCGCCTTTGGATCGGCATCAGGCTTGTTCATCAGCACGGTGATCGCACCGCGCAATGCCGCGCCCATCGCGTGATCGACGATCGCGACGTTGGTCGGCCTGTCTTTCGGCGAAACGATGTCGAATGTATCGCCTTCCGCAACGGCGACGTTGTATGTCTGGATCCCGTACAGCACGTTCTTAGGATTGCCACCGATGTACACGCGATCCCAGATTCCTGCGATAGGATGCAGGGCGACCGGATTGTTGATGTTCGCGTTCACGAAGAAAATGCGCACGCGCTCGCCGGGCTTGGATTGCAGCACCTGGGTTGCGTTAGGTTCATGCACCGGGTCGTAATGGAACTTCTTGCCGTTGATCAGCGAACCTTTCCAGCCGGTGTTTTCCAGCAAGGCATTGACGTTCTCGGTATCCGGGAAGTATTGCGACTGGATCAGGACATATTCACGGTCGGCCTTGGGATAGTTCTTCTTGTCCTTGGGATCGACGATGATTACGCCGTACATGCCCTTGGCGATATGCTGAACCATCGGGCCTGCGCCGCAGTGGTACATGAATACGCCGGGAGAATTGGCTTTGAAAATGAAATGCTTGCTGTCGCCCGGTTTGACCGGCGCGAATTCATTCAGCACGTCAACCTGTGCTGCGTGAAAGTCCATCGCGTGCGAGTTCTTGTTTGTAGCCGGATTGATCAATGTGAAATCGACGGTGTCGCCTTCATTTACGCGAACCGGTTTGCCGGGCATGGAGCCATCGAAAGTCCAGGCCGCCATCATTTCATCGCCCTTGTTGTTCACAGGCAGGTCAACTTCCTTGGCCGTCATCGTGACTTTGACGGTTTTTGCAAATACCTGCTGTGCTGAAAAAAGTGCAGCGACTGCCATGATGGCAAGGATTGCCTTCTTGAATGTATGCATTTTTATTTACCTCTCTAAATATGAATAATAGTTAACTACGAACAACTTCTCCTCCTCTGTGCTACGTCTTGCTACTAGCCGCCCTGACACCGTGTTACAACCGCCATCAGGTTCCGAATTTGCACTTGCACAACATGCGCAGGTGCTGAACCAGATCCTTGATCTCTTCGTCGCTGAAAACCCCATCCCAGGGCGGCATCAAGACCGACTTCTCGATGGAAGGCCCGCCCTCCTTGATGACCTTGAACAGCGTTTCATCCGATCGCCCCGACATCGCTTTTGCATCGGTATGATCGCGGGGCATGACCGACATGTCGCGGATGTTCACGCCTTTGCCGTTGCCTGCCATGCCGTGGCATTGCATGCAGTAAGCCTTGTAGTTGTCGGTGGCGGTCTCCTTGGCTTGGGCTTGAGCGGAGATGACCGCCAGCAAAAGCACCAGTAAAAATCTATTTAGCATTTGCAGTCTCCTTGCTGAGTACTTCAAGATAGTTCACCATCTTCTGGATATTGACGTCCGACACATGCTTGTTCGGCATCCAGGATTTCGGCTCCCAGGCTTGCGGGCTGCGGATGAAGCTCGCGATATATTCCGGCTGCAATCGTTTGGCCGCGGTATACAGTTCTGGGCCCGACAGCCCGCCGTATTCCGGCTCGATCAAGTGGCAGGCCATGCAGCCCAGGAACTTGTCGAAAGCCATCTCGCCCATCTGCTTGGAAATCGTGCCGGGTTCGATTTTTTCCTTGGCGATCAAGTCATCATGCGGTTTGAGCTCCATCAGTTCGTGTGCAACCTTGGTCGCGTCGGCCTTGGAGAGTGCGACATGGTCCTTGAGTGTTGAAGGGTCGATCTCGTCGCCTTTGGGGCCCGGCTTGATATGGTCGCCGTAATACATTCCGGCGGGACGGATCCGCACTGGCTTTTGCAGCCAGGAAACAATCCATTCCTCCCGGTATTTGTTGCCGGCATAGGAAAGGTCGGGGCCTTGCTTGGCAAAAGCTTCTTTAAGCGTCTGAGCCACCGGCCCGGTGATGTTGTGGCAGGATGAACATTCCTTCTGTAGCATTCCTCCTTCAGCTAGGGCGGCTCCGGAAATACCGAGCAAAGCTGCAAACATAATCCGCTGCATATTTATCTTCCTCCTTGATGATTTTTGCTGCATGTTTATCTCCTCCTTCTTCCCTGCTCGACGGGCTTGCCCATGAACGGCGCGCTGTTGAAAAGCCCGTATCCCTGTTTCATTGATTCGCTATAGAAGAAGTTCGGGTCGTAAACCTTGTCCTTCCATACATACCATGGCTCCATCGGGATTCCTTCATATTCGACAACGGTCATCGTCCCGCCCATCATGCCGCCATTGTTCGACATGTGTTTGTCGATGTGATCGTGCATTATGAAGCGACCGGGATTGTTCATCTGAACGATCGCGTCGAAACGCTCGCCGGGACCGACCGGCACCGTGTCTACAAAGTAAGGCTGGGCAAGCGGATAACCGTCCTTGGCGACGATCAGCATGTCGTGCCCGTGCAGATGCATCTGTTGCTGCTCATCCCCCGCGCCAATAAAACGGAGACGCATGACATCGCCCTTCTTTACGCGAATCGGCTGGTTCATCGGAAAAGCCTTTGCGTTGATCGTAAAATAGTCGGGAACGTCCTGAGGCAAGCCTCCTTTGCCGTAGGTATTGGCGTAAGCCGATTCCCAACTGCTCAGCATTATGATGACGTCCTTGGTTACCTTCATTTCCAGCTTGCTCGGGTTTTTTGGATCGACGATCAGCGGCCCCCACATCCCGCGCAAGGCAACATGCTCCCAAACATTGACATGGCAGTGATACCAGAGGGTTCCCGGCCGGTCTGTTTTGAATTTGTATGTGAAAGATTCGCCTGGCTGGATTGCTTCCTGGGTGACACCGGGAACGCCATCGTTCTTCCAACTTCCAGTCTGGTTAACTCCGTGCCAGTGGATGGTATGGGGGAGCGTCGTATTATTGGTTACATGGACGGTAACGTCATCGCCTTCCTTAACATGGATAAGCGGTCCGGGCACCTGCCCGTTGAAAGCAAATACTTTGCTGGAAAAGCCCGGCGCCACATCGATAGTGACTTCGTCTATGGTCAGGTTGAATTCGCGCTGCGCAGCCCAACTCAAGGTCGGCAACATTAATAAGAAAGAAAAAAACAATATTTTCCGCATCATTTCAGCAAAGATCTTCATGTTCACCTTCATCCATTAATAATTTATTTACAATACATCTTTAAGGGCAAAAAAAAACCGGGCAACAGGTTAAAAATCAAAACGCCATTTGAAGCAAACTAAGTCACACTGATGAATCATTCCCATCTAAATACTCCAAGCCCCAGCCAAGTTAAAAAATAATAGATTATTTGCCCCCTACGCAGGGCAAATTAACAGCAAACGTGTATCCATGTACTGATATAGATCAACTAATTTGCATTTAAAGGTATTGGGCATCCCCAAACAAACGCTGGATAACTGGGTAAGGCTGGCGGCGAAAGGCAAGCTGACAGGTGCGGGAGCCAAGCCGGTGAGCGCAGAGCAAATGGAATTGGCGCGATTGAGAGCCGAACTTGCGCGCGTCAAGATGGAGCGAGACATCTTAAAAAAAGCGACGGCGTTCTTTGCGCGGGAGTCAGCGTGAAGTACGCCTGGATTGGGCGTCACAAGAAGCAGTGGCCGATCACCGTGCAATGTGAAGTGCTGAGTGTCAGTGCCAGCGGATATTTTGAGCATCAACGCCGCAAAGATACTGCCCCGCCAGCGAACGCCGGCAAGCGCACCAGCGATGAAGCGTTGCTGGTTCATATCAAGGCATCCCATGCGGGCAGCAAAGGCGAATACGGCTGGCCGCGAATCTGGAAAGAGCTGCGGACAAACGGCATCAAGGTAGGTAAAGACCGTATCCAGCGGCTCATGAAGCGGCACGGCATCAAAGCGCGGGGGAAACGTAAATTTGTTGTCACCACGGACAGCAAGCATAACCTGCCGATTGTGCCGAACCTGCTCAATCGCAACTTCCAGCCTGTGCAACCGAATACGGTGTGGACTGGCGACATCACCTATATCCAAACCGAAGAGGGTTGGCTGTATTTGGCGGTTGTTCTCGACCTGTATAGCCGCCAGGTCGTCGGGTGGAGCATGCAACCGCATATGCACACCAGCCTGGAGAGGTGCCCTTAAGATAAAAAAGCGTCTAAATTAAATTACCACCGGCAAAGCCGGTGGCTTATTGGGTGAGCGCCTCAAAGGCGCAAATAAAACCGTGAGCCGCCCGAGGCGGCGGGCAATAGCTCCTTCCCCTTCAGGGGGAAGGTTGGAATAGGGGGTGGGGTTGCACTCTGTGCGCATATACTCTACCGCTCAAACCCATCCCCTCCCTAGTCCTCCCCTTGAAAGGTAGGGAACTACTGCGCCCATCTCAAAGTTCGCATGACCGCCGCATAGATCAAACCCTTGTGAGTCCCCCGGCAAAGCCGGGGGTTTACCTCGGTGAATTAATTAATATATGTTGAATACATTTTTACATCACATTATGATATTGTCAATACGTGATACATAAATTATTTATCAATGAAACTTTGAATTATTTAACAGGAGCAGCCATGGAGTCAGAGCTCATTGATGAAGAAGGATATTTAATAGATCCGAACAAATGGTATGCGTCGGCAGCAGAAGAATTCGCCCGTCAAGAGGATATTCAGCTTACTAAAGATCATTGGAACGCGATTTATTTCATGCGCCAATATTACGGGGAACATCAAGTGGCACCGTATGTGCGTCATGTAATGAAACATCTTGCTGATCATTGTGGCAATGAATCGCGCAATAAGATATTCGAGCTGTTTCCATACGGCTACGTGAAGCAGGCATGCAAGATTACTGGAATGAAAAGGTTATGACGGCTATTCTACGAGTTGTGCCACGCGATCCTGCGTTTGTAAAAACTGCAAGCAATGAATCTTGCTCACCGATAAGCTGCAATGATTGCGGAATTCATAGTTTATGCAGGGAAATCAATGGTTCAGAGGTCGATCTGAGTCTGCCTGAGACCTTAATCAAGAACCGCAGGATGGTCGAACGTGGCGAGTTGCTTTACAGGACAAATGAGACGGTACGCACCATCTATGCAATACGCACTGGTTCCGTCAAGACCTATGTCCTGACTAGCAATGGCAGGATGCAGATCACGGGGTTTCATATTCCCGGTGAATTGCTCGGTCTGGGTGCTATCGCTGCCACTTACTTCACCACCGAAGCCATGGCGCTGGAAACCACGATGGTGTGCGAAGTTCCCATTGATGTGCTGGAGGTATACAGCAAGGAAATTCCATCCATCCGTCAGCAGATGCTCAAGATTCTGAGCCGGGAAATTCTAGACAACCAGGAGTTGATGCTGTTGCTGGGCAAGAAGAGCGCCGATGAGCGTTTGGCCACCTTCCTGCTGAGCATATCCCAACGCTTCCGGAGGCGCAGATACTCCCCCACCGAATTTAACCTGAGCATGTCGCGTAGCGATATCGGTAATTACCTCGGAATTACCGAAGAAACAGTGTCCCGCGTGTTTACCCGTTTTCAGAACGAGGGACTGCTGGCCGCCGAACGGCGCCAAGTACAACTGCTTGATCTGGATCATCTCAGCAACATCGCTCACGGCTAGTATTTCATTTGTGCTTTCTAAGAATTTAAATCGGGTAAGCGGTCTCCAATTATGGAGTTTTCTATAAATCATGACATTACCAGAGCGTGGCCTATATCCAACGAACTGCGATGATCGAGGGGCATTTTTTCGCACTCTTGAGTTTGTTGCAGGCGTTGGCGTGCAACTCGCCCAGGTTGGCCGGATCCAAGTCGGATATTCGACCTGCGTTGTACACTTACATGCCCAATATTTGAGCATAGACTGAACTTCATAGTAAGGAGAATTGCGCCATGCCGATTTACAAAGTCAGATTAAAATACAAACGGGAAATCGCTGATGGAACGATGGCGTTTCATTTTGAAAAGCCAGAGGGGTTTGCCTACAAAGCAGGCCAATTCGCGGACTGTACGCTGATCAACCCCGCGGAAACTGACGCCGAAGGCGACACACGGGCGTTTTCTTTGGCGAGCGCCCCTTACGAAGACGAGCT
>DIYV01000099.1 GCA_002429165.1 Gallionella sp. UBA6045 | reverse complement strand
GTGATTGCGATCCTTTCCGCGATCGCCATCCCGCAATATTCGCAGTATGTGATCCGGGGCAACCGGGCTGCCGCCGAGGCCTTCATGATGGATGTGGCAAACCGCGAGAAGCAGTATTTGCTGGATGCGCGTTCTTACGCGCCCGACCTGGCCACACTGTCGATGACAGCCCCACCCAACGTTTCGAAGAATTACACCATCACGATCACCCCCGTCGCCGGCCCTCCTCCTTCCTATACCATTACGGCGACCCCGGTTGCGGGCAGCAAGCAGGTAAACGACGGGACGCTGACACTGGATGATCTCGGCAACAAGGGCCCGGCCGGCAAATGGTAACAACCGAAAAATGAAATCCTCCTCCACATCCGCCACAGGCACATCCGTTTCCGGCTTCACGCTGATCGAGCTGCTGGTGGTGCTGACCGTGGTTGGCATACTGACGACGATTGCCTTGCCCAGCTTCAAGTCCCTGAGCCAGAGCCAGCGGGTTAAAAATGCCGGCTATGAGTTGTTTTCCGGCCTCAGCCTGACCCGCAGCGAGGCGATCAAACGCAACACCAATGTCACACTGGCCATTGCAACGAACGCAAAGAACGAACGCGGCTGGAATATTTCGGCGGCAGCGAGCGGCGTCGTGCCGATCCGCACACAGAATTACATCAGCGGCGTTGCCATGACCATAACCGGTCTTTCTTCGCCGGTGCAGGTTGTCTACAGTGGCAACGGAAGAACGGCCTCTACCGCTAAATTTCAGATCGATGCCTCCGGCGTAACGACGCCGACCCCGTTTGTCCGCTGCGTCACGATTGAGCTGAGCGGGATGCCGCGCACACGCCAGGGGGTATGTCCATGATGACCCGTCTGCATAAAGGCTTTAGCCTGATCGAGGTGTTGGTGACCATCGTGATCCTGGTGATCGGATTATTGGGCCTGGCCGGCTTGCAATTCCGCGCGCTCACCGCGCAAATGGAATCCTATCAGCGTTCGCAGGCTCTGGTGCTGCTGCAAGACATGGCGGGCCGGATCAATGACAATCGGGCCAATGCCGTCAACTACGTCACCACCACCCCTCTCGGGACCGGCAATACCGGTTATGCCGGTTGTACCTCTGGCGGTACGGGAAGCGCGGCTGATGACGAGTGCGAATGGAACAACGCCCTGCTGGGTGCCGCTGAAGTCGACACTGCAAACAACAACAACAAGGTCGGCGCAATGATCGGCGCGCGCGGCTGTATCCTTCAGATCACCCCGGCGGCAAGCGGCGTTCCCGGGCAGTATCTGGTCGCGGTGGCATGGCAGGGCTTGAACCCAACCACCTCCCCTGCGGTAAATTGCGGGAATGGCAGCTATGGCAGCAATGATGCGCTGCGCCGCGCGGTCACCTTACCCCTCACCATAGCGATACTGCAATGAAGCCATCAACCCGGCAATTTGTTCATCTTCCTGTCCCGGGCACAAGCGGGACAAGGATAGCTTTTCAGCTCGGCCTGTCGCTGATCGAGTTGATGATTTCCATCACCATCGGCTTGCTCATTCTTGTCGCGCTATCCTCGCTGTTCATCAACCAGTCGCGGGCGCGTATCGAACTGGACAAATCCAATCGCATGATCGATAACGGCAGCTATGCGCTGCAATTGCTGTCGGACGATCTTAGACAGGCGGGATATTACGGGGAATTTGTCCCCGTTTCCGGCGTTCCGGCCGTTCCAGCATCGCTGCCCGACCCCTGCTCGACCGATCCGGCCGTTATGGCAGCGTCGCTGCAACTGGCTGTCCAGGGTGTTGATGCGACGACGACGACAACCCCCGCATTCTCTCCGTTATGCGCGGCTGTCGCCTCCGCCAATTCCGTGACGTTACAACCCGGCAGCGACATCCTGGTGGTGCGCCGCACCAGCACTGCGAGGCCCATCGTACAAGTGCATGCGGTGCCCGGCGTGCATTACCTTCAGGCTTCGCTTTGCCAGTATGATTCCGTACCTTTTAAAATCGACATCACCCCCGCCAACTTTACGCTGCGGAAATTACACTGCACATCAACCAGCACCAACTATGCCGATTTGCGGCAATTCATGGTGGATATTTATTTTGTGTCGAAAGACGACAAGGTGACCGGCGGTGTGGGTGACAAAATTCCCACGCTGAAGCGAATCGAGCTCGACCCGAATACCAATCAGTTTGTGGTCACGCCATTGGTCGAGGGCATCGAGTACATGCAGATCGATTATGGCTTGGATACCAGTGGCGATGGAATTGTGGACAGTTACGTTGCGGATCCTGTTTCGCCTACCAACTGGCCCAACGTCGTCGCAGTGCAGATGCATCTGCTGGCGAGGAACACCGAAAACACCAAGGGCTATACCGACAGCAAAACCTATGACCTCGGGTTGGCCGGATCGGTCACGCCCAATGGCAGCGACAAGAGCTACAAGCGCCATGCCTACAACCAATATATCCGCGTGGTCAACGTGGCTGGCCGGAGGGAATAGCAATGACCCGTTCTTCAATAATGGCCTGGACAGTAATCAAACCCCAGCGCGGCAGCACTTTGCTGGTGGCGCTCATCATGCTGGTGCTGCTGACCCTGGTTGCGGTGTCGGCCATCAACAGCACGTCAACCAGCATCCAAATAGTGGGTAATGCCCAATTCCGCGAAGAAGCCACCGCGGCTGCGCAGCAGGCGATTGAGAATGTGATCAGCAACGCCAACTTCCAGACCGCCGCCCCCGTGCCGCAAAATATTGACGTCAATAACGACGGGGTTGCGGATTACACCGTCACATTCGCGCCAGCTCCCACTTGCCTTTCGGCAAAGCCGGTGGTTGCAGGCGATCCGGGCGTTCCAAGTATATGCGCCAGCTCCATCGGCACGGTCTGCTATTGGACTATGTGGGATGTCAGGGCAGTAGTCAGCGATATCAGCACGGGCGCCAGTCTTGCCCTGCACCAGGGAATCCAGACCATAGCCGGCTTGAATGCAGCGGTAACGGCATGCGGCATATAATTTTTCATCGGAGGTTATCATGAGCATCTTAAAAAATATTTCACAGATTGCAGTGTGCCTGGTCATAGTCTTGTCGTCTCCATTGGGGCACGCGGCAGATATCGATATTTATGCACGGCCGCCGGTTGACACCTCCGATCCTTCGCTGAACCCGAACGTTTTAATCGTGATCGATAACAGCGCCAATTGGGCCGCCGCGAATCAGCAATGGCCGGGCGGCATCAAGCAGGGCCAGGCCGAACTCGACGCGGTACGCAACGTCATCGGCCAGTTGGGCGCGAATGTCAATGTTGGTTTGATGATGTTCACCGCAGGATCCGGATCAAATCATGATGGTGGTTATGTTCGCTTTGCGATCCGGCCTATGAACGCGACCAACAAATCGGCGTTTTCCGAATTGATCGGCTACCCGTCAGGTTGCACGCCTGGCTCCAATAGCCTCAATGGCACGCCGGACTGCATCTACCAGAATTTCAACGGTTCGGAAAAGATAAATGCTGCCTCGACCAACTACAGCGCGGCGATGCTGGACGTATTCAAGTATTTCGGCGGCTACACCTGGCCTGCGCATTCGCAGGACGGCGTGGCCGGCGCGAATGTCAATTCCACCCAGTTCGGCACGTTGCGTTATTCGGGCAATCCCGACCCCAATTCTGACCCGGCCGCGTATAGTTCAGATTTTTCTTCGTACATTTCCCCGCTGACTTCGCTCAATAATTGCGCCAAGAATTATGTCATTTTCATCGGCAACGGGTTCCCCTCGCAGGACGCACCCTCGACCCTGCTCGGGCCGCCCAGCCTGCTGCCCACCACCGGGGTGGGCGGCGATGTGACCCAATTGCTGTTGGCGCATCTGGCCACCGCCACTACCACCCAAACCGATTTGCTTGCCACACCGGCGTGCGGCACTTACCCGGGCACCGACGCTACCTCTAGCCTCAGCGCTTGCAATGCCGATACCACTTTTTCCGCTCAATACCCGGGTTATACCAGCTTTAACTGCACGTCCGCCTCTACCTGCAGCTCCGGTTCGACCACCACGTCAACCACCAAACTGGGCACATCCGCGTGCATGCAGTTTTCGGATCAGACGGCTTGCCAGACGGCGATCCAAACACAGTATGAAACGGCGTACGACAGCTATTCATGCAGCGCCGGAACGGCTTGTTCGACCAGCTCGTCCAATCCAACCAATCCGATTGATTCAGCGACCCTTTGCATCTCCGATAACCTTAACAATACGCAAAATTGCAACTCTTACGGCACAGCCAACTACGGCAGCGGCAGCGCACTCAATCCGTACTATAGCGGCTTTACCTGCACCAAACTCTCGACCAGCTGTACTGGGGGTGGTAATTACAATCAGTGGCGAATAGACGCAACGACCAAAACAAGTACGGGAAACAGCTTCGCAATGTATGGCACCAAATCCACGTTAGCGAGCGGCACTTCGTACAGCCAGAATATCTATGGCAGCTATACCATCACTGCGACCACGCCTGACGGGACGCCACCCTCTGCGCCGGTTTCCCCGTATATCAATTATTTCGACGAGTGGGCGAGATTTCTCTACCAGACCGATGTGAGCCCCGCCACCGGCAAGCAGAACATCAATACATTCACGATCGATGTGTTCAAGGCCCAGCAGGACCTGCACGAGACCCAGTTGCTGATCAGTGCGGCGCAGGCGGGGGGAGGAAAATATTTTCAGGCGAAAAGTGAAACCTCCATCACCAACGCGCTGCTCAAAATCTTCTCGGAAATCCAGTCGGTCAACAGCGTGTTCGCCTCTTCCAGTCTGCCGGTCAGCGTGAATACTCAGGGCACTTACCTCAATCAGGTATTCATGGGGATGTTCCGTCCCGACGGGACCGCATCGCCGCGCTGGCCCGGAAATCTGAAACAATATCAGTTCAAGCTGTTTAATGGCGTGTTAAAGCTGGCGGACAAAAACGGCATGGATGCGATCAGCACCACCACGGGTTTTGTGACGCCCTGTGCCAGCAGTTTCTGGTCTACCGATACCGGCCAATACTGGAATTATGGCGCGGCAGTGGCGGTGGGTGATTGTGCCGCAACTAATTCTGCCTTCCCTGTTGCGGGATCGGCTTCCACCTATTCAGACGCACCGGATGGCGAAGTGGTGGAAAAGGGCGGCGCGGCGCAGCGCCTGAGAGGGGTCTATTCCTCGGGCGGCACACTGTTTTCCAGTTCGATGAATTATCAGCTTTGCACCGGCTCCCAAACACCGTCAACCGCACAGTGCCGCATGCTGGATACCTGTGACGGAATTTCCGCAACCTCTTGCACAACATTGACTTCCTTCGATCCGTCCAATACGGCCATCAATGCTACGACATTGAATCTTGCAGATTCGACACAGGTAAACAACCTGATCTGGTGGACCCGCGGGCAGGACGTCGACAATGAAAACACAAACCTTGACCCCGTCACTTTGGCCCCGTTCACCAACGAGATGCGCCCTTCGGCCCACGGCGGGGTGGTTCACTCGCAACCCGCCGTGATCGACTACGGCGGCACCATCGGCACGATTGCGTTTTACGGTGACGACCAGGGGGTATTCCATGCGGTAAACGGCAACCAGGGAGACACCGACGGGGTCGAACTGTGGGGTTTTGTCGCACCCGAGTTTTATCCCAAATTGAATCGCCAGCGTGTCAACTTACCCATGATTAACTACCCAGGCATTCCCACGTCGACTTCACCCCCGCCACTGCCCAAAGATTATTTCTTTGATGGTTCCATCGGGGTTTATCAGAACTCGGCCGCAGGGAAGGTCTGGCTCTACCCCAGCATGCGCCGCGGCGGACGGGCAATTTATGCCTTCGATGTCAGCGATCCGGCCATTCCTGTACTCAAATGGCGCAAGGGGTGCTTCACCAGTGACACGGCCGATGACACGGTTTGCTCCACAGGTTGGAGCGGTATCGGACAAACCTGGTCCGCTCCCCATATCACCTATCTCAACGGATATGTGGATTCGAGCCTGAAGCCAAAACCGGTTTTGGTCTTTGGTGGCGGATATGACCAATGCGAGGATACCAACAGCCAGTCCCGCTGCACGACCACGCCTCGCAAAGGCGCGAATATCTGGTTCGTGGATGGTGATACCGGTGCCATTCTTCGTACCTATCCGACCAATTACAGTGTTGCGGGTGATGTGACATTGTTAAAGGATACCAACGGCAATCTGACCAATGTGTATGCGACTGACACCGGCGGCAATGTCTACCGCATCGATGCCGGCACGGTCGATACCACCGGAACCACGTTCACCTCATGGACCAGCAATACGGCAGCAAGCAATATCCTTCTTGCCAGCCTGAGTGAAACCAATCAGGCGCGCAAGTTCCTCTATGGTCCCGCGGTTGTTCAAACTGCCGATTACAACGCGGTTCTGGTCGGTTCCGGTGATCGTGAACACCCTCTGGTGAGCGATTATGCCTGTACCAATTATTCAACGATACCGGGAAGCTTTGTCACAAACCAGTTTTACATGCTGATGGATAAACCGGCTGTTACACATACACCGTGGACACCCAGCGATCTGGTTGATGTGACCACAGGCACAACGACAAGTGCAACCGTGTCCGGGGTTACCACGATTACCAATTCAGTCGGGCCGGCTTCTTCAACCATAGGTTGGCGGTTCAACTATGGGCCATGCGAACAGACAGTCAACGAAGCGCTGACCGTTGGTGGGGTAACGTATTTCGGCACCAACGCTCCCAGTGCTGTCGGCGGCACTTCCTGCACGGCGAATCTGGGTACGGCAAACGGATATGCAGTGGACTACCTGACCGGCAATCCGAAGAACACTAACCGGTATGCCGCGTATGTCGGGGGTGGCATGCCGCCGTCACCGGTAGCGGGGGTAGTCTCGGTAGACGGTATCAAGTACCCGTTCTGCATCGGTTGCATTGACACAACCGCGGCGAATGCATCCGCATTGCAGGGCAGCAAGGTAACCATCAATCCAACCGGTCAAAGATTCAGATCCTATTGGTACAGGGAGGGCGATTGATTTGACTGTGCCAGTCTAGCCAGGGTTTGCCCTGCTCGCTGGAACTTTAGTGCTGAACCGATCCAATACAAACCGGACTTAATCGGGCAACCAAATAAAAAAGCGACCTTCGGGTCGCTTTTTTATTTACTGCCATATCGGTCCGGCTTACTTGACGACTGCCTTCAATTCGCCCTTGGCATAACGCATCGCCATCTCGTCCAGCGAGATCGGCTTGATCTTGCCGGCTTGACCGGCGGAGCCGAATGCCTCATAGCGCGCCTTGCAAATTTCCTTCATTGCCTTGGTGGAGGCGGCGAGGAACTTGCGCGGATCGAAGTCCTTGGGGTTCTGTGCCAGATAACGCCGCACCGAACCGCTGGAAGCCATGCGCAGATCGGTGTCGATATTGACCTTGCGCACGCCGTGCTTGATGCCCTCGACGATCTCCGATACCGGGACGCCGTAGGTCTGGCCCATGTCGCCGCCGAATTCGTTGATGATCTTCAGCCATTCCTGCGGCACCGATGAGGAACCGTGCATCACCAGATGGGTGTTGGGAATGCGCGCGTGGATTTCCTTGATGCGGCCAATTGCCAGGGTTTCGCCGGTGGGCGGCTTGGTGAACTTGTAAGCGCCATGCGAAGTGCCAATCGCGATAGCCAATGCGTCCACACCGGTCTGGCGCACGAACTGCGCGGCTTCCTCGGGGTCGGTCAGCAGCTGGTCGTGGCTCAGTTTGCCTTCGGCGCCCTGGCCGTCTTCCTGCTCACCCATGCCGCTTTCCAGCGAACCCAGACAGCCCAGTTCGCCCTCGACAGAAACGCCCACCGCGTGTGACATTTCCACCACGCGACGGGTGACGTCCACGTTGTATTCGAATGAGGAAGGGGTCTTGGCATCTTCTTTCAGCGAGCCGTCCATCATCACGCTGGAGAAGCCGCTGCGGATCGCATTGATGCACACCGCCGGCGATGCGCCGTGGTCCTGGTGCATCACGACAGGAATGTGCGGGTAGGATTCTACAGCCGCCAGGATCAGGTGGCGCAAAAACGCTTCGCCGGCATATTTGCGCGCGCCGGCGGAGCCCTGCATGATCACCGGGCTGTTGGTTTCATCAGCCGCTTCCATGATCGCCTTGACCTGCTCCAGATTGTTCACGTTGAACGCGGGCAGGCCGTAGCCGTTTTCGGCAGCGTGATCGAGTAGTTGACGCATAGATACTAAAGCCATTTTTTCCTCCTGATTAAAAATTCAAACATTGTGTGTTGCTGCTAAATTCCGAAAACCGTATTGCGCTATCGCCAGCGTTTACTTGAGATCGCCAATTTTGACGATCTTCATGGTGTTGGTGTGCCCGGATTTGCCCACCGCTTCGCCCAAAGTCATCACAATCAGGTCGCCATCCTGCACCAGACCCAGTTCGAACAGCGTTTGTTCCGCATTGCGCAGCTCTTGTGTCTGATCCTTGGCTTTGGAATGAAATGCGATCGGATGCACACCGCTGAACAGCGTCACTTTGCTCAGCGTTTCCTCCACCGGCGTCAAGGCAAAGATCGGTACTCCGGCATTCATGCGCGACATCCACAGCGGGGTCGAACCGGATTGCGTCAATGCCACGATCGCTTTCACCTTGAAATGCGATGCGGCAAACAAAGCGGACATCGCAATGGACTGGTCGACGCGCATGAATCTCTGCGCGCCGGTGCGGCGGTCGAATACACTGTCTTCCACTTCCCGTTCGGCCTTGAGGCAAATACGCGCCATGGCTTCGATGGTTTCGACAGGATAATCACCGACCGCTGTTTCTGCCGACAGCATCACCGCATCGGTGCCATCCAGTACCGCATTCGCCACATCCGAAACTTCAGCACGGGTCGGTATCGGGTTGCTGATCATCGATTCCATCATTTGCGTGGCGGTGATCACCAGGCGGTTCTT
>DIYV01000115.1 GCA_002429165.1 Gallionella sp. UBA6045 | reverse complement strand
AGATGTGTATAAGAGACAGCCCGGGCTCCGCTGCCGACCCGAAAGATGTCTGGATGGAACAATCATCGGCCCAGATGAAACAAATGGACGAAGTCATCAAGGGACTCAAAGAGCAGATGGCCAACATGCAGCCGCAATCAGGTGTGGCGCAGACAGAATCATCTGCACCCGCGCTACCGCCACTCCCGCCAATTATTGAGCATCCACAATCGGCAGATCAGATTCAAGCGATTGAGCATCCACAACCAGAGCCGCCGAAAGAGGCCGGGATAGCAGCTTTCGAGGTGAGTCAGGCAACACCTGCAACACCTGATACAACAGAAGGAAAAGACGCCAATGTTGGCTATATCCCGGCCGGAACATTTGTGCGCGTCGCGTTGTTGGGTGGCCTGGATGCCCCTACGGGCGGCCAGGCGCAGAGTAACCCGCACCCGATCCTGATGCGTGCGCAGGACAACGCCTTCCTGCCAAATCGTTATCGGTTTGAGATCAAGGAGTGTTTCATCCTGGCGTCGAGCTATGGCGACATCAGCTCGGAAAGGGCAGTCGCGCGCCTCGAAAACATCTCGTGCGTTCGCAACGATGGCACAGCAGTAGATGTCCCTGTGAAGGGCTACGTCGTGGGTGAAGACGGCAAGGCAGGTCTGCGTGGACGGCTCATTAGCAAGCAAGGACAAGTTTTAGCCCTTTCGCTGCTTGCGGGTATTGGCGCGGGGATTGGGCAAGCGTTCCAGCAGAGCTCCACCACCTATTCCACCAATCCGCTGGGATCGGTCGGCACGGTGGATCCCGGCAGGCAATTACAGGCTGGAGTGGGCACCGGGGTTGGCAAGGCGCTTGATCGCCTCTCCCAATACTACATCACGCTCGCCGAAAAGCTGTTTCCCGTCATCGAAGTTGACGCCGGGCGAACAGTCGAGGTTGTGTTCACCAAGGGGTTCTCCATGGAAACCAACGAACATGAAGATTCAGCCGGTGAGTACAGCGATATATGGAAGCGCGGAAAAAAGGCGATGGGCGCAGCCCTGGATGAGCTTGATGGAACTACAAAACCTCAATAAGGATAATCAAATGAAAATCAAAATGACAGTTTCGGCACTGCTTCTCACGTTGTCGATTGCCTTTACCGCTCAAGCGGAACAGAGCGACAACACAGACACAATCGCAAAGCGGTTGCGTGTGCTTTATCCCGCCACGCAGATTGACGAAGTGCGCCGATCTCCTATTGCCGGAATATACGAAGTGGTGATGGGAAAAAACATCGGCTATACAAACAGCGAAGGGCGGCTATTCTTGTTTGGACATGTATTTGACCTTCAGACGCAACAAGACCTCACCCAATTCCGCCTTGATGAACTGAACACAGTGAAGTTTTCGGAGTTGCCTCTCGGGGATGCAATCAAAGACGTTCACGGGAAGGGGGATCGCACGCTGGTGGTGTTCTCTGATCCGGATTGTCCATACTGCAAAAAACTGGAACAAGAGTTACCAGAATTGGATAACGTCACAATCTATACCTTTCCGTTCCCGCTTGAAGGATTGCATCCTGACGCTCCTCAAAAATCGAAATCCATTTGGTGTTCACCGAACCCGCAAGCTGCCTGGCATGATTATTTGGCGAGCAATAAACAGCCCATCTCAAAAGCCGACTGCGCTAACCCGATAGATCGCAACATCCAATTGGGTCAGAAGTTGGGCATCAACGGTACGCCAACACTGATCGCAGATGATGGCCGCATCATGCCTGGAGCCGCATCGGTGGAGCAAATAGAAATCTGGTTGAGCAAAAAAGGGGGTAACAGATGATGCGCGCTTTACTACCCATTATCTGTTTGTTGATGACCGGCTGTGCAGGTGTCGATAGCGAGAGTCATTTCAAGTGCAAAGCCCCTGAAGGGATCGGCTGTTCATCCTTGTCCGGCACTTATGCAAACGCCGTTGAAGACAATCTTCCGGGCTCACCCGCAAAGAAGTCGGCAACCAACAATAAAGACGACGAGAAGGAACGCGCCATTACCGGGTCTGCGCCACAATCAGGCACCCCGATATTGAGCGAGCCAATTGTTTTACGCATATGGGTGGCCCCCTGGGAGGATGCGCGAAAAGTCCTGCACGATCAGGCGTACCTCTATGTGATTGCCGATCCGGGACAATGGCAGGTTGCCCACACAAAGAAACAGATCGCCGGGAAGTATCGTGTTCTTGCACCTGCCGCACGCAAGTCGCCACCGCAGGAAAAACAAACTCGCCAGCCTCAATTCCAACCGCCCGGCGCAGCCGCCCAACAATCCAGCGAGGCAAACTGACGTGTCATTTACCAAAACGCTTAAAGAAATCTTTCTGCACGAAAGATACGGTCGGCCGGACGCGATACCGCTCACCCTGATTGAGCAATTTGCGAGCTTGCCAAGGCTGACGGGACTGATGCCATACTTCGGTTGGCTGGAAAATGAGCGGATGTTCATACTGGACCAGGGCGGCTTCGGACAGAAAGAACAATTTTCCATCGGATTCTCGATCGAGATCGAGCCGCAGACTGGCGCGACGGACGAAATGGAGAAGATACTGACAGGGCTGTTCGAATCCTGTATGTGCGGGACCGGCTTGCAGATTTCGCTCTACGCTTCCCCTGACATCAGCCCAATGTTGGAGCGGCAAGCCAACATGGTGCAGGTGGGCGAACTGGCGGGGATTGCAGAACGTCGCAACAAGTTCTATATGGGCGGAACGGCCAAGTCGCTCTTCAACAACAGAACCTACTTGTTGCGCAATTTCCGCTGCGTGGTGTCAATTTCATTGCCATTATCGCCATTCGAGCAAAGCGATGTCGAGAGCGCGATCAGAGTGAGGGAGAGTATCCACGCTACACTTCGTTCAGCCTATCTGGACGGGTTCGACTGGACGCCCGACCATCTGCTTGAGTTTGTAGGTGATTTCTTCGACCACGATCGGGTATTCAATCCAGAGAAGCGATGCGGGCTGGCAGTGAGCTATGACCCGGAAAGAATCCTGCGAGAGCAGCTATCCAACCGCGAGATCGCATCCTGCGTGAGCGATGAGGGCATCAGATTCAGCAAGAGCGGCGGTGCCGAGACAGTCATGCAGCTTTTCTCGGTCAAGAATTACCCGAAATACAGCAGGCTTGGCCACATGGGCAGTTTGATTGGCGATCAGTACCAGGCAGCCCTTTCTATGCCATGTCCATTCCTGATAACAATGGGTGGAATAATTCAAGACCACGAATCTGCGCGTACTTATGCGCAGATCAAATTTGCACGCGCAACACAGAATGCCGCATCGCACATGGCCATATTCCAGCCGGAGTTGCATGATAAGAAACGGGATTGGGGCGCTGTAGTTAACGCCTTCGACCAAGGTAAAGGAACACTGCGCCTCTATCATCAGTTGTTGTTGCTGACCAAAAAAGAAGACGCCTC
>DIYV01000063.1 GCA_002429165.1 Gallionella sp. UBA6045 | reverse complement strand
GCCTGGAATTTGGCGAATGCCTCGGGGTCGTTGATCAGCTCGGGTGTGGCCTGGATGCTGCCGACTTTGGCGCGCGCTTCGGTGACGCCCAGCAGCACGCCCCTTTCCTGGGCGGCATAGCCTTTGACGGTGTTGACCAAATTGGGGATCAGATCGGCGCGCCGCTGATACTGGTTGAGCACTTCCGCCCAACTCGCTTTGATCTGCTCATCGGTGGTTTGAAATGTGTTGTAGCCGCAGCCGCTCAACAAGGTAGCCAGTAATACCATCCACAAGATACGCATCGCCCATCCCTCCGGTTGAATACAAACAATATGAAAAACTATAGCACTAAACCAAAATAAATTTGAAAGCTCTTGTAGGAGCGGGCCCTGCGTGTGTTGTTGGGGCTTCAGCCCCTTACAACCACGGCGTACCCCTTGCGGGTGCTGCCCGCGAACAGGAATTTCGCACGCAGGGCCCGCTCCTACATCATACCGACTGGCCCGCCGCGTAACCCGAAGCCCATGCCCACTGGAAGTTGTAGCCGCCAAGCCATCCGGTGACATCCACCACTTCGCCGATGAAATACAGGCCGGGCACCTCGATGCATTCCATGGTCTTCGACGACAGCGCATGCGTATCGATACCGCCGCAGGTCACTTCTGCCTTGCTGTAACCGGCTGTGCCGGACGGGATGATCTGCCAATCGTGCAATTGCGCGGCGATCTGTTTGCGCTCTTTGTCGTTATATTGATTGAGCGGTTTGTTATCGATCTTCGTGTGTGCGGTCAACTCGGCACACCACACGTCGGAAAAGCTTTTCGGGAACCATTGCGTCAGGTAATTGCTCAGCAACTTTTTACTGGTCTTCTGTTCATCCAGCAAAGTCTGCATGTCGAGATCAGGAAGCAGGTTGATGTGCAGAGGTTCGCCATGCTGCCAATAGGACGATATCTGCAATATGGCCGGGCCGCTCAATCCGCGATGCGTGACCAGCATGTTTTCCCTGAACGATTGCTTGCCGAAACTCACCACCGTATCCAGCGAAACGCCGGTCAGGTCGGCATAGGGCTTCCAGTCGTCCGGCGCAAAAGTCAGCGGCACCAGCCCGGGCTTGAGCTTGGTGATCGGGATGCCGAATTGTTCGGCAACGTGATAGCCATACGGGGTCGCGCCGGTCTTGGGTACGGACAGGCCGCCGGTTGCGACCACCAGCGATTCGGAATTGAACTCTCCGCGCGAGGTGCTGACATGAAAGCGGTGCTCTTGCTGCTTCGGCTGTCCGTTTTCCGGTGAAGGGTAATAATCGATCTCGCTCACCTCGCAGTTCATGAAGCGTTTCACGCCCGCCGCTTCACACTCTTCGCGCAGCATGGCAATCACTGCTTCAGATTCATCGTCGCAGAACAATTGCCCGAGCGTCTTCTCGTGGAAACCGATGTTGTGCTTTTGCAACAATTCGATGAAATTCTGCGGTGTATAGCGCGCCAGCGCCGAGCGGCAAAAGTCAGGGTTGGCTGATAAGAAATTTCCCGGCCCGGTGTTGATGTTGGTGAAGTTACAACGCCCGCCGCCGGAAATACGGATCTTTTCCGCAAGCTTTTTGGCATGGTCGAGCAGCACCACGGAGCGTCCGCGCTGTCCTGCCTGAATGGCGCACATCAGGCCCGCCGCGCCTGATCCGATAATAATCACATCTGTTTTCATGTATTTTGATAATGCCCGCGACGGGCATAATTTATTGGGAAAATTTATTGTTGGAGTGCATCGAATCGGGCGTGATCACACAGACCCTTCCAGCTTCATCCACAGGCACGCGCCCTTGCTGGCCTTGTCGATGTCGGCGAGTTGCCGTTCGTGTTCCGTCAACTCCTCGGCACCGGGCTGCAACACGCGCAATTTTGGACGCGCCGCGTCGGTGCTCAACACGGCAGGTTTGCGCACCATGGGCACATCCTCACCGAGCAGGCTTTCCTGTCCGCGCGTCATCGCGAAATACACTTCGGCAAGCAACTCGGTATCGAGCAACGCGCCGTGCAGGCTGCGATGCGCGTTGTCTATTTCATAGCGGCCGCACAGCGCATCCAGACTGTTCTTTTTGCCCGGATGCATTTCGCGCGCCATCCTGAGCGTATCCATCACTTCGTTCTGCAACGGAGGCAAGCCGATCAGGCCCAGCTCGTGATTGAGGAAACCGATGTCGAATGGCGCATTGTGGATGATCAGCTCGGAATCTTCGATGAATTCTAGAAAGCTTGCCGCGATGTCGGCGAACTTTGCCTCGTTCTGCAGACGCTCGTAGGTCAAACCGTGCACCGCCACCGCGCCGGCCTCGATCTCGCGTTCGGGATTAAGATAGCGGTGAAATCTGCGCGGCGACACCTTGCGTCCGTCCAGCTCGATCGCCGCCAGTTCGATGATGCGATGCCCCTGCCTGGGATCCAGGCCGGTGGTTTCCGTATCCAGCACAATCTTACGCATTGTCTTCCCCCTGCAGGTGCCCGGCCAGGAGTTTTTCGGAAATCATTTCCACGCCGCGATTTGCCAATTCATCGGCGCGCTCGTTACCGTCGTGTCCGGAATGTCCCTTGACCCAGACCCATTCGACCGTGTGATCCACCGCCAGCGCATCCAGCCTGCGCCACAGGTCCTCGTTCTTGACCGGCTTCTTGTCGGCAGTCTTCCAGCCGCGCAGTTTCCAGTTATGTATCCAGGTACTGATGCCCTGCTGCACATATTTTGAGTCTGTATGCAGCCGCACATGGCAATGCCGCTTCAATGCTTCCAGCGCGGCGATCGCGCCCATCAGTTCCATGCGGTTGTTGGTGGTGTGCGCCTCGCCGCCGAACAGCTCGCGTTCCGTGCCTTTGCTGCGCAGCAGCGCGCCCCAGCCGCCCACGCCTGGATTGCCCTTACAGGCGCCATCGGTAAAAATTTCAACTGTATCCTTCGTTTCTTTGCTCATTGCGGATCTGTCTC
>DIYV01000128.1 GCA_002429165.1 Gallionella sp. UBA6045 | reverse complement strand
GCCGCTTCCAGCGCCTGCTTCACGTTGACGAAATCATGCGGCGAGGTGATCACCTCGATGCTGCCGTCGTCATTGGCGATGATATCTTCCGCGCCTGCGTCCAGCGCGACTTCCATCAAACCGTTCTCGTCCGTGCCCGGTGCAAAGATCATTTGTCCGCAGTGCTTGAACAGGAACGACACCGAGCCGTCGGTGCCGAGATTCCCGCCGTTCTTGGTAAACGCATGGCGCACATCGGCGACCGTGCGGGTCTTGTTGTCGGTCATGCAGTCCACCATCACGGCCGCGCCGTTGATGCCATAGCCCTCGTAGCGAATCTCCTGATACTCAACGCCTTCCAGCTCACCGCTTCCGCGCTTGATGGCGCGCTCGACGTTGTCCTTGGGCATGTTGTTGGAATAAGCCTTGTCCATTGCCAGGCGCAGGCGCGGATTGCCATCCGGATCGCCGCCGCCCATGCGCGCCGCCACGGTGATTTCCTTGATCAATCGCGTGAAAATTTTACCGCGCTTGGCATCCTGTTTGCCCTTGCGATGTTGGATGTTCGCCCATTTGCTATGTCCTGCCATACCATTCCCCGAAAAAACCAGCGATATTGTTCTAAATAAAAAAGGTTGCGCGATGGTATCATTTTCGCCTCAATAACCCAACATTCAAGGCGTTGGCCATAGGCCGGAACCGGCATGACCGAATCTTTGCCGGTTGCCAAAATACTATGTGTTGGGTGACATGCCGAATTTAGTTTTGGGGAATCCCGGGTGATCGCTTCTCGATTTAGCAAGGAGAATAGCAATTGAAAACCATACTGGTTGCAAATCCAAAAGGCGGTAGCGGCAAAACCACACTGTCGGTCAATATCGCCGGATTTCTGGCCAATCGCGGCCAGCGCGTGACCATGCTCGACCTTGATCGCCAGCAATCCGCCGCGCTGTGGCTTGCAACGCGCCCCGCCGATCTCCCGCCGATACGGACGCTGGATTCGAAAAAAGATGAAGCGCAACGCAACGACTGGCTGGTGATTGATTCGCCAGCCGGCCTGCATGGCAAGAACCTCGCCCATGCCCTCAAGCTGGCCAGCAAAATCATCGTGCCGGTCGCCCCCTCTTTATTCGATCTGCAAGCCAGCCTCGATTTTTTAAAAACACTTGCCGAAGAAAAGAAGGTGCGCAACAGTAAATGCCATATCGGTGTCGTCGGTATGCGTATGGAAATGCGCACCAAAGCCGCCTGGGCGCTGGAGCATTTTCTCGCCACCCTTGAATTGCCGGTACTCGCCTACCTGCGCGAGACACAGGTCTATGTCAATGCAGCCTTTGAGGGGAAATCCCTGTTCGACCTGCCTCACCATATCGCCGAACGCGAGCTCGAGCAATGGACATTTCTGCAGGAATGGCTGGTGCAAGATTAGTCGGACAGGTCAGCGGCCCATGCTTCAGCAACACGCTGTCAGCATGCGGCGATATTGAAACGCATGATGCGGTAAAACCCCGCGAAACAGAATTCCACCACAGCTTCACCATTCATGGACTTGCCGTTCTGGCTGAGTGCGCTGCTAAACTTTTCCGCCACATTTTCTCCCCAAAACCCCGGCATGAAAGGCTCCAGATGTCCCAGCAGCCAGCGGAATGGTGCGAAGCGATACAGCCAGTGTCGGCCGGGGGTTTCGGCATATTCCGTGACCACCACCGAGCCTCCCGGGCGCACCACGCGCGCAATTTCGGCATAGACTTTATGCCGGGCTTCGGCTGGCAATTCGTGAAACAGGAAAAACACGATGACTTGATCGAACGAGTTGTTGCGATAGGCCAGACATTCCGCGTTCATGCGCGCCAGGTGGCAGCGAGTGCCGAAATGCAAGGTCTTGCGACGCGCCAGTTGCAATTGGCCGGTAGCGATATCGCACAGGTGAACTTCATTGCGGGTATTGGAAAGCAGCGCTGGCGTGAGCTTGCCGTAGACGCAGGTCAGTTGCAGCAGTTTCGCATCCGGCCTGGTTTCTGCCTGGGCCAGTGTCTTTTTCAGCAGACGGTCGTATTGCCGGAACAGAATGGCATTGATGACGGGCTGGTGATCAAAGAACCAGATGCCCCCGCGCCACAGGTACGCCCACCAATAATAGCGCGCGAGATATTCGGGCACTCCATCGAGAAATCTTTTGTATAAGCGCATACCCGGCGGGCAGGGTGTGTTCGTTCAATGACTCAGACGTTAAACAGGAAATTCATCACGTCGCCGTCATGCACCACGTATTCCTTGCCCTCGATGCGCATCTTGCCTTTTTCCTTGGCGCCCGCTTCGCCGCCGCAGGCGATGAAGTCGGCGTATGAGATAGTCTGCGCGCGGATGAAGCCTTTCTCGAAATCGGTGTGGATCACGCCGGCCGCCTGCGGTGCGGTGTCGCCCTTGTGGATGGTCCAGGCACGCACTTCCTTGACGCCGGCGGTGAAGTAAGTCTGCAAGCCGAGCAGTTCGTAGCCTGCGCGGATCAATCGATTTAATCCCGGTTCATCCAGACCCAGATCGGCGAGAAATTCCTTCTTGTCGGCGTCGTCGAGGTCGGCCAGCTCAGCTTCGATCTTGGCGCACAGCGCCACCACCGGCGCGCCTTCTTTCGCGGCATATTCGCGCAGCCGGTCCAGATAAGGGTTGTTGTCAAAGCCGTCTTCCAGCACGTTGCCGACATACATCGCGGGCTTGATGGTGAGCAGACACAGCGGCTTGATGATTTCCTTTTCTTCGTCGCTCAGCTTGAAGGTGCGCGCGAGATTGCCCTGGTTCAGATGCGGGGTAAGTTTTTCCAGCACGGCGATCAGCTTTTGCGCGTCCTTGTCGCCTGATTTTGCTTTCTTGCCTTCGCGCTGGATGGCTTTTTCCACGGTGGCGAGGTCGGCCAGCGCGAGTTCGGTGACGATGGTTTCAATGTCGGACAATGGGTCAATCTTGCCCGCCACGTGCACCACGTTCTCATCATCGAAACAGCGCACCACGTTGACGATGGCATCGGTCTCGCGGATATTGGCGAGGAACTGGTTGCCCAGACCCTCGCCCTTGGATGCGCCCGCCACCAGACCGGCGATGTCGACGAACTCGACGATGGCCGGCTGCATGCG
>DIYV01000153.1:3583-6190 GCA_002429165.1 Gallionella sp. UBA6045 | reverse complement strand
GCTTCCAGCACCCATTCCTGCTCGACCCTGAAATCGCGCAGGATGCGCAGCGGCGCGCCGGGTATCAGACTGCGATCCGCCTGCGCGGAAATCTGCCAGCGGCGATGTCCCGAACCCTGCAACAAAAAAACATCATAGGAGTCGAAGTGCGGCCCCACTCCCCCGCCTTTTGGCGCATAGCTCACCATCAGGTCATCCAGCCGCGCGTGGGGAATGAAAGAAAAATGTTTGAGCAGGGCGGCTGCTTGGGGAAGATAATGATTTACGCCCTGCACCAGCACCGTCCACTTTGTCTTGCCGAGGTTATCCAGGTCTGCCGGCTCGAACGGTGCCTGGCGCAATTCGAATTTACCGCGCCGCTGTGTCACCAAGCGTGCCTGCACGTCTTCTGTGCAGGCCAGGGAGATCAATTGTTGCGGGTCGATCAGGCCGTTGTATTGCGGGAATGACTGGCGGATCAGCAGGGGTTTTTTCTGCCAGTAATCGCGCAGGAAATCGTTAACGGACAAGCCGCCGAGGAGGGGAAGTTTGCTTTTCATCGGGTTGATTATAGCCCCGTCTTGCGAAGTCCGGACAGGGTACAAAAACCTTTATAAGGTATCCAAAAAGTGTATAAAATGCTCCACGGGAGAAAATACCAATGTCTATGCAACTTGTTACAGGAATAGAAGCACCGCACTTCGAGTTACCGGATTCCGATATGCAGACTTTCAGTCTTGCATCACAACAAGGCAAGAAGAATGTCGTACTGTATTTCTATCCCAGGGACGACACGCCGGGCTGTACCCTGGAGGCCAATGAATTCAGCGCACTGGAAGAAGAGTTCGCCAAGCTGGACAGCATCGTGATCGGCGTCAGCCGCGATGATTGCTTGAGCCATGCTTCCTTTCGCGACAAGTACGGACTGTCGGTATTGCTGCTCTCGGATCCCGATGCGCGCATCTGCAAACGCTATGGTGTGATGTATGAAAAGGAAGTCGATGGACAAAAGAAAATGTCCATCAAGCGCTCCACGTTCGTGATCGACAAGCACGGCAAGCTGCGTCATGTCTTATACGGCGTGCAGGCACACGGACATGCACAGGAAATTCTCAATTGGATAAAGGATATGAAATGAAAATCGCCAAAGACACGGTTGTTTCGCTGAACTATGAATTGTTCGATTCGTCCGGTGAACTGCTGGAAAGAGTCGAAGAGCAGATCAGCTACCTGCATGGCGGCTACGATGGTATTTTTCCGCTGGTCGAAGAGGCGCTGCACGGCAAAAAGATAGGCGAAAGATGCAGCGTCACCATGCAACCGGATGATGCTTTTGGCGAATACGACCACAATCTGGTCGAAGTCGAGCCACGCAGCTCGTTTCCGAAAGAGGTCGCCGTCGGCATGCAATTCGAAGGCGCACCGGAAGCTTCGGACGATGACGATTTCCTGCTCTTCACCGTGGTGGAAGTGACCGACGACGAAGTGACGGTGGACGGCAATCATCCGCTGGCCGGCAAAACACTGACTTTCAACTGCACTGTCACCGATGTGCGTCCGGCTACCGCCGAAGAGTTGGCGCATGGGCATGTGCATGAAGAGGGCGGGCACGTCCACTAAAAAAAACTTCTGTAAAACTACTCCGCTCGACAGAGCGTTGTTGCTCAAGGACTCGGAATGCTCATGTACTCAATGTACATTCCGCTTCCTCATCCTTTCGCGCCTAGCTCTGCCTTCGCTCGCTACGTTTTACAGAGGTTTTTGGGCGCTTGGAGCGAGTTCTGCTCATCGAACAAATTGATTTAAAGCCGCATGTTTGTAGGAGCGGGCCCTGCGTGTGTTGTTTGGGCTTCAGCCCCTTACAACCACGGCGTACCTCTTGCGGGTGCTGCCCGAAAACAAAAGATTCGCGGGCATGGCCCGCTCCTACAAGGCAGAGTTACCTAAGTTTTTCTGCCAACCACTCTGCCACCAGCTTTGCCCCTTCCGGAATGACCGGCTTCGGTCTGGGCGCATTCCAGATTTCTTCCAGCACATCTGCGATCTTTCCATGTTCCAGGGCATAGCGCGCAACTTCGCGGCACAGGCCGTTTTGTTGCAGCCATTCGACCAGAGCAGGTGCTTCCGGCCAGTCGGGACGGTTGACGTAGAGCACCGGCACGCCGCTGCCGGCGGCTTCGACGAAGCTGCCGTAGCCGGGTTTGCAGACCAGCAAGTCACTGCTGGCGAGCAGGTCGCTGAAACCCATCTGCAATGTTTCAAGGATGATGGCATCTGGGTGGTCGACCTGCCAGCTTTCCTGCACCAGCCAGTGCACGCCGTCTATCCTCGGCCAGCGTTCAATGGGCAAACGACCGGCGATACCGCCCAGGCTGACCAGCACCAGTTTTTTGCCGGAAGACAGTTTGAGGTGATGATTGAGTTCTGCGCGACGGTTCGTGCCGATCGCGGCGATGGGTGATACCGGAATCAGGTTGGGCAGGCTGGTCATGGCCATGCCCGGTGTGGCGCGCAGGAAAGCATCGGCGTTGGCGTAACTGTCATGTATCTGCGCAGCGATGGCATCATCGCCGCAGCAGTGACTGTAGATGTCTGCCCAATTCAACGAGCACAGCGCCACATTGGGAA
>DIYV01000153.1:0-3413 GCA_002429165.1 Gallionella sp. UBA6045 | reverse complement strand
AAGAACATCCAGCGCCGAAGACATCATCATGCCGATGTCGCCCTCGCTGGGCAGATGTTCGAACGGCGCATGGATACGCGATAGCAGATGCGCAACCGGCACGGCGGAGCGCACCGATAAACGCAGTTCCGGAAGTAGCCGGTGAAGCTGATTCAGGATCGGTGCAGTCTGCGCGACATGGCCGAATCCATGGCCGGAGATGGAAACGACGAGATGGGGCATTTAGTGTTTTGTTACCGGTTGCCTAATTCCGCCTATGTCCCGTTTTATATTGCACAACTGACCGTCTCCCGCAGCATTTTCAGATAATCCTCCACCCGTTCACGCAGCGTTTCCGGCGCGGTGACGATGTCATGCGCCAGTGAGTACAGCGGATAGGCACGCCACTCGAACAAGTGATATTTCTCCACCATGCGCAGGGTATGCACCCCCTCGCCGGAAATGTTTGACCATTCGCCGCGAACCAGTTGCCGCCCGAGCGCATGATGATGTGAATCCTCGCTGGTGGCCGTCGTCAGCAGATCGCCCAGACCGGCATAGCTGTAAGGCGTGCGCGCCTGCCCGCCGAACGATTGCACGATGCCGGACAACTCCGCGATCGCGGTGACCATCAGGTGGCCGCGCATGTTGTTACCCAGCTTCAGCTCATCCGACACGCCGAACATGACGGCATACACATTCTTCAGGATCACCGACCAATTCCTGCCGTGCATGTCCGATGCCTGCTGGCAGATCAGTGTGCTGCCGAGGAACAGGCTTTGTATCGTCTCGAAATCCGCAGTGTCGGACAACACCGCATCGGCAAAGGCATGCCGCCCCGACCTGATCTCCTCCGAGATCATCGGGCCAAATACCACCCCGTAGTGATGCCTGTTGCCGAACACTTCCCCGAATATCCGGGCAGCAGTCTGTCCCGATTCATCCAGTCCCTTGGCGATGGTCAGGCACAGGCTGTCTTTTGCAAGGTGGGGCGCGATGCGGCCGGCAATCTCATGGTGCGGGTTCACCGGCAGGCAGAACAGGATCACTTGCGCCTCGGCAACCTCATCCTCCAGGGTCGTATGGCTTCCCTTCACCACCGCGCCCAAGTTCCAGATGCGAACATCGTGCCATGCGGAGAGCAGATGCTCCATGGCATGGCCCATCTCGCCATAACCCAGAATCAATACGCGTTGTTTCATGCTTGCACCTCATTATTAAGAAAGACGGGCAATACCATCATAAAACCAAAGTCTGAAAATGTGGGTTTTGTTTAGGGAACCCCAGAACACCAGAAAATTTGAACATACCCCTTGTCTGCTCCAGACCGCCTATCATCATGTTTACGGTTGTAACACGCTTATTACTTGTTATCATACGGATATCAAACTGTAAAATTCAGAGGGCAGCATAAATGGGGCATGAAATCAGCCAATTCGATATTCTGGATCGCCAATTGCTGGCAACCAACTCACAACCCAGAGTGAGTATTATGTCGGACATCGGCGAGGCGAAAATTACCCGTACAATTTTTGGCAGGGCCAAGGTCAGTGTGATCCGCGAACAAGACAGGAAGCGCCGTGCTTGGTTGCTGACGGCGTTGGTGGTAACAGTGATTGCTGTCGCAGCCTGGCAGGGATGGATCATTTTCCAACGAATGCGGTACATAGCCCCGGCTATTCCCTTAAGCGAAAGAATACAGGTAAGCGACCCGGTTTTCCGGCCTGCATATATTGCACCCGACCCGCATCCATCCAAGCAGAAATCAGTATCGTTGATACAAACTGAAATCAACGGCCTGCTGTCGGGTCCTCTGCCGCGACATCCCCCGGGATGGAAACCCACCGCGAAGCCGGTTACGGCCGAACCGTTGGTGGCAAACAAGCCGCAGACAACGTCATTTGCCACTACCAACAACGCATCGATGAATCAAACGGACAGGCAACAGGCCCTCAAGCATTCAGCCGCGATCCAGCCGGTGGCGGCAACCGTGGCGACAACTCCGCAACACGCGGCAGACATACCGGCGGCCGTTGTCCCCCTTGCTGGCCCGTTGGCCAAGAGAGTTGCATCGACACCATCGCCCGCACGAAATGGTCAGCCTCAAGATACGGTCAGCGTGCATGATTAACGAACGGTAAAAGCCGATAGCCCAGGGCACTGACCTGGTTGGATATGCAACCCCGGCCCGGCCGGAAGACGGACAACAGGCTGTATTTTTTCGGCATGTATGCCCGGACTTTCTCGAACTTTTTTTGGCCACAAGAGGTGGACAATGGCAAAGCCAGATAAAACGACGATCAAAATCCGCGCCTATGGTGGCAAAGCGGCAGGCGACGATGCGCAGAACAATCTCAGCGAAGAACAGAACAATGCCTTGGAGCTGGTAAAGAAGACTGCTCAGCTCCAGGAAGAAAAGAACAGGTCGCTCGAACATTTAAAAGCGATCGAACTTCTGCAGGAAAGTCTCAGGCAGGAACAGGCAAGAACAGCGGAAATGGCAAAGATGGTGGCCGGACTGGAAGCACAGCTGAAAGAACTTGCCGCGCAGGAAACCAACGTCAAGAAAATGGCCGAGCTGGAGGCCAAGATAAAAGAATTGACCGAGGTGCTCGGCAAGATATCGGGTATCGCGGCTGCGGGGAAAGTGGATTAGCAACGCTTGTCCGTGTAGGAACCCTCAATTTTTTCGATCCCCTCAAAAATACTTTGTCACTGACCCGTTCTGCTTTGGCAATTTACGCTTCACAAGTCAAAGTAATGCGCATACTATGCGCATAGGAGGTGTCCCATGAAATCAATGCAAAGTAATCAAGCGCGCAAGCGCGCCGTCAATCTCACACTCAATGAAGATCTGGTGTCCCAGGCTAAAGGCATGACGAGCAATCTTTCCGGTGTGGTCGAGCAGCTATTGACCGACTACGTGCTGAAACAGAACGATGCGCGCCAGGTAAAACAGAGTAATGCCGACGCGGCGGCGCAGGGCTGGAATGCCTTCAACGAGCAGTCCGGCTCGTTTGCCGATGAGCACTCGACACTGTAATGGCGCAGTTTGACGTCCACCGGAATAATGGGAAGCAGCGCGAAACGATCCCGTTCGTGGTCGTGGTTCAATCATCCTTGTACGACAGCTACCGCCGCAGAGTCGTCATTCCGCTGGTGCGCCGCAGCAGCCTCGACCGTTCCGCCGCATTCGTCGATGCGCCGCTCAATCCCGTGTTCACGGTTAAGGGGATAAAGGTGGTGCTGCATCCGCTGGAGATCGTATCTGTCGCCACGGATCAGTTGGGCGAAAAGGTCGCGACACTTGCGCAGGAAGGTGACCGCATTACCGGCGCGATGGATGAGTTGTTCACACGGGCTTGGGCGTAGTGAAAATCAATTCGTCTCCGGTACCTTGGGTTTGAAAATAAATCAACACCGCCGGGGGTAGC
>DIYV01000164.1:1225-15131 GCA_002429165.1 Gallionella sp. UBA6045 | reverse complement strand
TTCAGTTCAATACCTGTTTTGGTTCATTTAAGAACCTGGTCTTACTCAAAGTGAATCATTGACATGATTCTTTTCGACTTTGCGTAAGTACTACTTATTTTTAAAGTCGTTTCCGCATCCACAAGGAATGCGAAAACTTCCCAAAAACCAAGCACCTACACTCGTCGGTTGTTTGTTTTATCTTTTAAAGAACGGCTGCCGTAGCAGCGAAGAGGTGCGCATTATAGAGATGTAAAAACTCGCGTCAACTCTTTTCTGAAATATTTTCATAATAATTTCGATTGAACTGCTCAACCGCGGTATTCACTACAATGCAGCCTCAACCTAAAAGCAGAAAATGTCACTGATCACACCAAGTTCAATCACGCTGGGAATCGAATCATCCTGCGACGAGACCGGTATCGCGCTCTACCAGATGGGGCGCGGTTTGCTGGCGCACGCACTATATACGCAAGTCGCGATGCACAACGAATACGGCGGCGTCGTTCCTGAACTAGCTTCGCGCGATCACGTACGGCGCGTGATTCCACTGGTGCGGCAAATAATGAGCGAGGCCGGCGTGTCACTCGCCCAGATCGGTGCGGTCGCCTATACCCAGGGTCCCGGCCTGGGTGGCGCACTGCTGGTCGGCGCCAGTGTCGCAAATGCGCTGGCATACGCTCTCGATATTCCCACCATAGGCATCCACCATCTGGAAGGCCATCTGCTTTCGCCATTGCTGTCCGACCCCGCACCTGAATTCCCGTTCGTTGCCTTGCTGGTTTCCGGCGGGCACACGCAATTGATGCGTGTGGATGGCGTAGGGCGATACACCTTGCTGGGTGAAACACTCGATGATGCAGCAGGAGAAGCCTTCGACAAGAGCGCAAAACTGTTGGGGCTGGGATATCCCGGCGGTCCCGCGCTGGCGAAACTTGCCGCGTCGGGTCGTCCCGGCCGGTACAAATTGCCGCGCCCGATGCTGCATAGCGGCAATCTGGATTTCAGCTTCAGCGGATTAAAAACGGCAGTGCTGACGTTGGTGAAGCAAAGCAATAACGATGGCGAAAAGATATTGGATGAGCAAACGCGGGCCGACATCGCCTGCGCCGTGCAGGAAGCCATCGTTGACGTGTTGGCGCAAAAGGCGCGCGCTGCGCTGGCGCGCACCGGGCTCGACAAACTTGTAGTCGCTGGCGGCGTGGGAGCGAACCGGCTGCTACGCGAACGCCTGAACAATGACATCGGCAAACGCGGCGGCAAAGTGTTTTATCCCGATCTGGAATTTTGCACCGACAACGGCGCCATGATTGCCTTCGCCGGCGCACTGCGCCTGGCAGAGCAACAAGGCGTAAAAGATTACCGTTTCAACGTCAAACCGCGCTGGAACCTGCAGGAGATAACGATCTAAAAATCAGCCGGAAGGCCGCCTGAAAAACCGAATTTATGCGCGAGGGCGCCTGCGCGGTGCGGTGGCGCTGAAAGCCTGTCCGCGTAATACCGCAATTTGCTGCAAAATTGGCGTCGTAATCGGCTCGAGTTTCTGGCGCATCAGGGTACCGCCGGCTGTGCTGCGCGACAAAATCGGCGCTGCCACACTGCTATTCATGCATGACAATGCCAGCATCGCGCGCACTTCCGATGCATATTCCGGGAAGCTACCCAGAAATTGCCCTGCCGCTGATGTGACATCGCGGCAAAACGCATCCACGTTTGCAAACATTGCCTCGAGTGTATCTTCGCCACAACATCCAGGATGCGATATTGATGAAAAATAAGCAGCCAGCGCATTGAGCAACGCATTCACCACATCCCTGTCCGCCGGGTAGCGCAACATCGCTTCGCTGGTCTGAAGAAATGCCTGGCCTCTTGCTGACAAGACTCGCTCAAGCTGTGCCGCATAAGGATAATCCGCGAATTGTGCCAGTCTTGAGCTCAGTGCATTCCAGTCATTGCGTGGCGAGACTTCTGCCGGAAAATCATCAGGCATGCGCTCGAGAAAACCGACATGATAAGCGTTATCGACAGCGCCACGGTTCCACAGCTTTTTGCGTACCTCATCATCGATCAACCCCGGCTGCAGCAAGAGCCGGATCGTATCGATGATCGTATGCGGGTTGTTCTCGAAGGGCAGGTACTCGACAAGATGTTCGGCCAATACTTTGCCCATTTTTCCCTGAACCACGCAGTCGCGTTCCAGCATGCGGCGTGCATTGTCCGCCGCCGGCATGGCCCACCATGCGCGCCGCGCCAGTTCGTCGGTCAGCCCGTTTGAATACGCCACCGACACCACCGCCTCGGCCTCACCAAGCAACAACAGGCAATCGAGCCCCTTGTCGCGCGCTTGTCCCATGCGCGTCCAGCCATGCAAATAGACAGGATAGCCGCCCGGAGAACCCGTAGCATGGCCCGCCAGAATTTCGCGCACACGGCGCAAATACTGCTCATTCCGCCCGGTCGGATGCAGCTTGATCGAGGCCTCGCCTCGCGAAGACAAACCATGGACGATCATGGCGGCCTCATCGATACGGACAGCCTGCAGGTCTCCGGCCATCATCACATTGAGGCGCAATTCATCTTCTGGTGCCAGTCCTGACATGGCTATCCTTAATTCAGCTGGATGCGTTGTCCCCAAGGGACAGGCGCTTTGCCTTTGACCAGCCAGAGCACCGGAAAGGCGGGCTCGACCGGCGGAAACTCCCCTAGTGCATCGGTGAAATAAAGCAGCAGATCGGGCTCGCGCCCCTTACGCGAAATCCAGTCGAAAACCGGCCTGAAATCGGTGCCGCCGCCACCCTTAATTGACTTGGGCAATCTGAATTCGTCCCACGGCTCAAATAACCACGGCCCGTCTTCGGCAAGCGCGGTATCGCAGGCATGGAGCAAAATGCGCGCGCGCAACTGCCCTTTTATTGCATTGACCTCGCTCATGAATTCATCGACCTCCTGCTCTGAAATCGAACCGCTGCTATCGATCACCACCAGGATATCGGCCTGTGCACTCCTCAGGGAAGGCAAAATCATTTCCCCTTCTCGCCTGGAGGGATGCATGTAACTGTAATCGTCACGCGCGAACTGCGTCATGTAGCGGGCGAGCAACATACGCCAGGGCAACTTGGGTTGCATCAGCTCTCCGACCATGCGACCCAGAATGCCACCCAGTTTTCCAGCCTGTTGCGCCTGTTGTGCTGCGCCGGCAAGACGCTGTTGCCATTGTGCGGTCAGAGATTCCAGTTCACTCGCACTGAGTGGTTGAGGCTCCGCCGCACCGCTTGCTCCATCATGTTTTGAATTTTCCTGCTCCGGTTCATGTCCTTTGGCTTCTTCTTTTGAATCTCCGCTTCCCTCGCCATCTTGTTGCGGCTGTTCCAGGGGCTCGTCACTGTCGTTCTCATCGATACAGGGATAAATTTCCTCCGCCGTCATGCCTTCATAACACTCCAGCACCAGCGTGCCGGGAGGAGGAATGAGACCGTCCTTGACCAGAAGCGGGTTGATGGCATGATCGCAGGCAATATTCCAACGAAACCTGCTGCGATGCTGCCGCCGTGAAAAATGCGAGAGGGCGCAGTGCAGAGCTTGATTGGCCAGCACGAACTGTGCTTGTTCCATACTCAAGGCATCGATGTAAGCCGGGTTGTAATAAAAGCTGCGCGCATCGGTGCTTGTGGTTTGACACCATTTCGGATCGGCCGCGATCATCGGCAGGCGCAGCGCAAGCGCGCCCAGAAACGGCTTGTCGAGTATCAGCCGGGTACGGGCTGCCGCAAGTTTGGTTTCGATGTCGTGAAGGTCCATTTCCTAATGCTGATAAAGCATCACATCAGCCACGGCATTCGCCCATGTCGAAAACTGCGGTACCGCAAATAATTGCTGCCCGATGGCGCGATGCATGTCGGATACCAGCATCACGCCCATTTCGCGTAGCGGGAAGCGGCCCGCGTAATCCAGAATATGTCCGTGAATTTCACGCGCATTACTGCTGCCCTTGGCACGAGCCGCGCGCCCGATCAGCGCCGATGCCACCGCATATTGCAGATCCACTTCGCGCGGCACCTCCACCTGCTCGCCGCGCAGGATCGCATCCAGATCGGGCATGCGATCCAGATTTTCAACAAAGGCATAGAGCTCCAGCCCGGCCGCAGGGCCTACACAGGCTTGCAGTGTGGCCAGCAGCAATTGTGGAGAGTCGCCGAATTTCTGCAGCGCCCGGTGGGCAAATTCCCAGGAGCGCGGACTGGGGAACGCAACGGGATTGTGCGCCGGATCGAAATCGAACAGGCGTTCGGGACGAAAACGCAGAAAGCCGATCAGACGCTCATCGATACCATTGCCATAAGCCCAGCTCACCCAGTCGTCGAGATTGGCCTCGATCTCGAAATGCGAAAAGCGGTTGGCCAAAGGCGCCGGCATGGTGTAAGTGACGCCCCGGTCGCCCTGGCGATTGCCGGCAGCGAAGATCGCCCAGCCTGCCGGGACCTCATAGGCACCCAGACGGCGATCAAGAATCAGCTGATAGGCGGCCGCCGAAACGCTGGGCGGTGCGGAAGTGATTTCGTCCAGGAATAGAACACCTTCCGGGCCATGACGCTCGACATCGGGCAGCATGGAGGGCACCGCCCATTCGACGCGATTGTCGATTCTGAAGGGGATGCCGCGCAAATCCGACGGCTCCATTTGCGACAAACGTATATCGATCATCGGCACCGCATGACGGGTCGCGACCTGGGCAATGATCTGGGATTTTCCCACGCCGGGCGGACCCCAGAGCATGACTGGCGTATGGTGTCCTTCACGGGCACTCAAAAACTCTCGATCAAGTACAGCCTGAAGTTGTGCCGGGCGCATGGTTACTCCAAAAGATGAAACTGAATATTATTATATGATAATACTCAAGATTGGACATTCATCCCCATGGACTTGTTGCGGGCGGCTTGTTTACTGGCTGGCTTTCTTGCTGCCGATCTTCGATTCTTTTCCCGCCAGCAGATTTTGAATATTGCTCTTGTGCCGCCAGATCAGCAGCAACGACAGGATGCCCGATGCCAGCACCCACTCCTTCGGCAAACCCAGCAACACCGCGTAAATCGGTGTAGCAATAGCAGCGGTCAAAGCCGCCAATGACGAGTAACGGAATACCAGCGCCATGAATAACCAGGTCGCCAGCCCGCCCAACCCCACCCATACATTCAACGCCAGCAACACGCCTAACGCCGTCGCCACACCCTTTCCGCCCTTGAAGCGCAGGAAGACCGGAAACAGGTGGCCGATGAACACCGCCAGCGACACTGCCGCAGCCAGCACCGTGTATGACACATCGCTCGGGGAGAAATGTATCGCCAAAAATACCGCCAGCCAACCCTTTGCCGCATCTCCCAACAGGGTCAGCGCCGCAACCGCCTTCTTGCCGCTGCGCAACACATTCGTCGCGCCGGGATTACCGGAACCATAGGTGCGGGGATCGGCAAGGCCGAACAATTTGCTGGTAATGACTGCGAAAGAAATCGAGCCCAGCAGATAAGCTGCAATGATAAAAACTACGGTCAACATCGGTAATGTCTTAGAATGAATAAATGGGAATGAACGAGCGGCGGATTTTACGCCAAGTTATGCAGACCACCAACAAACAAAAGTCATGGACATCATATTTCTGAGGGAACTCAAGGTCACAACGTTGATCGGCATCTACGAGCGTGAAAAGGTCGTGCCGCAAACCCTGCAGATCGACCTCGACATCGCGTTGCCCAACAGCCGCGCCTGCACCAGCGACGACATCAACGACGCGCTGGATTATGCAGAAGTCGCGCAGCACCTCCAGACCGTGCTGAGCGAGGGGCATTTCTCCTTGATGGAAACCCTGGCCGAACACATCGCGCAAATCATCCTCAAGGACTTCAACGCGCCTTGGGTCAAGGTCAGCGTCGCCAAACTACAAGCGATTCGCAACTGCAAGATGGTGGGGATCAGCATTGAGCGGGGGCAGGTTAAATAGATGTGCTATCGGTGGTTGCCATTCGTAAAAAATGGTATTTGTCAGATTGTTGGTGCAGGACAAGCTGCATCATGAATTGATCGCGTAACTCCCGCTATTTTGTCAGCAAAACAGTCAATGTCTTTCTCGCCAGAGCGCAAGAAATCCAAGAAGCTTACTCCCTTGAATTTGCAAGTTTCGTAAATGCTGAGCAGTATCAAGTAATCTCGAAGCCCTTTCTCGGTTGTTACGCCGTTAAAATCTCTGCGAAGCAAAGCAAAGGATTTGATGGCGTGTTCGGCGTTGTTGTTGTTCCACGGCACGCCGTCAAAATCCAGAAAAGTGAAAAGACAGTGACGGTTCTTTTCTAATCGTGTTTTGCATTTTTGCGCGGCCTCCGTCTGAAACTTCTGATGAGCAAGGTGCTTAAAGAAACGATCCACAGACAACTTGTGTTTACGCAAAAAACGGCCTTTCAAACCGAAGCTATCAACCGTTGCAATGATCGCCTTCAGTAGTAAGGAAAATTCACCCGTAAGTAACTTTATCTCCTCGTTAAAAGGTTCCTTCATCAGATCATCGTTCATATCTCGAATCAAATGAATGAGGCACTTCTGCTGTGGACAGCTCAATGAATCATATGCAGCATAAAAATCAGAAACCAACACCCCTTTGAAGTCCTTGAACAGCGAGTGAAGCAACTCTCCTTCCCTTGACGCACTGTAAACGTACACAGCATTTTCCAGGTTTGTGAATACCCATACATACCCAATCCCAGCTTTCAGATTGACTCTTGTTTCATCCGCATGAATGAGTCTGCCACTTGTGATTTTTTCAACAAGTTTATCGTAGGTATCTTTATAAAATGCAGCAGCACTAGCCTTAAGTCCGTTGACGGCACTGCGAGCAAGATTGAATCCGAGAAGATCATGCAAAAAAATGGCTATTCTTTCCTGCGGTATCCGCAACTCGATGTTTTCGTACACAGTCAACGCACGCAGATTGACGCCATATTTCTCTTGAGTCCAAGCTCGAACGTGATTCTGAAAAACAATCCAGCATTCTTTGCACCGATAACGCCAGAACACGTATTGGATGACCCATCTCTTGATTCCGGCATCGCTAAATTTCACGTCAAGCACGGTCTTGCTATACCTTTGGTACTTGTGCATATTTGTGCTGCCGCACTTGTTGCAACTTGTCGGCGCGGGCCACAGAATTATTTTGTTTACAGGTAATTTATTCTGTCTTGATTTGTGGGCTTTACCCAAAACTTTCTTGATATGCTCACTTGATCTCACCAAAACTTTTTCTCGCTGGTGATCCCAGTAAGCAGCTTGGTTAATTGTCTCGAATTCAGCAAGCTGGAACTGCACTCTTCCTAACTTGAAAGGTGAATTTTTTGAGTAAGACTCGACGTTAACAGTTAAAGGGACATTTTGATTCGTGGATTTAATGGCTGGCAAAAATAGATTGCTAATAAATTCGGTCACTAATCGTAAAGCATCACAGTCCTCTGCGTTGTAGGTGATCAACTTTTCTTTCATGCCTAAATCCCGTGATTCTTCCCATTCGGAACGCCAAACTATTGTCAATGCGCCTGACGCATTAGGCTCTGTCCATTCAAAACCTAATAGCCTGGCGCGATCTTTTAATCCATTTGAGAAAGCGGGAAAATAGATATGGGCAAAAATAAAAGACAGGATGTTTAATGGCTCCGCTAATGCTTTTGCAATTACTGAACCATCCGACGGGCCTTCATAGCGTTCACACATCAGCTTCAAGAATGCCGTTTCATAACTACCATAGTGGATCAGAACGGGATTCTCTATTTTTGATAGCACGTCGAGAAAGTTAGTCCAGATTTGTCGCTCATCGTTTGTACTGTCAGCCCAGAAACTGTGCTGAATCATTCCATGCAAGGTTTTCACCCGAATGCCAATGAGGTAATGGAAATCACGGTCTGGAAGACCCTCAACATCCAGATATACTGGAGTGCCTTCGATCTTCGGTTCCGAACTGCCGACGACATGAATCTTTTTCTCACGAATCGCAAGTGCTTTCAAAGAGTGGTGATATTTCTCGCGCTTGGCAGCATGCAACCTTGGCCTCCGACGCGGACGAAATGTGTATGAGAGTTGAGTGACTGTAAAGATGCCTTTGCTGTTTAACTTCTTTCGCTCTTTTCCTGACATGCCAGACAGCAGGCTGAGATCATCCTTTTCTATCGCTATCTTCCGACAGCGAACTTGAAATTCACAAGCAGGGCAATGCTGATTCAAAACAAGGCCAGGTGCAGTAGGGCAGGAAAGTATTGATGTAATCTTTCCGGTCAGTTTTCGCACCTCGCTTGCCAAAGCCGAAGTTTTAACTTTTTGCGTCGCAAAATCATCTCCGTGGATAATCTTGCCGAGCCCAATATTGCGGCCAATGAATCCAGAAAGCGTAAGTGCATCAAACGCCAGCAATAGCCGGTCATCGAGAGAAAGTTTGTTGGTGAGAACAAATCGAATTGGGATAAACAAGGCAGGCTTGCCTCTCCCCTCTGATGGAAGCCTTTCGACTGTATGAATGCACGATTCCGTATTCTCCGTATGGGCGACAAGACTTACAGCGAACCTCCATTTTGCCGTCTTGACGTGTCCCATCTCGTGTGGGCTGATAGAGTACTCGCCGCAAGGGACTCCCTCTATCAAGTGTTTGAGTCCTTCGCTACGGTATGATTCGCCCTGAGTTTTGATCCAGTTCGTATAGGTGTTTTCCGCACCCACCTCACGCACTGACAAAAGAAAGCATTTAGTAGTACATTTAATATATGCTTCAAATAAATCGGACGTGATTATCATATAACACGCTACCGCTAAGCAGATTCTGCCGAAGCCAAGCAGATAACCCTGAACCTATCCCCTCGGATGATGCATCGCATGCAACTGTTTCAACCGTTCCCTCGCCACATGAGTATAGAGCACGTGAGCAAAGGATCAGGTCTAGATTCGTAGCATAACAGCGGCGTTAATCAAGTCCAACGCTGAGGTCTCTTACAAAAACATCGCCGCCGAAACTCCAAATCGTGCTGCCAACGCTTTGGCTTGGCGAGCATTGAAATCGCGTCGCCCTGACAGCAATTCTGACACGACGCCCTGGCTGCCCAGCTCAGGCAGGTCAATCTGGCGCAAGTTATCGCGCTGCATCAGGTAACGTAAAACCTCAGCTCCTGTCGCCGCTGGCGGCATCTTGTCTTTGGCTTCGTATTCGGCAATCAACTCACCCAGATACTCTGCCAGCCGGGCGAGCGGGTGGTTCTCGTCAGCGCCTCCCGCATCGAGTGCGGCATCGAGCGCTTCGACCAGAGCGGCATATTCTTTCGCATTGCGCGCCGGTTGCAGCACTGGCGCGACATAGCTCCAGTGTTGTATTGCTGCCTTAAGTCGTGCATTCATTTCCAACCTCCTTGGTCATATTCCTTGTGCGTTAATACTGCCCGGATAAACACTCGCCCCGTATTGAAGTGAATCGCAGCAATCAGGCGAAGCTTGTTTCCTCCGATGTCGAACACAAATACGTCGCCCACTTTATCGGTGCTGGGAAAGAGCGTTCGCAACTCTGCAAAATTGTGCCACTCGGCTTTTTTGCAAAGGCGATACCACTGATCCAGCGCACTGGCGCACTGCGGATGCGCCTTCTGTGCCGCCACAATCCGGCGATGGGTGATGATGTGCATAGTACAATTATATCTCAAAAAGAGATATGACAATACTTATCCTCTCGGGTGTGCCTCCGCCAGTTTCCGCCAGGTCTCCACCAAAGTATCCGGGTTCAGCGACATCGATTGAATACCGATATCCATCAACCACAGCGCGAAGTCGAAATGATCGGACGGCCCCTGTCCGCAGATGCCAACATATTTGCCGAGCCGATTGCAGGTTGTGATGGCCATTTCCAACAGTTTTTTGACCGCGGCATCACGTTCGTCGAAGCGATTTGCCACCAGACTGGAATCACGGTCCAGTCCCAATGTCAGTTGGGTCAGATCGTTCGATCCTATCGAGAATCCATCGAAATATTGCAGGAACTCTTCTGCCAGCAGCGCGTTGGACGGGATCTCGCACATCATGATCAGACGCAAGCCGTTTTCGCCGCGCTTCAATCCGTGTTGCGCAAGCAGTTCAACGACTTCCTTCGCCTCCTGGACGGTGCGCACGAACGGCACCATGATCTCCACATTGGTGTAGCCCATGCCATCGCGGACCTTCTTCATCGCCAGGCATTCCAGTTCGAAGCAATCCCTGAAACTCGGCGCGACATAACGTCCGGCTCCGCGAAAACCCAGCATCGGATTTTCTTCCAGCGGTTCGTAAAGCTCGCCGCCGATCAGCTTGCGGTATTCGTTGGACTTGAAGTCCGACAGGCGCACGATGACCGGCCTTGGCCAGAAAGCGGCGCCGAGAGTGGAAATGCCCTCGGTCAATTTATCCACATAGAAGGTCAACGGATCGGCGTAGCCACGCGATTGTTTCAATACGACAGCCTTGAGTTCTGCGGGCAGGGTTTTGAACTGAAGCACCGCTTTGGGATGTATGCCGATGAGGTTGTTGATGACGAATTCCAGACGCGCCAAGCCGATTCCCCCAGAAGGCAATGACGCAAACTCGAAAGCCAGCGTGGGATTGCCCACATTGAGCATCAATTTGACCGGCAACGGTGGTAATGCCTTTTCATCCTGCCGTGTGATCTCGAACGGCAGCTTGCCCCGATAGACGAAACCCGTGTCGCCTTCCGCGCATGAAGCGGTGACGATCTCGTTTTCGGTGAGCAATTCCGTCGCATGACCGCAACCCACGATGGCCGGGATACCCAGTTCACGCGCAATGATCGCGGCATGGCAAGTCCGCCCGCCGCGATTGGTGATGATGGCCGATGCCTTCTTCATCACCGGCTCCCAGTTCGGGTCGGTCATGTCCGTGACCAGCACATCGCCGGCTTGCACCTTGTCCATTTCAGCGGAGCTCGCCACCAGGCGCACAGGGCCGATGCCGATCTTCTGGCCGATCGCACGACCTTCGATGAGCACCTCGCCGCGTTTCGTGAGACGGAATTTTTCCGCGCCGCCGGCAACAACCTGGGACTGAACAGTTTCCGGGCGTGCTTGCAGGATGTAGAGCTTGCCGTCCATGCCGTCCTTGCCCCATTCGATATCCATAGGCCTGCCGTAATGCTGCTCGATGGCCATGGCATGTCTTGCCAGCTCCAGCACGTCCTTGTCGGTCAGGGAAAAACTGTCGCGCTCCGACTGGGGAACCTCTTCGATACGCGTGGAACGGCCGGCGGCGCGGTCCTCGTTGAATACCATGCGCTGTTGCTTGGAACCGATACTGCGGCGAACCAGCGCTGGATAACCCGCGGCAAGCTGCTGCTTGTGGACATAGAACTCATCAGGGTTCACCGCACCCTGCACCACCATCTCGCCCAGACCATATGACGAAGTGATGAATACCACGTCGCGGAAACCGGACTCGGTGTCCATCGTGAACATCACGCCGGACGCGCCCTTGTCGGAACGCACCATGCGCTGTATGCCCGCCGACAATGCGACATGAGAATCCGTATAGCCGGTGTGTACCCGATAGGAAATGGCCCTATCGTTATACAGCGAAGCAAACACTTCTGTGATCGCATGCAGGATATTGTCTATGCCGTGGATATTGAGAAACGTTTCCTGCTGGCCCGCAAAGGATGCATCCGGCAGGTCCTCGGCAGTTGCCGATGAACGCACCGCAAAACTGGCGTCGCTGCCCGCCGCGAGCTTGGTGTAGTGCTGGCGTATCTCCTCCACCAGGCGCGGCGGCAGTGAAGCTGCCAATATCCAGCCGCGAATTTCTGCACCGGCCTTGGCCAGCGCGTTCACGTCTTCCACATTCAGCTCTTCCAGCTTTTGTTTGATGCGCTGATCGAGACCATTGCTCTTCAGGAAGTCCCGATAGGCCTCCGCTGTTGTGGCAAAGCCGCCGGGAACACTCACGCCGGTGGCGCTGAGATTGCTGATCATCTCGCCCAGCGAAGCGTTCTTGCCGCCTACCTGATCAATGTCGGCAATACCCAGTGACTGAAATGGAATCACGTAGGGTTGCATATTTATTCTCCAGTTATTTATGTTGAATTTTTTATACTACTTCAGGGTTGTTCTATATCTGAACAAAACTTATTCTTTATTTATTGATTGCCTGGATTAATTGTACGGCGATTTCCTCAATCGACTTTGACGTCATATCGAACCATTTTATACCTTCGCGTCGCATCATGCGTTCGGCAGAGGCAACTTCCTGGCGGCATGTATCCAGTGCGGCATAATTGCTATCTGGTCGCCGCTCTTGGCGAATTTTGTGCAATTGCTCGGGCGCGATGGTCAATCCGAACAGTTTGTCACGGAAAGGCAACACGGTATCCGGCAGGCGGTCGCGTTCAAAATCTTCAGGTATCAGCGGGTAATTTGCCGCCCTGAGGCCGAATTGCATCGACAGGTACAGGCTGGTCGGGGTCTTGCCGCAACGTGAAACGCCGACCAGTATCACATCGGCATTTTTCAGATCGGCATCGGAAACGCCGTCGTCGTGTGCAATCGCAAAATTCATCGCGGCGATGCGGTTGATGTATTCATGGCCGGCCTGGCCATGCGAACGACCGACGGTATGCGCGGATTTCACACCCAACTCTTTTTCCAGCGGCGCGATAAAAACTTCGAAAAGGTCCAGAAACAGCGCATCCTCCTGGCGCAGCATCGCATTGATTTCCGGGTTCATCATGGTCATCACAACCAGCGGCCGGATGCCGCTTTGTTCGCGTACTTCGCGGATGCGATTCAGGCATTCCGCAGCCTTTTCCGGATTATCTACAAATGGGAACCGTATCTGGCGAAAGTCTATTCCGTCGAATTGGGAAAGCAGTCCCTTGCCCAGAACTTCGGCAGTGATACCGGTTCCATCCGAAACATAAAAGATTGTGCGGCTTGATAAATTTTTCTTGCCAGCCTGCGGCTGCTGCGTAGATATATTGGCGGTCGTGTTCATGGGATTATCGTCATCCGGCCTATTGCACAGTTATTTCACGCAGCAAATTGAACGAAGCGGAAATGATTGGACGCATTGCAGCTCCACAATAGATGATTATATAGGGTCACAGAGTAGGCTGCGCCATGACATGAGTCAAATTCCTCCTCTTTGCCTGCCAATTTGTCTTGCATAGTACAAGCAATCATCCACGCGGGTGATGTTGCGTATGCAATTGCTTCAGGCGCTCGCGCGCGACGTGTGTGTATATCTGCGTGGTGGAAATATCCGCATGACCCAACAACATCTGCACCACGCGCAAATCGGCACCGTGGTTCAACAGATGCGTGGCAAAAGCGTGGCGCAACGTGTGCGGCGACATCGGCTTGTCCAATCCGCCATGCTTGGCGTGTTTCTTGATCAGGTACCAGAACATCTGGCGCGTCATGCCCTCGCCCCGGGCCGTTACGAACAACGCGTCGGTCATCTGTCTTCCCAGCAACACGCCGCGACCATCCGCCAGATAGCGGCGCAGCCAGTCCAGCGCCTCCTCCCCCAGCGGAACCAGACGCTCCTTGCTGCCCTTGCCCATCACGCGCACCACGCCCATATCCATGCTCACCTGGGTGATGCGCAGGGTCACCAGCTCGGACACGCGCAGACCGGTGGCGTACAGCACTTCGAACATGGTACGGTCGCGCATGCCCAATGGGGTCTGAACATCCGGTGCGTCCAGCAGCTGCTCGACATCCTGTTCGGTCAAACTCTTGGGCAGATTGCGCGGCAGCTTGGGCGTATCAATCTGCAGCGTCGGATCGGCGGAGATTCTGCCCTGCCTGAGCAGATAGCGGAACAAACGCTTCAGACTGGAGATGTTGCGGCCGGTGCTGCTGGGTTTGGCTTTTTGCACGAC
>DIYV01000164.1:0-1036 GCA_002429165.1 Gallionella sp. UBA6045 | reverse complement strand
TCGTCGAGCAGCTCAGCGTTGTTCATGCGCCAGCAGCCAGCGTTTGATGTCCAGTGACACACCGCTCGCATGGCGCATAAAGCCGCCCAGACCGGATTTGCCCACCACGCGATGGCAGGGGATGATGATGGGTATCGGGTTTGCGCCGCAGGCCTGGCCGACAGCCTGTGCGCCGGATTTCAGCGCGATGGCCAACTCGCCATAGCTGCGCGTCTCCCCGCGCGGAATGTTGCGCATGGCCAGCCAGACTTTTTGCTGGTGCGGAGTTCCGACCGGCTTGAGCGGCACGGTAAATTGAAAGTCAGGATTTTCGAAGTAACGCTGCAATTGTTCGCGCACGGATTCAGCAAATACACCGGTCGCGCGCTGCATTCCTTCAGTCGCGGGCAGAAAATCAATGCCAAGCAACGCGCGGTCATCGCAACGTATGCCGAGCACACCGAACGGGACAGTTAGTTTTGCCTGGTAATCCATGCCTTAATGATAGCGCACAAATAAAAAGCGGGAGGCATTGCCTCCCGCTTTTCAGAACAGCATGGGCAGAAATTACTCTGCCGCAGCTTTGCGTGCTGGCAGCTTTTCCCTGATACGTGCCGACTTTCCGGAACGGTCGCGCAGGTAGTACAGCTTGGCGCGGCGCACGGAACCTTTGCGCTTCACCTCGATGCTGGCGATGATAGGTGAATAGGTCTGGAAAGTACGCTCCACGCCTTCACCTGCCGAAATCTTGCGCACGATGAAGCCGGAATTCAGGCCGCGATTGCGCTTGGCGATCACGACTCCCTCGAAAGCCTGAACGCGCTTGCGCTCGCCTTCGACCACGTTCACGCTGACGACGACAGTGTCGCCGGGCGAGAAATGGGGAATGGTCTTGCCCAGACGGGCGATTTCTTCTTGTTCCAATGTTTCGATCAAGTTCACTTTGCTACTCCTTGGTTATCGGGTCTTGTTCCTTCTGGAACGCTGCCAGAAGCCCAGACTCCTCTTTTGTCAAATCACGCCTGGCCAATAGATCCGGCCTGCGCAACCACGTCCT
>DIYV01000106.1 GCA_002429165.1 Gallionella sp. UBA6045 | reverse complement strand
CTTCAGATCAACACTGCCTTTCATGGTCACTTTGGCAGATGATCCATAAATGCGAAAATCCTGGCTCTCGATGACACCGTCCTTGATGGTGGCATTGCCTTTGATGTTGTCGAACTGAAAACCCTCGCTGAACACGTCTGTAAAGCCCAGGGCGATATGTTTGGGCAAATCCTGCAAACTGAGCACACTGAGCAATTTGCCGGCGCCGGGATCCATTTTCAGGAACTGGCCCTTGCCGGTATCCAGCTTCAGCGAGCCGTTCAGCGTAGCAGAACTGAATTCGTCGGGCGTCCCCGCCCATGACAAATCAGCCGCCAGCCTGCCACTCCCGCCCTTGACCGTATTGGGATACCCGGAACGCTCGAGTATCTTTCCGGCATTGCTGATATCCAGCATCAAATTGAGCTGGGTTTTCTGCTGTCCCTGTGTATCGCTCCAGACCCCGTCCCCAACCAGGCTGCCGTCCGGGTTGGTGATATTCAGACGGCGCATCCGCCAGTCCTTGTTTTCCGGGTGACCAATCATTTGGAAGTGACCGATGTGTTTTCCTTCGATTTGTAAGTTCTCGACCGAGATATCCAGTGCCGGAATAACGCCGGGTTGTGTTTTGCCTGCCTGTTTGGCTTTGACCGGTTCTTCAGACGGCAAAGGAAGTTTGGATTGTTCTTCGCCTGACCATTGCAAATTACTTAAACGCGCGCGAAACATGCTCCCCGTTTCATATCCGTGAGGCTCCCATACCACTTCGCCGTTCAGCCCGCTACTGGACAGCCGCGCAGCCAATCCGTCGCCACGCCTGGCGACAGTGACATGCAACGCGCTGAAACTCTGTCCATATCCTGTTAATTTTCCGATATACAGATTTGCCCCGGCGATTGGCAATGCCGGCCCATAACCAGCCGCTTGGCCAGCGTTATTTGGTGGCTTCGCGGAATGGGTTGTGGAAACACCGGCACTTGTGTCATTGTTTTTACCTGCTTTTCCCGCACTGCCAGCCAAGCTCCCCCATCCTTCCACCGATAATTCGGGCAAGTCACCGACCAACCACACACCATCCTTGCCGCGCGATGGTTTCTTCGTCTTTTTTGATGCCGGAGACTTGCCCTGGGCGCCGAAACTGACCGTGCCGCGTTTGATCATCATTGCCCCATTTTCGTTTTGACGCTCCAGCCGAGTGCTGAGCAGATTTCCAAGGCGTGCGGTGATCACATCCCGCCCCTCGGCCACAGAGCCTTCCACCTTGGGACAAGGCTCTGCACATTTTTCCTGATGAGCGGCCCGCTTTGGCAAAATCAGGACAGGGTTCTTTTCCACGCGCAACAACATTACCTCGTTGGCGCGTTTGGCAAAAGGTTGCGGCAAACTGGAACTGATCCCCTGCAAGTTGGACGTGATGATGATCTGTGCGGATTTTTTAATCACACTGATATCGGCATCCCAGTCCGCACTGCCTTGCAAATAATCCAGCACAGGATACGTCTCGATCTTGCGCAATACATCAACATTGCTGCGTCCTTTAACTGTGGCATGCATCACACCGCCCTCTTCGCTCTGCACACTGATGCTGGCTTTCCCGCCCAATATTTGCGCAGTTACACCATTTGCGTGCATGCCCGATTCCGTGAACAATAAAGTCCCGCGCGTGTTGCGCAACAATGGCACGTCTTTGCCCAAATCAATATCGTTATCCTGTACCTTGAGCGTTCCGGACACTTTCACCGGCTTGTCTCCCGACAGGGGAATATGCGCAGTTAAATCCAGCTGCCCGTTGCCTCTGGCACTGACACCGTCGGTAAATCCGTCTATGTAACCGCGCACCGGACTTTTCTGTACAAATTCCAGAAATAAATTGCTTGCGCCCGTCGCCTCGCCCTTGATTTCCAGCGACAGGTCCTTGCTCATCATGTCCGGTATCGTGACGGTGACATTATGCAAGCGCGTGTCGAGTATGGTCGCCGACGGTGACTCCACACTCAGCCTGTTGCCGCGTATCAAAAATTCACCGGAAATATTTTCGATACGCGGCCAGTTCTTGTCGAATTCCATCACCGCATCCCGTGCATGCCCGCCGATTTCAAACAGCACGTCTTTGGTGCCGTCCAAAGGGAAGTTGCTCAGGTTACCCTTGATGCGGATACGAAAGTCCTCGGTATGACCGGCCAGCAGCGCGCCGTTCAGCCAGTCGTTTCCTTCCCTGTCCAGCGCGACCAGCGGGGTATAACGGGCAGCGCGACTGATATCGCCGCGCGTCAATCTGCCGGTCAAATCCAGCACACCCAATGTGCCGGCCTGAGTCCGGTAACTGCCATACAAATTACCTGCCAGATCGTTGTTGGCGACTGCAATGTTGTCGACATTGACCGACAACTCCCCGTTTTTGCGCTGCCAACCGGCTTGTCCGATCAAGGTGGCAAAAGACAGCGGCTCGCGCATCTCACCCGGTGCATCCACGATCATCTTGCGGGCATTGATGCTCAACCTGCCGCTCGCCTCGCTGCCATCCACATCCCCGGTCAAACCGGAAAAACCCGGCATTTTGCCGACCTGGTTTAGCGCAAGTTTCTCAAAATGTCCTTTGAGCTTGTAGTTTTCCGGTTTTCCGGGCGGGCCTTGCCATTGCGCATCCAGATTGGATACTTCCCCCCTTGGCGCATACGTATCCAGACGCGCGCGCAGACCGGCTTCCATAGGCAAGTATTTTGCCAACTCGGCAAGGCTCTCCAATCGCAACAAGTTGGCGCGTATCTCTCCGCTTGAGGCCTGGCTGCCGATGGCCAGTTGATCGCCTGTATTTACTGCTCTGAGATAAAAATCCGTGGGTTGAAAATTGAGCCCGTCCTGCAATTTCATCGCCAAATGTCTGGTGGAAACTTCAAAACCGCCTGCAACTTCTTGCCATGAGGCGCGACCGCGCAATTCGTGCAACGTCATTTCAGGCAGATCTTCGCCGAGCTTGGTGACCACATCACGCAAGTCCAGATCAGCCGTAATCTGCGTCACCTTGCCATCATTGACACCCAGCCAACCGCGCAGTGCGCCACGACCGCGGCTGAATTCACCGGGTAAATCCAGCCATGGTCGCCAGGCTGTCACGTCGGTGTAATCCATGCGTGTAAACAACCGGCCGTGCCACTTTCCCAGGTTATCGAAACTTGCCCCATAAAACTCTCCGCGCACATCCAGCGGGGTCGACAGTTCGCTTGGCGGTATCGCCTGCAAGGCAAAGCTGTGTTTGCTGAATGAATTGTGAATACGCAAATTAACCTGTTGCAACACCAGCGGTGGCGCTCCGCGCTGCTCGTCTATCCAGACAATCAGGGCATTGCGCACCACCAGGTTAGACTGATGCGACAACCAGTCGGAAATATCGTTATTGTCACCTTGTCTGGAAAGTACCAGTTTGCCGATAAAAAGCTTTCCTTCAGCATCCCGCCGTATCAGCAGCTCCGGCCTGTCTATTTCCAGGCTGGCCAAACGAAGTTCAGCGGTGAACAGTGACATCCAGGACAGGCTTCCATCAATGCGTTGAAGCTCCAATGCAGGCTGTCGCTGATCATCCAGAATGCGCACATCGGTAAAATTGAGGTGCGGCAGAAAACCCCGCCATTCACCCTTTATCTTGCCGATGGTGACCGGATTTCCTATCGCGGCTGACACGGAAGACGTGATCCTTTCATGATATTGCTCTATATCCGGCAATAGCCAATAGCGCAGCGCCATGATGGAAAATGCGATCAGCACGGCCGCAACCGCCGAAACAACGACGATAAGTCGCGATAGCCAGTTCAAACTGTGCCAAAGCAAACGGACAGGGAGTGAGTTCAACATTGATTAATCTAAAACGTTAAGGCGCCGGAATGAGTGGCTAAAATTTATAATTGGAAGACAATGTGTATTCTAACTTAAGGAACCCATGAATATCGTGAACTCGATTCCCTTGGCCTTCGCCGACTTGCTGCAAAAGACCCTGCGCTGCAGCCGTTATGCCAAACGGGCACTTGAGACAGACCAAAATTTGCTGGGTTGGTTGCAGGAAAATTACGCCACATCGTGCAGTCGCGCAGAAATGCGCGATTTGCTGCAACAATCCGGGCTCGACCTTGACGATGAAACCCAATTGGCATGCGCCGTGCGCAGGTTGCGCAAGCAGGTGATGGTCAAATTGATACTGCGCGACCTCAATGGCTTGGCCGATTTGAACGAAATCATGCAATCCATGACCGCCCTGGCGGAGGAGTGTGTGCAACGCGCGCAAGCCTGCTTGATGCGAATTCTGCATGGGCAATTCGGCAGCCCGATCGGCGAATCCGGCGGTACTGCGCAGGAACTGCTGGTCATTGCCATGGGGAAACTGGGCGGTAGCGAGCTGAATGTCTCATCCGATATAGATTTGATTTTTGTGTATCCGGAAGACGGCGAAACCGATGGCAAGCACAACACCCGTAAAGGGGACGCCGCAGGGTTCCCAACGGCTGCGCCGTTACCCTCGCGCAGGCTGAGCAACCACGAATTCTTTACCCGACTGGGTCGCCGCCTGATCAACATCATCAGCGATCTCACCGCCGACGGCTATGTGTTCCGCGTGGATATGCGGTTGCGTCCCTACGGCGACAGCGGGCCGCTGGTGACGAGCTTTGCCGCATTGGAGGAATACCTGATCAGCCAGGGCCGCGAATGGGAACGGTACGCCTGGATCAAGGCGCGTGTCATTGCACCCGCCGAAAACCCGCAACAGCCCAGTCCGCAGACCACCGAACTGACTCAGCTTGTGCAACCGTTCGTGTACCGCAAATACCTGGACTTTGGCGCAATCGATTCAATGCGCAAGTTGCATGCACAGATCCGCCACGAAGTACAACGCCGCAACCGGCTCAACAACATCAAGCTCGGGCCGGGTGGCATACGCGAGATCGAGTTCACCGCCCAGGTATTCCAGCTGATACGCGGCGGAAGCGATGCCAGGTTGCGCATCCGCCCCACCCGCAGCGTACTGCAACAGCTGCGCGAAAACGCTCAATTACCGGCGCCGGCAGTTGCGGCTCTGGATGCGGCCTATGTTTTTCTGCGCAATCTGGAACACCGCCTGCAATATCTGGATGACCAGCAAACCCAGGAATTGCCGGAACAAACCGAAGATCGGGAAATCATCGCGTATGCCATGGGCTATGCGGATTACGCCGCACTGCTGAAAGAGCTTGATCGTCACCGCGCGCTGGTCAGCCGGCAATTCGAGCAGATATTCGGTGATCAGCAGGCGGGACAAGACGAAACACTTTTAGCCGGGCACACGAACGACCTGAAACTATGGCGCGAGGGGATAAGCGCAGAAGAATTGGATGCCACCCTGGAAAAACTGGGCTATCTCGATTCACAGAACAGCACGCAACGCCTGCTGCAATTGCGCCACAGCAACCGCTATCAGCAACTACCCGAATTGAGCAAGCAGCGGCTGGACCGGCTGATCCCGAAATTCATCACCCTGAGCGCGCAACACAGCGATCCCGATGCAACGCTGTCCAGACTGCTGACCTTGCTGGAAGGCGTCAGCGGACGTGCCGCCTATCTCGCCTTTCTGGCGGAGTATCCTCAGGCCTTGCAGCGCTTGACCCGACTGGTAGCCGCCAGCAGTTGGGCCAGCGAATACCTGACACTGCACCCGGCGTTGCTCGATGAATTGCTGGATGCACGAGAAATGTACCAGCCGCCGCAGTGGCAGCAACTCGATCACGACTTGCAAACCCGCCTGGATGACTGCGCTGAAGATGCCGAGCGGCAACTGGATGTGTTGCGCCATACACAACAGGAACAGACCTTCCACCTGCTGGCGATGGACCTGCAAGGCTTGTTGCCCCTGGAAACGCTCAGTGACCACCTGAGCGATCTGGCAGATTTGATGCTGCGCCATGTGCTGAAGCTGAGTTGGGCGACAGTGCGCAAGCGGCATCGCGATGAACCAAATTTTGCCATCATCGCGTATGGCAAGCTCGGCGGCAGGGAGCTTGGCTATGCCTCCGATCTCGATTTGATTTTTCTGTATGACGACGATCATCCGGATGCCCAGGAAAACTACGCGCGATTGGCACAACGCATCAACACAATGTTGAGCAGTTACACTTCATCGGGGCGCCTATATGAAACCGATTTGCGGCTGCGCCCCAACGGCGCAAGCGGTTTGCTGGTGAGTTCGGTTGCGGCATTTGCCGGCTACCAGAAGAATGAGGCATGGGTCTGGGAACATCAGGCTTTGACGCGCGCCCGCTTCAGCGCGGGTGACGCCAAAATCGGCGCAGCCTTCGAGCATATCCGCCGGCAGGTGCTTTGTCAGAAGCGCGAATTGACGAGCCTGCGTCAGGATATCCTGACGATGCGACAGAAGATGCACGATGGCCACCCCAATGACAGCGGCCCGTTCGATATCAAGCATGACCGCGGCGGCATGGTAGACATCGAATTCATGGTGCAATATCTGGTGCTGGCGTATGCCCATCAATACCCGCAACTATCCGCCAATGTCGGCAATCTGGCATTGCTCAAACTCGCGGGAGAGCTTGGTCTTATCCCGGCCGAACTCGCCGGACAGGTCCGCTTGTTATATCGTAACTTGCGTCAGACACAACATCGCATGCGGCTCAACAACATGTCGCCATGCCGGATTGAACAAGGCACAATCGAAACCAGCGCATGCAGGATATTATGGGGAAGTCTATTCGGAGATACCCTGGGGAAGAGCGGCGCCGAATCTTCCTGAAGCTCTGAATCGGCCCGTGGACTCGCCGCTCAGTCGCGAGACGAGGCGATACATCACCATCTCGCCTTTACCCTTGACGTTAATGGTGGCCGGCGGTTCGAATGCATAGTCAAAGCGGATGCGATTGTAGGTAATCTTGTCCACCTGAATCACGCCTGCAACCGCCTCACCAGTGAGCCG
>DIYV01000033.1:21062-24755 GCA_002429165.1 Gallionella sp. UBA6045 | reverse complement strand
ATGCCCATCAACCATCCCAATCTTCATTTGACCATACTTCCCGGCGCGATTCCCGCGTGGTCGGGCGAGATCAAGCCAGGCGATCTGCAACCGATCTGCCAGATCGTTCAGGACGGCGGCGGCAGGCTGGTGGCATTGTGGGGCAGCGATGAGCGCGGAGAAGGAAAGGGGTTTGTGCTGCATATCGCGCTGGTCAATGAGGCGGGCTTGATATGTTTGAGCGTCCCATTGCCTGCCGGGCAACCCTCCTATCCCGATGTCAGCGGGATCTTTCTTGTGGCTGACCGCATGCAACGCGCGGCTTATGACCTGCTTGGCATTTACGCGCACGAAGGCCATGACCACCGCAAATGGTTGCGCCATGGTGCGTGGCACGGCGGCAGCTTTCCGCTGCGCAAGGATTTTGACGCGACACAGAGCCGCACTGATGAAGCGGATGCTTATCCCTTCGTGAAAGTGGAAGGGCAGGGCGTGCATGAAATTGCGGTCGGGCCGGTACACGCAGGCACCATCGAGCCGGGGCACTTCCGCTTTTCCGTGGTAGGTGAAAAAACGCTGCGCCTTGAGGAACGTCTCGGTTACGTTCACAAAGGCATCGAGAAGCGCTTCGAGAGTTTGGCCGTGCAGCAGGCCGCCAAGCTCGCCGGACGGGTGAGCGGCGACAGCACGGTGGCTTACGCATGGGCGTATGCGATGGCAGCGGAAAGCATCGCTGCAGTCACGCCGCCGGACCGGGCGCTGTGGCTGCGCGCGCTGTTTCTCGAACGCGAACGCATCGCCAATCATCTGGGCGATCTCGGCTTTCTGGGTAACGATGTCGCGCTGTCGTTCGGCTTTGCGCAGTTCTGGATATTGAAAGAGCAAGTGTTGCGCAACAATGCCGCGCTGTTCGGGCACCGCTACCTGATGGACAGGATCATTCCGGGCGGCGTAGCCGCCGATTTGCCGGAACCGGGCAAACAGACGCTGCTCGAAGAATGCGCCATGCTGGAACGCGAAGTAAGCGTGCTGCGCAGCATTTACGACGAACATGCCGGGGTGCAGGATCGCTTCATCGGGGCCGGACGCGTCGAGCCGAAACTCGCCGCACAGCTTGGGTTATGCGGTCTGGCCGGGCGCGCCAGTTCACTGGCCTGGGACGCGCGCGTGCAGTTTCCCTGCGCTCCGTATGACAAGCTGGATGTGCGGATGGCGACCTATCGCAACGGTGATGTCGCTGCACGCGTCATCGTGCGCTTCGACGAATTGTTCGAATCATTGCGCTTGCAAAGAGCGATACTCACCAACCTGATACACGACAACACATTGACTGTGCCGCTCGAAACACTTCCGGCGCTCGGCTTCGGGGTGGGCATGGTGGAAGGATGGCGCGGCGAGGTATTGGTGGCGATACACACCGATGCGCAGGGTGGTCTTACACGCGTGCATCCGCACGACCCCTCCTGGCAAAACTGGCCGGTGCTGGAACATGCGGTGATGGGCAACATCGTGCCGGACTTCCCGCTCATCAACAAATCATTCAATCTCAGTTATTCAGGGCAAGACTTATAGAGGCTCTCATAAATGTATCAGCTCATCAAACAGATCATCAAGACCGGTATCAAGACCGAAAGCCCGCCACAGCCGGATGAGGCGATGCGCGTCGGGACACAGCGGTTGAGCGCGGAGATCCTGCGTCTGTTCGGCAGCGCGCTGAACATACGCCATGTCGATGCCGGCTCATGCAACGGATGCGAGCTGGAGATACACGCAGTCAACAATGCCTATTACAACATCGAAGGACTGGGCATCAAATTTGTCGCCAGCCCCCGCCATGCGGACATGCTGCTGGTCACCGGTCCGGTGTCTCGCCACATGGTGACCGCGCTCAAACGCACCTATGACGCCATGCCGGAACCCAAGCTGGTGGTGGCGATCGGCGAGTGCGCCTGCGACGGGGGAATCTTTTCTCCCGAGGGCGGGGGCGAAAGCTATGCCAGTTGCGGCAGGGTTTCCAACGTGATTCCGGTGGATGTGATGGTGAGCGGTTGCCCGCCCACGCCGACGGCGATACTGCAGGGCATACTCACCGCGGTCAGCAAGAAAAAATGATGCGGTGGCGGTTAGCTTTGCTTTAGCTGTTTCAGCTGGTGCATGCAATCCATCGCGGCGAGTTTGTAGCATTCCGCGAGTGTCGGATAGTTGAATACGTTGCTGACCAGGTCGCGCACCGTGCCATTGAAGTTCATCACCAGTTGCCCGATGTGGATCAGTTCGCTGGCCTGTTCGCCGACGATATGCACGCCCAGCAGTTTTTCATTGCGCCTGTCCACCACCAGTTTGAGCAAGCCGTGTGAGTCGCCGATGATCTGTCCGCGTGCGCTGTCCTTGAAATTCGCGCGGCCGACCAGGTAGGGAATGTTTTCCTGCTGCACTTCCTTTTCGGTTTTGCCGACGTAGGAAATTTCCGGGATGGTGTAAACCGCCATCGGCAGGTTCTCGGCCGTGACATGCTGCTCGCGGTCGAAGGCATACAGTACCGCTGCGCGGCCCTGTTCCATTCCGGTGGAGGCCAGCGCGGGCCGTCCGATCAGGTCACCCACGGCGTAGATGTGCGGCACACTGGTCTGGAAATGCTGGTTCACTTCTATCCATCCGTCTTCGGCGACGATGCCGGCGTGTTCGACATGCAGCTTCTCGCTGTTGGGTTGCCTGCCCTGTGCATACAGCACCGCGTCGGTGCGTATCTGTTTGCCGCTCTCCAGCACCGTGAGTGTGCTGTTCTGTTCGCGGCGGATCTCCGCGACGCGTTCCTGCATGTGGAACGTGACACCCATATCGAGGAAACTTTCCGCCAGCACGCCCACCACATCCTCGCTTAAGTAGTCCAGCAATTGCCTGTGGCTGTCCACCACGCAGACCTGCACGCCCAGTGCCGCAAAAATGGAAACGAATTCGCAGCCGATCACGCCGCCGCCCACCACCGTCAGGCTGTCCGGAAGATGGCGAAGATTCAGGATGGAAGTCGAATCCAGCACGGTCTTTTTGTCGAATGGGATATTGGCAGGGCGACGCGGCCTGGAACCGGTGGCCAGTATGATGGCATCGGCAGAAATTTTGCGGTTGTTGCCTGCGGCATCGCTTACCAGAATGGTATGGGCATCGGCAAATGATGCTTCACCCGGGATCAATGCCACGCCCGAACGCAGCAGCCGTTGCAGGATGACGGACTCCTGCTGCGCGATCACAGCCTCCTTGCGCCGCACCGCATCGGCCAGCAAACCATGGCGGCTGCGGCTATCCGGCGCGAGCGCCTGGCGCATGCCGCCGGAACGCGACAGCAGATACGCCACTTCGCGCAACGCCTTGCTGGGTATGGTGCCGGTCTGCAGTCCCGCTCCGCCAAGCTTGGGCTTGCGCTCGATGATCGCGGCGCGCTTGCCCATGCGCGCTGCCTGCCACGCGGCCTGTTGTCCGGCGGGGCCGGAACCTATGATGAGTACGTCGTAATCGGCGGTTAACATCAATTTTGCGTAGTGATTCGTTCGCCCGGCTGCGCCCCCCTCGCTGCGCTCTCCCCGTTTGCGGGAGAGGGTTGGGGAGAGGGTAATGCGTATATGCCTAGCTTAATCATCTATTGTGCGCGGTGCGCTATTTGATGCGCATGCCGGGCTGCGCGCCGTCATCCGGCGACAGGATGAACAATCCCGGTGT
>DIYV01000033.1:3056-20848 GCA_002429165.1 Gallionella sp. UBA6045 | reverse complement strand
CCCGAAGCTGCCAGCACCATGCCCTCCGACAGGCCGAACTTCATCTTGCGCGGCGCGAGATTGGCGACCATCACCGTCATGCGGCCTTTGAGTTTTTCCGGATCGTAAACCGACTTGATGCCGGCAAACACGGTGCGCGGTTTATCCTCGCCGATGTCCAGCGTCAGCTTCAATAATTTTTCCGCACCCTCTACGTGCTCGGCATTGACGATCTTGGCGACGCGCAGATCGATCTTACTGAATTCGTCGATGGAGATGGTCTCGGCAATCGGTGCGATGGCATGCTGCTGAGCTTCGGCGTGGCGGGTTTGCGAGTGGGTGTCTGTTGCCGGAGCAAGGGTTTCTTTGTTGGCTTCTATCATGGCGTCTATTTGTTTTTGGTCAATGCGGGTCATTAGGTGGGCATAGTCGTTGATGGTATGGTCAAGCAGTTCAGAACCTTTTTTAACACGCGACCAGTCCTGTTCGCCAATATTGAAAAAATGTTCAACCTGTTTGGCGAGTACCGGTAGCACGGGCTTCAGAAATACTGTGAGCTGTAAAAACAGATTGAGGGCAACAGTGCAAACTTCATGGAGTTGCTGGTCTGAATCTGGGTTTTTAGCAAGTACCCAAGGTTTATTTTCGTCTATATAAACATTGACGACATCGGTGAGTGACATGATTGCGCGCAGTGCTTCGCTATAATTTCTTGCTTCATAGGAGCGGGCAATATGCTTTTCATATGTTAGTGCCACGCTCTCCACCATCCCTTTTGCCAAGGGTGATAGCTTCGCACAGAGCTTGCTATTGAATCGTTTAGTAATGAAAGGGGCGCTTCTAGCAGCAATGTTGATGTACTTGCCGATCAGGTCCGAGTTTACCTTTGCCACAAAATCTTCCAGGCTCAGGTCGATGTCTTCCATCGTGCCATTCAGCTTCGCTGCATAGTAGTAACGCAGATATTCCGGGTTGAGTCCCTGCTTGAGATAGCTGTCGGCGGTGATGAAAGTCCCGCGCGACTTGCTCATCTTTTCGCCGTTCACGGTCAGGAAGCCGTGCGCACATAACCGGGTCGGGGTGCGGAATCCGGCGTGCTGCAGCATCGCGGGCCAGAACAGCGCGTGGAAGTAGAGGATATCCTTGCCGATGAAATGAAACAGCTCAGTCTTGGAATCGGGCTTCCAGTATTCGTCGAACAACCGCAACCCACCCCGGCCCTCCCTTGTCAGGGAGGGAGCAGGAGACTCCTCCCCTGACAGGGGGAGGTTGGGAGGGGTTAGCTTTTCGCACAACTGCGCAAAACTGCCCATGTAGCCGACCGGCGCGTCCAGCCATACATAGAAATACTTGCCCGGCGCATCGGGTATCTCGAAGCCGAAATAGGGCGCGTCGCGCGAGATGTCCCAGTCGGTGAGTTTGTTCTCTCCTTCAGCGCCCAGCCATTCCTGCATCTTGTTGGCGGCTTCCGGTTGCAACGCGCCGCTGCGTGTCCATTCGCGCAGGAACTGCTGGCAGGTATCGGCTGAAAGCTTGAAGAAGTAGTGGTCGGAATTGCGCAGTTCCGGTTTCGCGCCGGATACCGCCGAGTAGGCATTTATCAGGTCGGTGGGGGCGTAGGCGGCACCGCAGACTTCGCAGTTGTCTCCGTACTGGTCCTTGGCATGGCACTTCGGGCATTCCCCCTTGATGAAGCGGTCCGGCAGGAACATGTTCTTGACCGGGTCGTAGAACTGTTCGATGGAACGCACCTCGATCAAACCGGCAGCCTTGAGCTTGCGATAGATGTCCTGCGAGTATTCCCTGGTTTCGGCACTGTTGGTGCTGCCGTAGTTGTCGAACGCGACGTGGAATCCGTCGAAATCCGCCTTGTGTTCATGCCATACGCGGTCTATCAGTTGTTCGGGCGTGATACCTTCCTTCTCGGCGCGCAGCATGATCGGTGTGCCGTGGGTGTCGTCGGCGCACACGTAGTGGCAGGTATTCCCCCGCATCTTCTGGAAACGCACCCAGATGTCGGTCTGGATATATTCGACCAGATGGCCGAGGTGGATGCTGCCGTTGGCGTAGGGCAGGGCGGAGGTGACGAGGATTTTGCGGGGATTCATGTTAAGAGCCGAAATGCGATCAAGGCGGGGATTTTAGCAAATCGCGCGCGACAGCGGCGAATTGGTTAAAATCGCGCCCTTGCAGAATGCGGTACGAAACACTTTCAAGAGGATTAACGATGAGCATCAAGTCAGACAAATGGATACGCCGCATGGCGGAGCAGCACAAAATGATCGAACCGTTCGAGCCGAACCAGGTGAAGGAGGTCAACGGCAAGCGCATCGTGTCCTATGGTACGTCCAGCTACGGTTACGATATTCGCTGCTCGAATGAGTTCAAGCTGTTCACCAATATCAACAGTACCATTGTCGATCCGAAGAACTTCGATCCGAGTTCCTTCGTCGAGGTCAATGCCGATTTCTGCATCATTCCGCCCAACTCGTTCGCGTTGGCGCGCACGGTTGAATACTTCCGCATCCCGCGCAGTGTCTTGACGATCTGCCTGGGCAAGTCCACCTATGCGCGCTGCGGCATCATCGTCAACGTCACGCCGTTCGAGCCGGAGTGGGAGGGCTATGTCACGCTGGAGTTTTCCAACACCACTCCGCTGCCAGCCAAGATCTACGCCAATGAAGGCGTGGCGCAGGTGCTGTTCTTCGAGGGCGACGAAGTCTGCGAGACGTCTTATAAAGATCGTGGCGGCAAGTATCAGGGGCAGGTTGGCGTGACCCTGCCGAAAATGTAGCTTGCCTGTGGCAGGCTGGATTTCCGGCACCAATAATTCCCACTTGCAGCACTGCTGAAATCTGCGACAATCCGCGCCAATTCGTTATCCCAACCGGGAGCAAGCCGTGAAATTCCGTTATAGCTTCTTCGGCGTCACATTGGCCTGCGGCCGATAATGGGCCTACACTGAAACTCCACTCGTATCATCATGTGGCAATCCTGCGACAATCAATGTTCGATTGCACATTTTCTAGGAGCTTGATATGAAATTTCGTTTTCCCATCATCATCATCGACGAAGACTTTCGTTCCGAGAACGCCAGCGGTCTGGGAATACGCGCTTTGGCTGATGCCATAGAAAAAGAGGGAATGGAAATCCTTGGTGTCACCAGTTATGGTGACCTGACCTCGTTCGCGCAGCAGCAGAGCCGCGCCTCGGCGTTCTTGCTGTCGATCGACGACGAGGAATTCGGTTCGGGCAGCAAGGAGGAAACCGAGGTCGCACTGAAAACCTTGCGCGCCTTCGTTCAGGAGATACGCTTCAAGAATGCCGATATTCCGATTTATCTGTACGGTGAGACGCGTACTTCACGGCACATTCCGAACGACATTTTGCGCGAATTGCACGGCTTCATCCACATGCACGAGGACACGCCGGAATTCGTCGCGCGCCACATCATCCGCGAGGCCAAGTCCTATCTGGATTCGCTGGCACCGCCGTTCTTCCGTGCTTTGCTGCACTACGCGCAGGATGGTTCCTACTCCTGGCATTGTCCGGGACACTCGGGCGGCGTTGCGTTCCTGAAGTCTCCGGTCGGGCAGATGTTCCACCAGTTTTTCGGCGAGAACATGCTGCGTGCCGACGTGTGCAATGCGGTTGACGAGCTTGGTCAACTGCTCGATCACACCGGTCCGGTGGCAGCCTCGGAGCGCAATGCGGCGCGCATATTCAACGCCGATCATTTGTTCTTCGTCACAAACGGCACTTCCACTTCGAACAAGATCGTGTGGCACTCCACCGTTGCGCCGGATGACATCGTCGTGGTGGACCGCAATTGTCACAAATCCATCTTGCACGCGATCATGATGACCGGCGCGGTACCGGTGTTCCTGCGACCCACGCGCAACCATTACGGCATCATCGGGCCGATCGCGAAATCCGAATTCGAGCCTGCCAATATCCAGAAGAAGATCGATGCGAATCCGTTCATCAAGGACAAGACCAAAAAACCGCGCATCCTGACCATCACGCAGAGCACCTATGATGGCGTGGTGTACAACGTCGAGATGCTCAAAGAGATGCTGGACGGCAAGATCGACACGCTGCATTTTGATGAAGCGTGGCTGCCGCATGCGGCATTCCACCCTTTCTACAAGGACATGCATGCGATCGGAAAAAGTCGTCCACGCGCCAAGGAATCGATGATCTTCGCCACGCAGTCCACGCACAAATTGCTGGCCGGCCTGTCGCAGGCGTCGCAGATACTGGTGCGCGAACCGGAGAACCGCAAGCTTAATAGTCACGTGTTCAACGAAGCCTATTTGATGCACACCTCGACCAGCCCGCAATATGCCATCATCGCCTCGTGCGACGTGGCGGCGGCGATGATGGAGGCGCCCGGCGGCACCGCGCTGGTGGAAGAAAGTATTGCCGAGGCGATGGATTTCCGCCGCGCGATGCGCAAAGTGGACGAAGAGTATGGAGAGGACTGGTGGTTCAAGGTGTGGGGGCCGGAGAAGATTGCAGAAGAAGGCATAGGTTCGCGCGAAGACTGGATGCTGAAGACGACCGAAAAATGGCATGGCTTCGGCAAGCTGGCAGCCGGCTTCAACATGCTAGACCCGATCAAGGCGACCATCATCACACCCGGATTGAACCTCAATGGAAACTTTGACGAGACCGGTATGCCCGCCGCGATGGTCACCAAGTATCTTGCCGAACATGGTGTCATTGTCGAGAAGTGCGGGCTGTATTCGTTCTTCATCATGTTCACCATCGGCATCACCAAGGGCCGCTGGAATACGCTGCTGACTGCGTTGCAGCAGTTCAAGGACGATTACGACAAGAACCAGCCGATGTGGCGCATCCTGCCCGAGTTTGCGGCCAAGTTTCCGCAGTACGAGCGCGTCGGCCTGCACGACCTGTGTCAGCAGATCCATGATGCCTACAAAAAGCACAATGTCGCGAAAATGACGACCGAGATGTATCTGTCAGACATGCAGCCCGCGATGAAACCTTCATATGCCTTTGCAAAAATGGCGCACGACGAGATTGATCGCGTGCCTATTGAAGATCTTGAGGGGCGTATCACTGCGGTGTTGCTGACGCCTTATCCGCCGGGCATCCCACTGCTGATTCCGGGCGAACGTTTCAACAAGCTAATCGTCGACTACCTGAAGTTCGCGCGCGACTTCAACAAGAAATTCCCCGGCTTCGAGACCGACATTCATGGTCTGGTATCGGACAAGGAAGACGGAGAACGCGTGTATAGCGTGGACTGTGTGCGGCAGGATTGAGCCGCGAGTGCTGCCAGACTGGCAACACCGGAATGCCCCCTTTGTCATGGGCGAGGGGGCGGGAGTTTTGAGGCAAGGGCTTTTTGGTCAAAACTGCCGGTGCCGTGGCGTGTTCGGATTTCGATCCCGATTTCCTGAAGCAGCGGAGTGGGTAATATTCCCCCCGCACAGACAATGACCGCATCGTTGGGCAGATCGATTTTGCTGCCTTTCTGATCAAGCACAACGTTGTCTGGTTTGATTTCCTTGACAGTCGATTCAAGCAACACGGACAGGCGCCCCGATGTCCGCGCCTCTTCGGTCAACAGCCTGTTTTTCGGTTTTACGCGGCTGAATGCGTCGCTGCGGTAACTGAGCGTCACCGTTGTGCCGGGTACTTTTGAAATCGACACCGCTGCTTCCAGAGCCGCATCACCCCCGCCGACCACTAACACACGCTTGCCCCGGTATTGTTCCGGATCGACCAGCCGGTATACCACCTTTTTATGGTCTTCACCCGGGACTCCGAGCTTGCGCGGCGTGCCGCGCCGGCCGATGGAAAGCAACACACTGCGTGTAGGGTAACGGCCGCGATTGGTGACCACGGTAAAAGTGTCGTCCTGATGCTCGATCTTTTCCATGCGCTCGCCGAAATTGATCTTGATGTCCGTCTTGGCGACCACATCCTCCCAGATTTTCATCAGCATCTCTTTGGTGGTTTCCCTGATGTTCACCTTGCCGAAGATGGGAAGCTTCATGGGCGCGGTCATCACGATCTTGCCGCGCGGATAATGCAGTGTCGTACCGCCAAAAGTCTCTTCCTGTTCGATGGTCACGTAACGCATGCCATGACTTTTGGCTGCAAGCGTCGCGGCTATCCCGGCGGGACCTGCACCGATCACGACCACATCATGGGGTGTTTTGCCGTTGCCCCGCTTCTTGATCGATTCCATCGCCTGGCGCCCCTGTTCGGCTGCCTTTCTTATCAAGCCCATACCACCGAGTTCACCGGCAATGAAAATACCGGGAACATTGGTTTCGAAATTTGGTTTGAGTTGGGGAATGTCCATGCCCCGCTTCTCGGTGCCAAACACCAGATCGATTGCGCCAACCGGACAGGCTGTGGCGCAGGCGCCGTGACCGATGCAATGTGACGGGCTGATCAGCACACCTTTCCCGTCGATGATGCCCATCGCCTGTTCGGGACAGGCAAGGACGCAGGCTCCAGAGCCCAGGCATATATTGAGGTCGACCACCGGGTGAAGGGAGGGAGGCTCGGTCAGGCCGGACACCACGGATTCTTGCCAAGTTTCCTCGGAAACCTTTTCGCGACGCTTGCGTTTGACCAGAAAAATGATCAGGGGGACAGTCAGGGGCAGTACATAAAGTACATAGATAAAAGTTTGGTCATTCATTTCGGTTTTTGAACCGCCTGTGCATAGGTGAATTTCATCGTATATCCTGTTTGGGCTATTCTTGGAATTTGGGAAGATGCAGGAAATCGGTATGCCTGTGATACACCGAATACCCATTACCCGAATGGAGAGGTGAACTTTTCGAATCGTGAGCTTGTTGCAATCCGCGCAGTCTAACGTTGCTGCCAGGCCAATTCAAGGCACATTGCAATTGCCAAGTTTTAGCGTGTGCTAAAATAATTACAAATAGTTACATTTTGGTAAGTGGGTATGTCATCTGAGTTTCCTAGTGAAAAAAACGCTGTAGCAACCGCAGGCAATAGTCCCCAAGGCATCGATCGGCGCAAGAAGGATCATCCGGTCGAGGTCAAGGTATTCGCGGGAGAGCGCGAAGCAGAGCGCCGTATGGGTGCCGGCGCAAGCGTAATCTGGTTTGCCGCCACCGTGTTGACCCTGCTTGCGGTCTGGGTTTATTTCAAGGCATCTCAAAACCAGCTGGATTATAAGCCCAGTGCCGGCTTCGGTTATTACCTCGGTTTGGTCGGCGGCGTGATGATGTTGCTGATGCTGCTCTATCCGGTGCGCAAGCATTTGCAGATCGCCCGCAGCTGGGGTCCGTTGCGATACTGGTTTATGCTGCACATGTTATTCGGGATCAGCGGACCGGTGCTGGTCCTTTTTCATACTACTTTCCATGTAAAGTCATTGAATGCCGGCGTCGCGCTTTATTCCATGTTATTGGTGGTGGCCAGCGGCATCATCGGACGGTTCATCTATAAACGGATACACCAGGGACTTTATGGTCAGAAGTTGAATTTGGATGAATTGCAGAAATCCGTGAATATGAACCAAAGAAGTACGGACAGAGTGAGCGCGCTCGCGGTATCGGCTACTGCAATCGATGTAAAACTGCAGCAGTTTCGTGATTTGGCATTTGATACACAGGTTGGTATCGCCACACGTTTTTGGCGTTTTATTACGTTTGACTGGCGCCGGTACAGACTGACGAGACATAGCCATCATGAATTGAAACGTGCAATCGTTCATCTGGCCAAGGCGCAGGGATGGGAAAAACAGGAACAGCATCAGCATCTTCAGGATGTTATGGTGTATGTGAAAAGATACCTGGCTTCCGTGCAGCGTGCCGCTCAATTCTCGGCTTTTGAGAGATTATTTCGTTTGTGGCATGTTCTGCATTCCCCCTTTGTCTGGTTGCTGGGGGTCAGTGGGATTGTCCATGTGATTGCCACCAATTTCATGTACTGACTCTGCACTATGCTGCTACGCATTGCTCTGCTGGCAATAGCCCTGTCATTCTCCGGCCTCGCATTCGGTGCCGGCGAATCCGCGTTGATGCCCGGCGAAGTGATCTCGGGACACGCCAAACTCGAGGCGGAATGCACGAATTGCCACGTTCGCTTTAACAGGGAAGCGCAGAGCGGTCTGTGTGAGAACTGCCACAAGGATGTGAAAGCGGATATCCAGAATCATAAGGGCTTCCATGGCAGGCTTGATCAAAAAGTATGCAATACCTGCCATACCGAACATAAAGGACGAAATGCGAAAATCGTCATACTGGATACGGCAAAATTTGATCATACCAAGACCGATTTTCCGTTGCTGGGTGCGCACCTGAAGCAGGAAAAAGTTAAGTGCAAGGATTGTCATGCGGCGAATAAAAAATATCGTGAAGCGCCTTCTGCATGCAATGATTGCCACCATAAGGATGATAAACACAAGGGTAGTCTGGGCACCGATTGCAAAAGCTGCCATAACGAGCGTGACTGGAAAGAAACAAAATTTGATCACACTCTCGAAAAGACCCATTTCGCGCTCAAGGGCAAGCACGCAGATGTGAAATGCAGTAAATGCCACACTGAACCAGCCCGCTATAAAGGAGCACCGCATGAATGCGTGGCCTGTCATCTAAAGGTTGATAAGCATAAAGGGCAATACGGCAAGAAATGCGAAACCTGCCATGTGGAACGCGACTGGAAGGCGATACAGTTCGACCATGACGTTGAAACCAAATTCAAGTTGTTGGGCCGGCACAAAACGGTGAAGTGCATTTCATGCCATACGGCACCGCTATTCACCAAGCAGAAAACCCCGACTGCGTGTATCGGGTGCCACCGCAAAGATGATGTGCACAAGGGCGGATTGGGCACCAATTGCGCGACTTGCCACAACGAAGAAAAATGGAAGTCCGCCAAATTCGATCATGACCGGGACACCAAGTTTCCGTTAGAGGGCAAGCACGAAAAAGTCAAATGCGATGCCTGCCATACACCGGAACTGAAAGCCAAAGGCGAGAAACTTCCCATGGCCTGCATCGGTTGCCACAAGAAGGATGACAAGCATAAGGAAAATTTCGGAACCAAATGCGAGACGTGCCACAAAGCGACCGACTGGAAAAAGATCATCTTTAACCACGACCGCGATACGAAATATGCATTAAAGGGCAAGCACGAGCAGGTCAAATGTGTGTCATGTCATACAGGCAAGTTGTATCAACAAAAGCAGCCGCAGGATTGCAGCTCTTGTCATGCGAAAAACGATGTGCACAAGGGAAACTTGGGTAAAAGCTGCGAATCTTGCCATAACGCAAAGGATTGGAAGGACGCCCGGTTTGACCATGGGCGTGCACGATTCCCGCTGCTTGGTTTGCATATAAAAGTGGAATGCAAAAAATGCCACCAGACGCAGCTATTCCGCGATACGCCATCCGATTGCTACTCCTGCCACCAGAAGGACGATGACAAAGTACATAAGCGCAGATTTGGAACCAGATGCGAGACGTGCCACAACTCGCGATCATGGAAAGCGTGGGACTTTGATCACGACAGGCGCACCAAATTCAAGCTTGATGGCGGACATCAGAAACTCAATTGCTACGCGTGCCATAAGAAAGCGATGGGTGACCATGTGGTCGTTCCAAATTCGTGCATCGGTTGCCATGACAATGATGACGTTCATCGCGGGGCATTCGGTCCGCAATGCGAACGCTGTCATGTCACCAGCAATTTCAAGACACTACTCATAGGATCCGGGGCAAAACAACAATGACCAGCCGTCTGGTTTCTTAACCCGCCTGTCTTTTTTGTGTGTATTATGCACACAACATGTATTGTTTGTGGTAATATCTCGTTACAAATAAAGCGCCGGGCTTTTTCCTAAGACTGGAAGACATTGAAGGGAAAGCAATATGAACGAACATCAGAATAATTCCAAATTATCGTTATATGGTTGGCAAAAGCCGCGCTGGCTCGTGCTGCCGTTTATATTGTCGCTGCTGGCCTTGACCCATTTTGCTTCGGCACAGACAGTTGCTCCTGGCACCATCAAATTTGACCATATCCAAACCGGGTTTAACCTGACCGGTGCACATGTTCAAGCAAGGTGCGAATCCTGCCATATTCAGGGTGTATTCAGAGGAACCCCTCGCGATTGCGCAACTTGTCACATGCAGGGTAACCGCATGGGAGCGTCGGCAAAGCCCGTTCGACATATCCCCACCACAGCACCTTGCGACAGTTGTCATCGCACCACAGGCTGGACGCCGGCTTCATATAGTCATGCGGGTATTTCCCCCGGCTCATGTATGAGTTGCCACAACGGAGCGATATCGGCAGGCAAGCCAAACGGCCATGTTCTCACAACGGCCTCCTGCGATAGTTGCCATCGCACCACTGCCTGGACGCCGGCAGGCTTCAATCATGCGGGCGTGGTGCCGGGCACCTGCACTACCTGCCACAACGGCACAACGGCAATGGGCAAACCGAGCGGGCATATTCTCACAACAAACTCCTGCGACAGTTGCCACCGAACCACGACATGGATGCCGGCTGCCTTCAACCACACTGGTGTCGTGCCGGGCACTTGCGCGACCTGCCACAACGGTACAACGGCAACGGGCAAGCCGAGCGGACATATCGTCACTTCCGATTCTTGCGATACTTGCCATACCACCACGACCTGGCTGGGTGCTGCCTTCAACCACACTGGTGTCGTGCCGGGCACTTGCGCGACCTGCCACAACGGTACAACGGCAACGGGCAAGCCGGGCGGACACATCGTCACTTCCGATTCTTGCGATACTTGCCATACCACCACGACCTGGCTGGGTGCGGGCTTCAACCATGCTGGCGTGGTGCCGGGCACTTGCACGACCTGCCACAACGGCACAACGGCAATGGGCGTGGGCGGGAGTCCTACAACCCGTTATCCTTCCTATACGGGACACGTTCCTACGACCATGTGGCCTTCATGCGATGCTTGCCACAAATCAACGACAAGCTTTCTCAACGCCAAAGTGCATGGATCGGTGCTTATTCCAGCAGGCAACTGTACTAGCTGCCACTATAGGAAAAACCATGAAGGCAGCGGATCGCAGTCGTGCGACAAGTGCCACAACTCCACAACCACATGGAACAAATGATGAGGGGGTGTGAAACCTGCGGGTACAAGAACCTGCAGGCGGCAATCACACCCCGATAGCAATTTCCGGAAACAAGTTTTACATGATGCGCCGGCTGTGGCGTTGAAAAAAACAAAGAATATTGAAGGTCGTTAGCACATGCAAATCATGCGAATAATCAACCGCTCGTTCCTCCTCTTTGCGGCTGCCCTGTTGTTGAGTGGCGTTGGCATAAAATTGGCTCATGCGCATGTGATCGATCGCATCGAGATCAACCACGTGGGCGACGAGGCTGAGATCCATGTCCTGTTTGATGTCAGGATTCAGTATTTGAGCGAGGCATCGCTCAACAATGGCGAGATTCATGTTTTCCTCAACCTTCTGGAAGCCGATCCGGATCGTGACCAACTGGTACCGGAAGCCATGGATTCGCCGCCGACGGATATTGCCCCGCATTTTACTGTCGCCTATCCCGGGCTCGATTCTTCGCTCATCGTCAGATTTGACAAGGCGGTGAATTACCGGGTCCGGCCCGGTAACGATGGGCGCAGCATCAGTATCTTTACACCTGTGGTCAAACAGAAAATCGAACCCCAAGCCGTAGCGGTGCCTGTGATGGGCACCACGGAAGACATCGAAAGAGAAGCGAAGCAACTGATCGATGGCGCGCAAAATGCGCTTCAGCAAGGTCAGTCCCCTGTGGCAGTCGAGAAATTGAACCGGCTGCTCAATCTTCCCCCCAACCAGCAGTCTCAGGCTGCGCAGGAACTGATCGGTGAAGCGCGGGAAAAGAACGGGGAGTATGCCAAGGCGCGGGTGGAATATGAGCTTTATCTGAAGCTGTACCCGGACGCCAGGGATGCGAAGCACGTGAAAGACAGGCTGGCACGGTTGCCTGCGGAGGAGTATGCGAAACCAGAGCCTCGGACCGTCCAGAGGAAGGCTGTCGTTGAAAAGATGACTGTCTACGGCAGTTTTTCCCAGAATTACTATAACGGCATGTCCCATATAGATACCACTACCGCGAACGGTTCAAGCATTACATCTGACACGTTGACCGCCACTGACCAGTCGACCCTGATCTCGTATTTGGATCTGACCGGGCGGAAGCGCACCGAAACCACAGATACCCGTATCGTGTTTCGGGACGATTACAGAGCCAATTTCCTTGCGAATTCAAAAAGCGATAATCGGTTGAGTTCTTTCTACGTTGAGCAGAGTGCGCGCGATCGAAGTTACTTGTACCGCCTTGGCAGGCAGTCGGGAACTGCGGGCGGGGTGCTGGGCCGATTCGACGGCGCCTGGCTGGGTTATAGTTTGAATTCAATCTGGCGCATCAATGGCGTGGTGGGTACGCCGGTGGATTTTTATAGTACCAATGCTGAACACGAGACCTTCGCAGGCCTGAGCGTCGATCTTACCCGTCTGCCCGAGCAATGGAGCGGCAGCGGCTATTTCATTCAACAACGCGCCGGTTCGGTTGTGGATCGTCAGGCCGTCGGAATGGAGACACATTATTTCGATGCGAAGCGCAATTACTTGGGATTGGTCGATTACGACACCTTATTCAAAGCTGTCAACATCGCGATGTTCCAGGGGAACTGGACGAACGCGGAGGGCGACAATTACCTGTTGCTTGCAGACCATCGGAAATCGCCGACCCTGCAGCTCAGCAATGCATTGCCGGGACAGACTACGCAATCCATAGTTTCATTGGTCCAGTCGGGAGTGTCTACGGATAGCCTGATTACGGATGCCAAGGCGTTAACACAGACAGCCAATCTGCTATTGGTCGGAATGACGCACCCCTACTCTTCGCGCCTGCGCCTGGGTGGAGATTTCCGTATCAATAATATATCCGGAACCGGAGCAACCGGCACGCTGCCCGCTACACCCGGTACCGGGAATATGTACATTTACACCCTGCAAGCTATTGCCAACAGTTTATTGCTCGAGAACGATCTGGGTGTAGCGAGCGCCAGCTACATCAATGCCCAGACCTATAACGGACAATCATTGTCGTTTACCCAGACCGAAACACTGCAGCAAAACTGGCGCCTGGATATATCCCTGCAACTCTATGATCAGAAGGATAATCTGGATGTTCACATGACGCGGGTTACTCCCAGCCTCAAGCTGGGTTACCGCTTGAATGATTCGGTCAGTTTCAATGGCGAAGGAGGAATTGAAGACACCCACAACACCGGCGCGATCCAAACTCAGACAATAAGGCGCAAATACATATACATCGGCTACCGTTGGGATTTTCAATAACCTACCTTAAGTTTTCAGACCAACAGCGCCTTCAGGAACGTCAGGAACTTCAGCGACCTCCGCGGCTTCAGGAGCTTCCACCTCTACGTCTCCAGCCACACCAGGAACTGCAGGGGCAGCAGCAGGTGTAACAGCCGGAGTTGTTGTTGGCGCTAGTTAAAAACTGATCAGATAACCGCCTTTGTGCTCACTGAAGATTGACCAGGTAATCCGAGCAGCATTTTTTTGATTCAACATGAATGACTCCTTTAATACGAATGAATAACAAAATATCGAACCTGTGATACTTTTAAGCAGGTTCTACGACATGTTTGACAATTTCTTGACTTAATCTACGTGTGTGCAATGCACACATAATCAATATTATGTGTAAGTTTTACACACGTAAAATGTAATTTTGTGGTATGCTTCGCTTACAGTAAGTTTTCGAGAGGGCAGCTATGAATAACCAAGATACTTCCGGCACCGAGTCTCAGCCGCCTGTTGTTGCGGCGATTCGGTATCTGTTGCGTCCGCTGGTCCGGTTGCTGTTATCCCATGGCATTTCTTTCCCGACTTTTTGCGACCTGGTCAAATCGACCTATGTAAAGGTTGCAGAAACAGAGTTCAGGCTGGACTCCAAACCCCAGACCGACAGCCGCATCAGCTTGCTGACCGGGATTCATCGCCGCGAGATCAACCGCTTGCGCAACGAAGCGGTAACAGAGACCAACCTTCCGCAGCATGCATCCATGAGTGCCTTGCTGCTCACCATCTGGAGCGGGCATCCCGAATACCTGGACGAGCAGGGGCTGCCTATTCCCTTGCCGCGCCTGGCAAGCACGGGAGCGAAGCGATCTTTTGAATCGCTGGTGCAATCGGTCAGCAAGGATTTTCGCGCGCGTGTGGTCCTGGATGAATGGCTCCGCCAGGGCATTATCACGCTGGACAGTGAAGACAGGGTTCACCTGAGTGCCGACGCATTCGTGCAGCCCCAGGACATGGCAGAGAAGATTTACTACTTTGGACAGAACATCCACGACCACATGGCTGCGACAGTTCACAATTTGGCAGGGGGTTCGCCGCCTTTCCTGGAGCGTTGTGTCTTCTATGACAAATTGAGCGCAGATTCTGCCAAGGAACTGGCGGATTATTCCCGTACAGTAGGCATGAGGTCGCTACATGCCGTCAACAAGCGTGCAGCCGAGCTGCAACAGCGCGACCAGCAAAAGCCGGATGCCGTGTATCGCGCCAATTTTGGCGTATATCATTACAGTGCAGCGGAGACATCAGATGAAATCTAATCGAAATATCTATCTGCAGGCGATATTGCTATCCGGCGCTCTGCTCACTTCCAGTGTATGGGCCGCTCCGGACACTTGTACTTATACCGCATCGGGTTCGGGTATCAGTGGTACCGGAATGGGTGGCACCGGAATAATAGCAAAAGGCACTGGTATCGGCGGAACAGGCATGAAGCCGGGTAGCGAGTTGGCTGAACTGAAAGTAGCGGGCAACGTGATTTACAGTCACGGCTCTGTCGAAGCGCAAAGCAACGGGCTTACCAGATTATTGACAAAGGGTGATCCGGTCTGTGTAGGTGAAACAATCGTGACGCGACAGTCCGGTATGGTGCAAATCAGGATGGTCGACGACGGGTTGATCGCGATCCGGCCACAGACGCAACTCAAGATCGAAAAGTTTGCCTATGACGGAACGGATCAGGATTCAAGCATGATTTCCCTGTTCAAGGGTGCTTCCCGTTTTGTCACCGGGAAACTGGGAAAAATGTATCCACAAAATGACCTGATCCATACGCCAAACGCAACCATCGGTGTTCGGGGAACGGACCATGAAGCTGTCGTCATCCTGCCGGGCGGAGCTTATCCCTCCGGCACCTACGACAGGGTGAACATGGGTATCACGTTCATCAGGACCGATAAAGGGGAGATCGACATTCACCCCAACCAGGTTGGTCTTGCTGCGGACATGGCAAAATTGCCTACATTGTTGAATACCGTCCCGGAATTTTACAGAGTTGACCCTTCCATGAGGGGCAGGAATGAACAGTCCGAACAGGGAAAATCGGGAGAGGGTTCGTCTGGCAGGAAAATGGAGGGATCATCCCGGGAACAAACCGGAAAAGGAGCTGAATACGGCCATCCGTCCGAAACAGGACCGGGTAAAATTGAATCACGCGACAATTACCTGGACCTGAGAAGTCCGGAATCCGCTTCACCTATGCAGATGCCAAATTCTCAGGAAACGCCTTCCATTCAGCAATCGCCGGAAAGTTCGGGGCATTCGGATTAGTGATGAACAACGGGCTATTGGGTATCCATGACTGAGGCTACAGCATTCACCGGCCTGTACGATTGTAGGTGACGAAATGGTATTCCAACGGCTGGGGTTCCAGCTGAGTGTGTATTTCGCGCGACGTTTCAAGCCACTCGTCGCGCTTTAATTCCGGGAAATACGCATCGCCGTGAATGTCTGCGCCGATCTCGGTCAGGTAAATCCGGTCGGCGAGCGTTATTGCCTGCAGGTAAAGCTCGGCACCGCCGATAACGAATATCTCGTCGTCACCGCACGCCGAGATTGCCGCCGGCAGCGAATTCACCGCAATTACTCCAGGCGCGGAATAACCGGCATTGCGCGTTACCACCACCGAAGTTCGACCCGGCAGCGGTTTGCCGATTGATTCATATGTCTTGCGCCCCATCACGATGTGATGACCCATTGTGAGCGCCTTGAAGTGTTTAAGGTCGGCGGGCAAGTGCCACGGCAGCGTGTTGTTGACGCCGATCACGCGGTTCTTCGCCATCGCGACGATCAACGATACGCGCGGTTTCATACCGGTGCCGGGATAAGATGTTTTCATACTGCGACAGGCGCCTTGATGGCGGGATGCGGGTCGTAACCTTCCAGCGTGAAATCCTCGAATTTGAAAGCGAAGATGTCCTTGATTGCAGGATTGATGCGCATCGTAGGCAGCGGGCGCGGCTCGCGCGACAACTGCTCGCGCGTTTGATCCATGTGATTCGAATACAGATGCGCATCGCCGAAGGTGTGCACAAAATCCCCCGGCTTGAGTCCGCACACCTGCGCCACCATCAGCGTCAGCAGGGCGTAGCTCGCGATGTTGAACGGCACACCGAGAAAGATGTCGGCGCTGCGCTGGTAAAGCTGGCAGGATAATTTTCCGTCGGCCGCATAAAACTGGAAGAATGCATGGCAGGGTGCCAGCGCCATCTGGTTGAGTTCACCAACGTTCCACGCCGACACGATCAATCTGCGCGAGTCAGGATTTTTTTTGATTTGCGCGATGACTTCGGAAATCTGATCCACCACCCGGCCATCCACAGTCGCCCATGAGCGCCATTGTTTGCCATACACAGGACCGAGGTTGCCGTTCTCGTCGGCCCACTCGTCCCAGATTTTGACACCGTTGTCCTTGAGGTATTTGATATTGGTGTCACCCTGCAGGAACCACAACAGCTCGTGGATGATGGATTTCATGTGGCACTTCTTGGTAGTCACCAGCGGAAAGCCCTCAGCAAGATTGAAGCGCATCTGGTAGCCGAACACACTGGTCGTCCCGGTGCCGGTGCGGTCGGATTTTTTTGTGCCGTGATCGAGCACGTGCTGCATCAGGTCTAAATAGGCGCGCATAATTTCTGGTGTTGAATGCCCGTATAATCGCGGCATTGATGAATGATTTTACGAGGATGTAATGCTAGCACAACTGACTGCTTCTTCTGCTGTACCCAAGACTTTGAACGCAGCACACCAGCTGGCGTTGATGCCAAAAAGCAAGACACTGCCGCGTGATGTGCCGCACCGCGAATTGCTGGCCGCCGTGCTCAAGCGGCGCGACATCAAGGCCGAGGAATTCGCCGCCACGCCCGTCGCCGCGAATGCCGCGGACGGAAGCCTGATCGCCTGGGCGATGCTGGATTTCAGCAAGACGAATTTTGCGGTGCAGACGCAGGCGCGCAAGGCCATGCAGATGCTGCTGGGCGAGCAACCGGCCAGTGTCACCATCGTGGTTCAGGGTGATGACGCACAGCGCCGGCAGGCCGCCGAAGCGGCGGTATATGCGGCGTGGGTGAACGGCGCGCCGCTGCCGCTGCACAAGAGAAAAGCGGACCAGCGCAAGCCGCTGCAAAAGATCGCGCTGTACGGTTTTGCCGACACTAAAGGTTTTGCCGCGCTCAAGGCGCAGGCCGAGGGCAATCTGCTGTGCCGCACGCTGACCGTGCTGCCGCCCAACGAACTCACGCCCACGCTGTACCGCAAGCGCGTCAAGGAGCTTGCCAAACAGCAAGGCTGGCAGCTCAAGGAATTCGACCTGAAATCGTTGCGCAAGATGGGCGCGGGCGCGTTCGTCGCGGTGGCGCAGGGCAGTCATGACGAGGATGCCGCGATCGTGCATCTGCGCTATCGCCACGCCAAGGC
>DIYV01000033.1:973-2811 GCA_002429165.1 Gallionella sp. UBA6045 | reverse complement strand
AACCTCAAGCCCGCGCGCCACATGCACGGCATGCACGAGGACATGAACGGCTCGGCGGTCGCGCTCGGCATCCTGCTCGCCGCGACGCAGCAAAAGCTGCCGGTCAACATCGACTGCTGGCTGGCCATCGCGCAAAACCACATCAGCCCGAAAGCCTACAAGCAGAACGACATCGTCAAGGCATTGAACGGTACCACCATCGAAATCATGCACACCGATGCCGAAGGCCGCATGGTGCTCGCCGACACGCTCACGCTGGCCTCGCGCGAAAAGCCGAACCTGCTGATCGACTTCGCCACGCTCACCGGCAGCATGGCAACCGCGCTGGGCGCGCGTTACAGCGGCGTGCTGGGCAACCGCGATGCGCTGCTGCAACAGGCCGTGCAGGCCGGGCAGCAAAGCGGGGAACGCCTGTGCGCCTTCCCGATGGACGAGGATTACGAACCCGGGCTGGATTCCAAGGTCGCCGACATCAAGCAATGTTCGCTGGACGGCGAAGCCGACCACATCCTCGCGGCGCGCTTCCTGAAACGTTTCCTGGAGCATGACGTGCCGTGGCTGCATGTGGACTTGTCCTCCAGCCGTTGCGAGGGCGGGCTGGGCAGCGTGGCGAGCGACGTGACGGGTTTCGGAGTGGGTTGGGGATTGCGGATGTTGGTGGTCAAGTAAATGCTTAAGCATGTCAACTTCATGTCCAACCGACTGGCTCAAGCTTACAGGGATGCGAAATTGTGAAACTGCTCGAGTTATTCAAGTCACTTCACGACCGGCTACTTGAGTTTTCTCGCGAGCTGAAGTTTGATAAGAAGGATCGGGTTCATTTTTCGCAGATTGCGTTGTACGGAACACTCATTGAGTTCGCTGGCGCAATAATTATCCTCATCGAACATAGAGGCCGAATTGCGGTGCCATCCGTTTTTCGCTCGTTCCTTGAAGCTGCTGTCGAACTGCGCAACCTGAATTCGGATCCTGCATACATTGAACACATGTATGCGGGGCATGTGAAGCACTGGCTCGATGACATGAAGGAAGCGAAGACAGGGAACCCTTACTTGTCGAAGATTGGTGCTGTGCCAAATCTTGATAACGCAATTGCAAAGGACGAATCGACTTTGGCTGGATTGAGGGCTAAAAAGAAAGGACCTTTGACAGTATTTCAACGCTTCGAACTTGCTGGCATGGTTCAAGAGTATAAATCTATGTATAACTCCTTGAGCTGCGATACTCATAGCAACATAAGAGCTTTGGTGGACCGTCATTTCGAAGAATGTGGTGAAGATTTCAATCTTGCCTACTACAAGGATGAACCACTCGAATCTTTTGCTGCGACGCTAGATGGTACTGTTGTGCTTTTGCTTCAGGCGTCGCTGGATACTCACAAGGCATTCGAGTCAAGGAGAGTTGCGGACATAGAGTCAATGCTGGTTGAGTTTGCAGCAGTCAGGCGCGAATATGCTGCCTGAAGAAAATTGGGGCAAAGTCTCGCATTAACGCATCGCTATATGAGCTAAAGGGTCAGCATCGCGTTGAGCGGCCGCAACGTCAATCACGCCTTTGATAATCTAGCTCGCGTAGGGCGCAATAACCAACGGGCATTGCGCCGCATGTGTTTCATTCGGTGCGATGCGCTTCGCTTATTGCACCCAAAACCTCAGAGACGGAGCACCATTCATTTCCGTCGATCAACCAGCGCCGAGAACGGCATAGGGACGCAGCCCAATCAATAATCTCAAGCCCAGCCTACAAATAAAAGAGGCGACCACATGGTCGCCTCTTATTATGTGGCGTACCAGTTGCGACAAATCCGGCGGTTAGGTTCGTTACCACACAGACCGGCG
>DIYV01000033.1:581-709 GCA_002429165.1 Gallionella sp. UBA6045 | reverse complement strand
CGGCAACATTAAGTTCAATCTGAACTCTTCACAGGGAGAGCCTGTCAATTTAGATGAAGGAGTAGATCATGAACAAAAATCAAGTCAAAGGAGCTTTAAAAGACATCGCCGGTAAAGTGCAGGAAGAG
>DIYV01000033.1:0-323 GCA_002429165.1 Gallionella sp. UBA6045 | reverse complement strand
TCAAAGGTCTCGGCAAACAAATATCCGGAAAAGCTGAGAAAACCTATGGTGATGCAAAGGAAGTCATCAAGGATGCAAACAAGAATCCTTGAAGCGTTAATGTAATAACAAATGGCCGCTGTGTGCGGCTATTTTCTCGTCAGGCCGACGCTGCGAAAGATCGAACATGAAAAGTCGTTTCCGACATACTCAGGGAAATTTATGAACAGCGGATTCGTCGATCGCATAGCTCATGCCACGCCACTATGGGTAAGGCATTTGAAGATCGTCCTGATCGATTCGCTGAAATCCTGGGTCGATCACAGGGGAGACAGCAAAGGCGC
>DIYV01000061.1:1236-7016 GCA_002429165.1 Gallionella sp. UBA6045 | reverse complement strand
CCAATGATCGCTGCTGCCGGGACTCACTGCAAGCCAGGCCGGTATTTCGATTGGAATTGCAACCTTTACAGACTCCATCGACTCCATGGCTAAATTGCTGGCAACGGCGGATAAAGCTCTCTACGAGGCCAAGCGAAACAAATAATTTGTTGTTCGCTTTTCTTGTTGGGTAAGCACCGTGTAGACGTTCAACTTGCCAAGCAGCCTAATATCCACAACAAGATGAATTGGCAGAGTGTACCCAAATTTTGGGCGGGATAAATGACCGAAGAGCTACAGCCTCTTCAATCCAAAGAATTATGTCGTGTCCACTGGCCCATATTATTAAAATTAATGAGGCGCGCATATTTTCGATGGGTAATGAGCGTGTTCACTTACGTCGGTTATGCTGTGTTGTTCCGTTTTTTGGAAATCGCTGGACTGTTATACCAATTTTCGTTCAAAGCAACATTATTGTAGGGTGCGTTCCACGCACCATGGTGCGCATGGCGCACCCTACGATTTCACTTTTGATTGAGAAATGCAATTAGGCACCAATGAAGCCTGGCAATTTGGACGCTTTAACATCGAAGGATACCGTCGTCCTACATCCAAGCCGCCGGTTTTTAGCGCCGATCAGACAATCAGCAAAATCGGCAGCAGTATCCTTCCACATGAAAAGAGCTTCCTCAATGGACGGCTCATCCTCAAATTGGATATCGGTCGCGTCAAGTAAGCCAGAAATGGCCTCGATAATCTGATTTTTAGGTACAGCATATCGGCTGCGTAGTACCCATTCTGATTCCATGAGTACCAATTGGTTTACGAAAACGCGGCGGCCTGCTGCAACTTCACGTTTGATCAGTTTGCGGGCCTTCTCAAACTGAGTTTCGTCGTCCCGAACCAGAAAACGAACGAGAACGTTGGTGCCGATTCCGAGCATTAGCGTGACAGTTGCTCAACAGGAACAGGCTTTCGCCCCTTCTTGTGCAATTTGCCTGCCAGTTCAGCAATGCTCTTGCTTTTCACGCGCATGACGACAGTATCATCTGGCATCAACGTGAATGTCATTCGGTCACCGGCCTTCATGTGGAGACTATCCCGAATTTCCTTGGGGATTGTCGTTTGGCCCTTGCTGGTAAGTGTGGCATCGGTTGTCATCTCAAACTCCTTTAATCCTTACATGGTGAATTATAGTAAGGAAAATTAAAAAGGGCAATTGGGAATAATTTTGTGCCTGAACGTCATGTGCCTGTGAACGGAGTGAAAAAGTTGTTACAGTGGCTGCAGACAGGGCAGCCCGATGGGCTATCCGCTGTACGCTGGCACCGCCGCATGTCAAACACAACACAATTCAATGCTAATTATTCAGGGGGCTTCGATGGGGGCCTTTAAACATAGCTGACAACGTAGGCGGCGCCAATGCTAACTATATGCACTCCGTTTGGGGCGCCACATCACTCAAAAAGCCCGCACAGCGGCGGGCTTTTTGTTGCCTATTGGATTAAAAATCAGGGATATTTATTCTTTTTGTGTCGACTGGCTGTTGGCACCGCCACAGGACAAAATACCGCCTGACTCAATCGGCCCGGTTGTGTCAGTTCGATTAACATTTGTTTACGCAACGGTACGGTGATACATAACCTATTCTGGGCTGGTTTGCCGGCGCCAGAGGAAGTAAAGCAGCGGAATCACCAGCAGGGTCAGTGCGGTGGAAGCGAATGTCCCGAAAATAAGCGACACGGCCAGACCACCAAAAACAGGATCGGTAACCATGATCGCAGAACCCAGGATGATTGCCAGTGCCGTCAGCAGTATCGGTCTGAAGCGGATCGCTCCAGCCTCGATCACTGCTTCCTTCACACTGCAACCGCGCGCTTCATGTTCAATAATGAAATCGATCAGGAGCAATGAGTTTCGCACCACGATCCCTGCCAACGCGATGACCCCGATCATCGACGTTGCTGTGAAAGCCTGATGCATGAGCATATGCCCGGGAAAGACCCCGACCAGGGTCAGCGGTATCGCACCCATCACGATCATGGGGATCACGAATGATTTGTAATAACCAACCAGCACCAGATAAATCAGCACCAGTGCCACAATGAAGGCGCTTCCCAGATCACGAAACACATCCAGGGTGAGTCGCATCTCGCCACCCCACAGGACTTGATATTTGGTCAGGTCCCTGGGTTGGGCTTCGTTGAATCCCAGGTTACCGGTTGTGAAATGTTCGCCAGCCACAGTTTTGTTATCCAGCATCTTGTCGAGCGCGAGCACTGCATAGACCGGGCTGGAACGCAGCAATTCCCCGCCGACCATGACGACTTGATGCTGATCACGGTCATAGATCGGCTTGGCAGCAACCACACGGTTCATGGTGGCGATTGATGACAGGGGAACTTGCTGACCCATGGCATTGACTACCGCCAGCGATAATATCTGCCCCGGCGATTGACGTTCGGAGCGGGGCAGACGCACAGTCAGGTTGATCGGCTCCCTGGCATCCTCGATATGCAGTGCGCCAAGCGAAAAGCCGCTTACATAATCATGTATCAACTTGGCTACCTGTGCCGGCGCAATGCCTGCAAGCGCAGCCTTTTCGGCATCAACGCGGATCTCATAACTTTCCACGGCTGCCGTTACCGAATCGTCAGCATTGATGATGCCGTAGATATTGTTGAAATCTTCCCTGACGACCGAGGCAGCTGCGCGCAGCTTGTTGTAATCGGGGCCGTATAATTCCGCAAGGATTTGCGATTGCACCGGTGGTCCCGGCGGCGTCTCATACAGCTTGATCTGGGTATCAGGGAAACGCTTTCTGACCGGCATCAGTGCTTCATTCAGAGCGGATACGATCTCGTGCGAACTTGCCGAGCGATCGTGTTTGTCGACTAGATTGACACGGATCTGGGCAAGGTTTGTCCCGCGCTTGAGGATGTCTCCGCGCACCAAAGCTGCAAAATCCACTGTAGCGGTTACGCCGAGGAAGGTCTGGTAATCGACGACATGTTGAGTATGCGCGAGTACATCGCCCACGGCCCGGGCCACTTCGTCGGTACGCGCCAGAGCAGTCCCCGCAGGTGTGTCAACTTCGAGCAGGAAAGTGTTGGTGTTGTCGTTCGGCAACATTTTCAGTTCCACGCCCAGCGCACTTAGCGGTCCGTTCATGCCTGAAGGGCGAATGAACTGCCATAACGGTTGCAGCATCGCGAGCGTCAGAAGTACCGCCACGATCAGGAAAAGCCAGTTGCGACGTTTGCTATTGTTGAGCAATGGTGTGATCACACTGACATAGGCGCGGTGCAAAGGATCTTGCGGTTGCGCGTCATGTTCTTCCATCGTGGGTGTTTTCTCCAGTTCCGCCAATGCCTTGCCCTTGAGCATGCGGTATGCCGCCCATGGCACCACCATATAGGCGATCAGCAGCGATGCAATCATCGCGACAGGTACGTTGAACGGGATAGGTTGCATGAAAGGCCCCATCATGCCGGTGACGAATGCCATCGGGATGAAAGCCAGAATGACGGCGATCGTGGCCACGTTGGTGGGGTTGCCGATCTCATTGGTGGCGAGTATCAGCGTTTCCTTGAAATTCGCAGCACCGCCATGATGCAAATGGCGATGGATATTTTCAATGACCACAATCGCGGCGTCTACCAGAAGACCCAGTGACAGGATCAATGCGAACAGCGTGATGCGGTTCATGGTCTGGCCGGCAACCAGGCCTACGGTCAGCACGACAAACAGGATCAGCGGCACGGTGAGGGTCACAATGGCAGCTTCACGCCAGCCCAGGAAGAACAGCAATACGACAACAACCGAGCCGATGGCGATTCCCAGATGCTCGACCAGTGTATTCACCGCACCGTTCGCCTTCGCGCCATCATCACGGGTGACAGAAACGCTGACGCCTTCCGGGATGGCTTCACGCTTGAGCGTTTCAAGTTTGGCAAGTACTGCGTTGGCAACGACTACAGCGTTGGTGCCGGCCTTTTTCGCTATGGCGATAGTGACTGCCGGTGCATCACCTTTGAAAGCAGGATGCTGTTTGGCGGGTCCGAAGGCGAAGTGCGAGGATGAATCCACTTCGGCGGGTCCATCTTCGATACGCGCCACATCCTTGAGGAACACAGGCCGGCCTCTGGGGGCACCCAGCACGATGTCTCCCACTTCGCGGGCATTATTGAGGAAACCATTGAAGCGCAGCGGGGTATTCTTGTTGTTGTCGACCAATTCCCCTGCGGGCATTGACATGTTGGTGGCATTCAACATGCGATCTACCTGGTCAAGCGCAAGGCCGGCGGCGGCGAGCTTCTGTGCATCGATGTAGATGTTGACCGCGCGAGGACGCCCACCGACGATCTCGGTGAAGGAAACGCCCGGAATGTTGCGCAATTGCTCCAGGACATGCAGCGCCACGTAACGCAATTCGTAGTCGCTTTGTTTGGTTGACGCGAGTGTCAGCGTCATGATGGGCACGTCGTCCACATTGATGGGTTTGACCATGGGCTGCATTGCGCCTGAGGGCATGCGATCCATGTTCTGCATCAACTGGTTATATAACTTGACCAGACTTTTTTCCTGATCCTGGCCGACATCGAACTGTACTGTCACGACGCCGTAGTCGTTGACTGCGTAGCCAAAGGTGTGTTTCACGCCGGCCTGCGCGTTCATGATCGCCTCGAGCGGCTTGACGATGGTGTTCTCTACCTCGTCAGCTGTTGCACCCGGCTTGGCAACGATGATATTGGCAGCAGGCACGACGATCTGCGGGTTGTATTCACGCGGCGTCACCATCACCGCCACCAGACCGACCAGCGTGATGACCAACATGATCATCGCGGTGATCTTTGATGTCAGGAAGATCTTCGCCAGTCGCCCCGCGATGTTCATGGGTTGATTGGACCCGCTCATTGATTCTTGGCTCATGGCTGGTTACTTCCAGTCAGATTGATCCGGTCGCCCGAATCGAATTCGGCAGTGTTGCTTACCACGACTTTTTCTCCGGCATTGAGCCCGGCTTCGATTTCGATCACGCCATCCTGTTCTCTGCCGACCCTGACCATGCGATAGTGGGCGATCCCGTCAGCATCTACCACGAACACTCCGGCAATGCCGGCGCGCTCAAGCAGTGCTGCCTTGGGCACGCTGATACCCTGCCTGCTGCCTACAGTGAAGCGCACACGGGCGAAAGTGCCGCTGCTGAATCCCTTGATACCGGGCACATCAAGCTTCACCAGATGGGTATGTGACATCGCATCCGCGGCTGAAACCAGCCGCACGATCTTGCCCGGCAGTGCAGTGCCGGCGATTTCAACCGTTGCGCTGCCTCCCATTTGCAGATGCGAGTAGGTTTCGTCGCTGACCGAGGTTTGGATCATCAGCTTGGCGGGGTTTTCCACTACCATTACCGGTCTGCCCGGTGCGGCAAGGTCACCTTTGTTGGCCATCTTTTGCGTCACGACGCCATTGATAGGGGAGCGCACTTCCGCATAGCGCAATTGTGACTCGGCAGTATTCAAACCTGCCTGGGCAGCATTTGCCTGACTTTGCGCGATGTTGTACTGCAATTTGATTTTGTCGTATTGCACCTTCGGTATGGATTCTTCCTTGTACAGGTTGGAGAAACGCTCAAAGTCTGCTTTGGCATCGCTCAGTGCCGCATTTGCCTGGGCGAGCCCGGCGCGTGCCTGATCAACTTGTCCCTTGATATCTGTCGGATCGATGGAGAAAAGTAATTGACCTGCTTTGACAGTATCGCCTTCATGCACCGGGATGTCGTGGATGTAGCCCATCAG
>DIYV01000061.1:0-1031 GCA_002429165.1 Gallionella sp. UBA6045 | reverse complement strand
GGCTGGCAACCTGCCAGCGAAAAGAACAGCGTTGCAGCTATTGTCAGCATTGATATGTCTTGCACTCTCATTATTTCTCTCCTTAATCCTGCGCGCATCACAATTGATCGCTATTGAGTTTTCCCACAGCGAGTCGCAATGTGGAGCGTTGTAAAGTCAGCTGATAATGCGCAGCCACTTCTTCTGCACGCGCCTTATCGAGTTGTGCTTGTGCGGCCAGCACTTCGACCATGGTGGTGACGCCGTTTTCATAGCGCTTTGCCACCAGTCGTTGTGCTTCCTCTGCCTGCGCGACCGCCGCAGTCCGCGCACTGACTCTTGATTCTGCCTCGGCCGACCCGCGCCAGGCGTCTGCCACCTGGAAGCGCACACCTTCTTCAGCCTGTCTGAGTCTTGTCTGCAATTCTGTCCGGGATGCCTCCGCACGTCCCACGGCACCGCGCGTCACACCCATGTCGAATATATTCCAGGAAAGTACGCCTGCCACAGTGTATGAAGAAGCCTTCTGTTGGAATGTCGGTGCATTCCAGTCCTGTCTGACAATCGCATTGAAATGCGGGTAATAGTCGGCACCCGCCACTTTCACGCCGGCACCTGCCGCGTCCAGTTGATTGCGCATTGCCAAAAGGCCGGGATTGGTTGCGACTGCTTCGTCCTGTAGCTTGGCGACATCCCCGCTCAACGCAGTCGGGGTGAAATCGGGGCCGATCTCCAGCTTTTCATTCAGTGGCATACCCAGCAACAGATGCAATTGATCGATCGCGGCGGCTTCACCACGCTGGGCTTCCTGCAGATTGACCTTGACGTTGGCAAGATTCACTTGAGCGAACAACAAATCGCTCCTGACGACTACTCCCTCATTCAGCAAATTCTGAGTGGTCTTGACGTAAGCCTCGGCAGCTGCTTCTGCCTGTTGTGCCACGTTGACATAGGCGTGCGCGGTATGGACACCCTGATAGGCTTGTATGACATGGAAGATGACCTGCTGGCGCGCTGACTGGTTGCCCTCCTGGGCGGCTTTTATATACGCA
>DIYV01000140.1 GCA_002429165.1 Gallionella sp. UBA6045 | reverse complement strand
CTGCTGGAGAAGGCTCCGGGCGTTGTTGTGATGGACAAGCGCGAACCGGGCGGTTACCCGACAGCAATCGATGCGGCAGGAAACGACGCGACTTACGTCGGGCGTATCCGCGAAGATATCTCGCACCCCATGGGCCTGGATCTGTGGGTGGTCAGCGATAATGTGCGCAAGGGGGCGGCCCTGAATAGCGTGCAAATTGCCGAAATTTTAATTGCCAAATACTTAAATTGAGACATAATGCGAAGGATATTATTAGCTTGTGCTGATAACTCCATGATGTTATTTTATATTCTCTAATAAATAAGGTGAGGGTGGTCGAGTGCACAAATCACTACTAAAGCTGCTCGGCATTGTTGCCGCTCTGATGCTGTCTACAACTGTTTCCGCAGTAGGTTTGGGCGGAATAAATGTGGCTTCCGCTTTGGGACAAACGCTCAAGGCCGACATAGTGCTGGCGGACATCAGCAAGGCTGATAAAGATAGCCTGGCCGTACGCCTTGCCTCACCTGATGCCTATAAGAATTCCGGTCTGGAATATCCTTATGGTAACAAGTTCAAATTCGAAATTCAAAGTCGCGCTGACGGCCAGCTTTACATCAGTGTTAGCAGCGCACAGCCAGTCAATGATCCTTTTGTCAGTCTGCTTGTTGAACTGACCTGGCCTGCCGGGAAACTGTCGCGCGAGTATACATTCCTGCTGGATCCTCCCGGTTATGTGCCGGTGCAACCTGCCCCGGTTACAGTCCGGGCTGTCGCGCCGGAAGTGCAAGCGGAAGCACCAGCCGCGTCTGCCGTGCCCGCCGTCTCAGTTGAAGCAGCAGCCACGCCTATGGAGCAGGCTGCTCCGCTTGCCGCAGCGACTCCTGCGGAACAAACTGCACAAGAAACCGCCGACAAGCAAAATGAACAAGCTGCGCAGGTGCAAACCATACTCAAGCCCGCGGAAAAGGCCCCAGTTGTGGAGGTTGCAGAGTTGTCAAAATACCCGCAGTTTTTTGCTGTTAAACGCGGCGACACGATGTACAAAATTGCAGAAAAATACAAACTGGCCGATATGAGTCTGGATCGTATGCTGGTGGCGCTATATCGCGTCAATGCCGACAAGTTTGGCGGTAGAAATATGAACCGCATCAGGACCGGCAAGGTTTTGCGTTTGCCCAGCCAGGAAGAGTATTCAAGCGTGACACAGGCTGAAGCGGTAAAAGAAATTCATGCCCAGGCGGCCGATTGGAATGCATACAGGCAAAAACTGGCCAGTGCCGCCTCGCTTAGCAGTCAGTCGCAAGCCACGCAGCAAGTCGCGACCGGCAAGATCAGCAGCTCGATAGCCGATATGGCTCCGGTGGCCAAAGAGACTGCCAAGGAGGTGCTGAAACTCTCCAAGGGTGAAGCTCCCGGAGACGTGGTTGGGGCTGGCGGTCAGTCCATGTCCGAGCAAGACAAGAAGAATGCGGCACAGGAAGATGCAATTGCCAAGAACAAGGCATTGAAGGAAGGACAGGAACGCGCCGCACTGCTGGAAAAAAATCTCCAGGATATGCAACGCCTTGCCAAATTGAAAGTTGAAGCAGCTGCGCTGGCACAACCGCCGGTTGTGACCAGTGTCGCTATCAGCGAAGTGGCTGCAACGAGCGCGGTCAATCCGGCACCTGTTGTCAAGCCCCTGGCACAACCCAAGGCACAACCCAAGGCACAACAGGTCAAACCTGAACCATCTTTGCTGGATCAGATTCTGGACGAACCGCTTTATCTGGCTGGCGGCGCCGCTGTCTTGCTTCTGGCCGGTCTGGGTTTTATGCTGTACCGGAGAAAAAAATCCTCGAATCAGTTCAACGATGAACCACCAGAGGACGTAGGTGAAATAACCGGCAGTATGGTCTCGCCAGTCCTACCTTCCCCGGATACGGGTGATTTTACCGTTGCGGCGGCCACTGCTCCGGTTAAGGATGCTGCCCCCCAATCGGATATTGTTGATCCGATCAGCGAGGCAGATCTGTTCCTTAACTTTGGGCGTGATGTTCAGGCCGAAGAGATTCTCAAAGATGCGCTGCAAAATGACCCGAACAATCACCAGATACAGCTTAAGCTGTTGGGAATTTATGCTAACCGCAAGGATAAGAATTCCTTCTCGGTATACGCCCGTCAATTGCAGGATTCCGGTGATGACGCTGCCTGGCAACAGGCCGTTGCTATGGGCCGCAAACTGGAACCGGATAATCCGATGTATGGTGGTGGCTCCCGGTCTATGGAAGATACCGGCAGCGCAACTGTGCAAGTAGCGGCATTTAATGCAACAGCGGAACCGGAAAATGTTCCGAAGACCCAACCAGCGGCTCTTGATTTTGACTTTGACGTGGGTACATCACAGGCCCAATCCGCTTCTTCCCCGGAACAGGACTTTTTAAATAGTGAAGAACAGACAATGAATTTGTCGGCTGACGGCAGGCTTGTCGCGCAGGCTGCGAAAATGGATTTTGACATTACAACCGAGAACACCCTTTCTTCTGTGAGAGGGGAACGTGGCGGGCTGGATTTTGATGTCACCTCCACTAATCCATCGATGCCTGCAGCCGGCGGGCCGGAAGCAAGCAAGCCACCGGCAGCTGACGACGGCGGGATGGAGTTCACGCTGGACTTCCCGGTCGATAACATAGCCGAAAAGTCTGCCCCTGCGGCACAACATGCCTCAGCGAGCTTTGCGGGTATCAGTTTGAACTTTGATGATGCAGCAGCACCCATCGAAACGACAGCAGAAAACAAAGACGATAATTGGCAGGACGTCGCGACAAAACTTGATCTGGCCAAGGCATATCACGAAATGGGCGATGCCAGCGGCGCGCGTGAGATCCTTGAGGAAGTCATGCGCGAGGGTGATGCGGAACAACGCGAATCCGCGCAAGCCCTTTTCGAACAACTCGGTTAATCATGCACTTTTTCATGACGGCAGCTCAGGATAGAGCTGCCGTTTTCTTTTGGAACGGGGCCACGAAGTGAAATTTCATCCTGCCGCTCAGATCGTGACATGGTGTCTGCTGGTTGCGATTTTGCAATTCTTGACACTTAAAATCCTGCTGGCTGCAGCCGGATTTATTTTTCTGGTTGCCATGTTGCTATCAGCTCACAAGCTCAGGCAGTTACTGCGCCGAACCCGCTGGATTATGCTGTCATTATTACTGGTTTATGCGTACAGCACACCCGGACAGCCGCTGTTGGAAGCGTTTGGAATGTTCAGCCCCAGCCGTGAAGGACTGGATGATGGCGTGCTGCAACTTACTCGTTTGTTGTCCGTATTGGCCGGATTGGCGATTTTGCTGGACAGGCTGCACAGACAACAGTTGATCGCGGGCTTGTACACTTTATTTGCTCCTTTGCGGTTGATAGGCGTGTCACGTGAACGCGTCGCGGTGCGCCTGGCATTGACGCTTCATTATGCCGAGGTTGCGATGCTGCGCGAGACGAACACCTGGCAGGATAGCTTGCGCAGTTTGTTTGAGCCGCATGGCGAGACCGGCAAACAAATGGAGCTGACACTGTATCGTTTTGGTATCAGCGACGGGCTGTTGGTGGGTCTTGCGCTGCTGCTGTTATACGGGACGCTGCGATGAGGATCGCGCTGGGCGTGGAGTATGACGGCTCTCCGTTTTATGGATGGCAGAGCCAGGCGGACGGACAGACCGTGCAGGACACGCTGCAATATGCGCTGAGCAAAATTGCGGGTGACCAGTCTGCCGGGGAGCAGGTTTCAGTCATCGCGGCGGGACGCACCGACACCGGTGTGCATGCACTCGAGCAGGTGATCCATTTCGATACACAAGCAGAACGCCCCCTGAGCGCATGGGTGCGCGGCGTGAATGCCTTGCTGCCGGACAGTATCGCGGTGCGCTGGGCGCATCCGGTTCCGGATGAATTTCATGCGCGCTTTTCTGCGCATGGTCGCAGCTACCGCTACCTGTTGGTCAATCGAGCCGTGCGTCCTGCCATTCAGGCGGGCAAGGTGGGCTGGTTTCACGCCCGGCTGGATGTAACCGCGATGCAAATTGCCGCGCAATGCCTGTTGGGCGAGCATGATTTCAGCGCATTTCGTGCATCGCAATGCCAGGCCAAATCGCCGGTCAAGCACCTTCACCAGCTGGATATTCGCAGACAGGGCGAGATGCTGATATTCGATGTGAGTGCCAATGCATTTTTGCATCACATGGTACGCAATATGGTGGGATGTCTGGTGTATGTAGGCAAAGGCAAATACCCGCCGGCCTGGCTGGCCGAGGTATTGGCCGGGCGCGAGCGCAGTCTCGCTGCTCCGACCTTCGCGCCGGATGGCTTATACCTGCGGCGGATTACATACGATGCCAAGTGGGGTTTGCCGCAGACGAGGACAGAAGCTTGAGGTGCGTGAATTGAACCGAATTGCAGTGCAGCGATTTTTACCGATTAGGGGGTTCTCATATCCCAGCACTTGCACACGATTAATTGGGCGAAAAGGTTCAGGAGGAACGTTGCAGTCCCTCCCTTTAATACCGTTCGGGCTGCTTTCCGAGTTATTTTACGCTCTGAAACATGCTGGTTTCTTTGCCAGCCATCGTGTCGTCAAATCGTGCAAGCAATACATCCACTGCCTTGCCGCCAATCTCAATAGCGCCCGGATGGAGCTTTTCGAAATTAGTATCGGTCATGCTTGATGTGTCGATGAGGACAATGGCCTTTGTATCGCCCGGTTCCGCCTCTTTCATGGTGGAGTCCTTCCAGATAACCTCACCATTTTTGTTGTATGCGATCGCAGATACCGAGGCCATTGCGCTATAGCTCTTCTTACCAAGACTTAACGGCCCAAGGTAAAATTTACCGCCGCCCTCAGAGATCGTAAAGTTCATCGTAATGCCGATAACGCCATCGACACCAAGATCCTTGGCCAATTTCGCATACTTCTTCTCATCCGAAATGTACTTGTAGTTATTCGCCACATTCATGGTCTCGCTCATGAATAATACTTTTATTATTCTGTCATCTTCTGCGGTATTCCTGTATGCCCTGCTTGTGAGCACGGTATGTTCGGGCAGCAGGGTAAAGTACTTGCAACTGCCAAGAGTGCGAATGATTTTTTGATCGAGCTGGTTGATGATTGGTTGGGTGTTCGTGCCCGGAATATTGTCATTATTTGTAAACATTTGCCCGAGGCCCTGTTCTCCCCGGAATGTTTTCAGTGAGGCAATTGACACGACAGCGAATTTCTTCTTGGCGCCGAAGGCCTTTTTATCAACATCTGCAGATCCGGTAATGGACATCTGAGCGCATCCTGAAACCATCAGGCCAATGATTGCAATCAAGGCCAAGCTATATATTCTAAAAGTCCGCATGTTATCCCCCTAAGTTTGCATGTTAATTATTAGTAAGTCTTGCTGTCGTAGTTTCCCTCAGACCGTCGTTTTTATATCCTTGCCTGCCGGTTGTTTGCCAAGCATATGGAAGATATTTGAGTGACTCAGACTGAGTCAACACATCATGGGATGTAAGGTCAAAATTCCGGATGAACGGTAATCTGGAGTGCCCTGATTCCATACCTTGAATTACGCCATCGTTCCGGATAGCTTATACTTGCGAAGTATCCGGAAAATCGAATTGTGTGTCGCTGCAAATGAAAAACGAGATCGTTCAGGGAGGAATTCTGTGACGCGCATCAAGATATGCGGCATCACTAGTGCAGAGGATGCGTTGGCCGCCGCGCGATATGGGACAGATGCCATCGGGTTGGTGTTCTACGAACGCAGTCCGCGCCATGTCAGTATCGCTCAAGCCAGACAACTGGCAGACGTATTGCCGCCGTTCGTGTCGATAGTCGGTTTGTTCGTCAATGCCGATGCGGCCTTCGTGCGTGAGGCGCTGGCCAATGTGCCGCTGGACCTGTTGCAATTCCATGGTGATGAAACACCGGAATATTGCGCGCAATTTGCCCAGCCTTATCTCAAAGCGATACGCGTCAAAGCAGGGATAGATTTGCTACAATGCGCGTCCGATTTTCGCAGTGCCAAGGGATTGCTGCTGGATGCCCATGTGGAAGGAATACCGGGCGGTACCGGCACCGCATTCGACTGGGCATTGATACCCGGAAAATTACCGTTGCCGGTGATCCTGTCCGGCGGGTTGGATACGGAAAATGTCGCGGCGGCGATCAAACAGGTGCGGCCCTACGCGGTGGATGTGTCCAGCGGTGTGGAGGCAAGCAAAGGAATCAAGGATGGGGCGAAGATCGCCGCATTCATCAACGAGGTCAAAAGAACAGATGTACAACTATCCCGATAGCACCGGCCACTTCGGCCCCTACGGCGGCATTTACGTTGCGGAAACCCTGATGGGTGCGCTGGATGAACTGAACCGGGCCTATGAAAAGTATCGCCACGATCCCGAATTCGTCGCCGAACTGAATTACGACCTCAAGCATTTTGTCGGCCGCCCCAGCCCGATCTATCATGCCAAACGCTGGTCCGAGCAACTCGGCGGCGCACAGATATATCTCAAGCGCGAAGACCTCAACCATACCGGTGCGCACAAGGTGAACAACACCGTGGGCCAGGCATTGCTGGCCAGGCGCATGGGCAAGCCGCGCGTGATCGCCGAGACCGGTGCGGGTCAGCATGGTGTGGCGACTGCTACGGTGGCGGCGCGCTACGGCATGGAGTGCGTGGTGTATATGGGTTCGGAAGACGTGAAGCGACAGGCCCAGAATGTGTATCGCATGAAACTGCTCGGCGCGACCGTGGTGCCTGTGAACAGCGGATCGAAGACGCTCAAGGATGCGCTGAATGAAGCGATGCGCGACTGGGTGACCAACATCGAAAACACCTTTTATATCATCGGCACGGTGGCCGGGCCGCATCCTTACCCGATGATGGTGCGCGATTTCAATTCCATTGTCAGCAAGGAATGCTTAACGCAAATGCCGGAGGTTGCGGGTCGCCAGCCGGATATGGTTATCGCCTGCGTCGGCGGCGGTTCCAACGCGATGGGCGTGTTCTATTCCTACATCGACATGCCCGGCGTGAAATTGATCGGCGTGGAAGCCGGCGGGCATGGCATCGCCAGCGGCTCGCATGCCGCGCCGCTGACCACCAACAGTCCGGTCGGCGTGCTGCACGGCAATCGCACTTATTTGATGCAGGATGCGGACGGACAGATCATCGAGACGCATTCGATCTCGGCCGGGCTGGATTATCCGGGCGTAGGTCCCGAACACAGCTGGTTGAAAGACAGCGGGCGTGCAGAATACGTGGCGATCAACGACGACGAAGCTTTGCGTGCATTCCATGATCTGTGCCACCTGGAGGGCATCATCCCGGCGCTGGAATCCAGCCACGCGTTGGCCCACGCCGCCAAGATCGCGCCGGCTATGGGCAAGGACAAAGTATTGCTGGTAAACCTGTCCGGGCGCGGCGACAAGGACATGGCGACAGTAGCACGTGCGTCGGGTATCGAATTCTAGGAACCACTATGTCGCGAATACAAACCACTTTCGATAAGCTCAAACAAAACAAGCGCAAGGCGCTGATACCGTTTTTCACGGCGGGTGATCCCGATCCGAAATTTACCGTGCCGCTGCTGCATGCCATGGTTGAAGCGGGCGCGGACGTGATCGAACTGGGTGTGCCATTCTCCGACCCGATGGCGGATGGCCCGACCATACAGCGCGCATCCGAGCGCGCCCTCAAGCATCATGTCGGTCTGCATCATGTGCTGGACATGGTCGCCGAGTTCCGCCGCGGCAACGCCGGCACACCCATCGTGCTGATGGGCTATGGCAATCCGATCGAGGCGATGGGTTGGGAAACGTTTGCGAAACGTTGCGCAGAGTCCGGGGTGGACGGTGTGCTGACCGTGGACTTTCCGCCGGAAGAAAGCCACGAGGCGTTTGCGCATCTGGACAAGCATGGCATCGA
>DIYV01000071.1 GCA_002429165.1 Gallionella sp. UBA6045 | reverse complement strand
CTGCTCGTGCTGGCCGCAATCCAGGCACAGGGGAGGCGATCAAGATCAAGGCATCCAAGGCGCCTGCATTCAAAGCGGGGGCTGCGCTCAAGGTAGCTGTGAACGGGGTGAAGAAGTAATTGTTCCAGTGGCAGTCGCCAGGGTAACTTGGTGGCTGCGGTTTTGAATTTCGGGTTTCGTTGAGTAATTTCCAATCGTTCCCGGCAGAAGTTGACAGTGGAACGGTGGTACTATGCTGCGCGGCTTGCCAAAGATATGCTGGTGGCATACGGCTTTTTCTGTAGCTATGAATTTGGTGGCGTTTTGGCGGCAATCAATAAACGAATTATGCCGAACCATGCCGAACGGCCCGCGCCAACATTGGCGGTTTCATTGGTCATGGGTTATCTTGGTTCGTCACGGCGGAGGTTCGAATCCTTTCGCCCCCACCAAATTCAGTTCGGCTGTTTATGTGATCGTAGAGCACGCATTCAAGTATCAAACCTGCCCGACGCTAAAATGATTTTGCAGGCAAAATAAAAACTACCCGGCTGTTCACATTTTGTTTTTCACTTAAATGGCCGATCACTTTCCGTCACCCGAATCCTCCTCTATTTTCCGCAAGCTCGCCATTCATCATGGGCTTATGGCACAATCGCATCGATAATTCATGTCTATCCTTAATCCCAATGCGTATTCTGATCAGTAATGACGACGGTTATTTTGCCCCCGGCCTGGCCTGTCTCGCCGAACATCTGGCCAAGGTCGCCGATGTGGTGGTGGTCGCCCCCGAACGTGATCGCAGCGGCGCCAGCAATTCTCTTACCCTGGATCGTCCGCTCAAGCTGCGTCGGGCCAGCAACGGTTTTTATTACGTAAACGGCACGCCGACTGACTGTGTGCATCTGGCGGTGACGGGCATGCTGGATCAGCAGCCCGACATGGTGGTGTCCGGCATCAACGCCGGTGCCAATATGGGCGACGATACCATTTATTCCGGCACAGTCGCGGCGGCAACGGAGGGATTTTTGCTCGGGATCCCTTCTATCGCAGTTTCGCTGCTGGGCCCTGAATTTGTGAATTACGAGACTGCCGCCAGAATCGCCGCTGAACTGGTGCAACGTTTTGCCAAACAGCAACACAGCCATCCCTGGCTGCTCAATGTGAACGTGCCGGATGTGCCTCATGATCGATTGCAGGGTATAGCAGTGACGCGCCTCGGCAAGCGGCATAAAGCCGAGCCGGTGGTGAAGGCCAGCAACCCGCACGGTGAAGCCGTGTATTGGGTAGGTGCGGCGGGCAAGGCGCAGGACGCGGGTGAAGGTACCGATTTTCACGCCGTCGCGCAACAGCACGTTTCGCTCACACCGCTGCAGATCGACCTCACTCAATACAGCCAGCTTGATGCGGTTCGCGGTTGGCTAGATAAAATTTAGATGAATAGAAGTCATAGCGGCATCGGCATGACCTCCCAGCGCACCCGTGCGCGCCTGATCGAGCGGCTGCGCGAACAGGGTATCAAGGACGAAGTCGTGCTGGCGGCAATGTTCGAAGTGCCGCGCCATCTGTTCGTCGATGAGGCACTGGCAAGCCGAGCATATGATGACGTGTCGCTGCCGATCAACTACAACCAGACCATCTCCCAGCCTTACATCGTGGCGCGCATGATCGAAGTGCTGCGTGCCCCCAGCGACGGGGTAGACCGCCCGCTTGGCCGCGTGCTGGAGATTGGTACCGGCTGCGGCTATCAGGCTGCGGTGCTGGCGCAGGTGGCGCGCGAGGTCTATACCGTGGAACGCATCAAGCCGCTGTACGAACGAGCCAGAAAACAATTGAGTGAACTGAAGATACGCAACGTCAGCGTGCGGTATGCCGATGGCACGGCCGGTTTGCCGGAGGCCGGACCGTTTGACGGCATCATCATGGCTGCCGCAGCACCCGCGCTGTCGGCGGTGCTGCGGGAGCAGCTGGCGGTCGGTGGTAGAATGGTATTGCCGGTCGGGATGCAAACGCAATGGCTGTATCTGATTGAACGCGATGCGCGCGGATTCCGCGAAACCCAGCTGGAGCCGGTGAAATTCGTACCGTTATTGATGGGCAAGGCATGATCAGAAACAGGATTTTTCCATTTTTGCTGGCAACGCTGCTGTTGGCGGGGTGTGCCTCAAGTGTTCAACGTCCACCGGTCTTCGAGCGCGCTGAAGCTGAAAAAAATGCCGCTATGGCAAAAAAATCCCCGCGCGAAAAAGATTGGCGGCCCAACTCGTATGTCGTGCAAAAGGGCGATACGCTATTTAGCATTGCTTTCAATTATGGTATTGATTATCACGATCTGGCTGAAATGAACGGTATCAAGGATCCCGGCCTGATCTCCATAGGCCAGGAAATTCGCCTGTTCCCGAACGGAGCCAGGTCTGCCGTGGCTGTCGCTCCGATTGCGGTCAAGCCGATCGGTATTCTGGTGAAGGATCAACCCAAGCTGGTGAAATTTCCGTACAGCGCGGCGGCCATGGCTCAGATCGACAAGGTTCAGCAACAGACCACGCCTGCAGCAACGATCGTTGCCAAAGTGCCCCAAGCCGCATCTGCCACCGCAAGAGACGATAGCGCTGATGTTAATGAAGACCCCGTGCTGGAATGGAGTTTGCCCGCCAGGGGTAAACTGGTCGGACAATTTTCAGAATCGGACAATCGCAAGGGCATCGATATCGCAGGCAAGCTCGGAGAACCGGTCATGGCCAGCGCGTCCGGCAAGGTGGTCTATAGCGGCAGCGGTTTGCGCGGTTATGGCAAGCTGATCATCATCAAGCACAACAATACTTACCTCAGTGCTTATGCGCATAACGACAAGATACTGGTGAAGGAAGGGCAGAGCGTCACGCGCGGACAAAAGATCGCACTGATGGGCAAGACCGATGCAAGCCAGGTCGAGCTGCATTTTGAAGTGCGCCGTTTCGGCAAACCGGTCGATCCGGCAAAATATCTGCCGCTTGCAAAGCTATGAGTCCCAATTGAATTCAAAAGAACTCAGCACCATCAATCACGACCGGGACAGCGCGGATTTGCGTTATGTCTATCCGGTGGTATCGCGCCGCGCCGGCGGTGTTTCGGTCGGCATCAACCTCAATACCAACAATGCCTGTAACTGGCGCTGCATCTACTGCCAGGTCCCCGGTCTGAGCCGTGGTGCAGCACCGGCGGTGGATATGGAGGTTCTGGAAAAAGAATTGCGCGGTTTCCTTTATGAACTGCTGCACGGCGATTTCATGCAAAGCCGCGTGCCGGAAGGCGCGCGGCGCATCAACGACATCGCGCTATCGGGCAACGGGGAACCGACCAGCAGCGCCGAATTTGTCCGAGTCATCGAACTGCTCTCGCGAGTGCGTCACGAAATGGGATTGCCGGATACCGTGAAAACCGTGCTGATCACCAACGGCAGCCTGCTGTATCGCAATGAAGTCCAGCAAGGTCTGCGCGACATGGCGAAGATCAATGGTGAAGTCTGGTTCAAACTGGATCGCGCCAGCGAGGCTGGAATGCAACGCGTCAACGACATCCGCATCAGCATGAACAAAGTACGCGGCAATCTCGAGGCCGCTATCGCATGTTGCCCGACCTGGCTGCAAACCTGCTGGTTCGCGCTGGACGGCGAACCGCCGTCGCGCCGGGACGAAGACGATTATCTTGAATTTGTCGCAGCACTGCTGCGCGACGGGCATCGGCCGCAGGGCGTGCTGCTGTACAGCCTGGCACGCCCTTCGATGCAAGCCGAAGCGCCGCGCCTGTCCGCCTTGACCGAGGCGCAATTGCAGGGCTTCGCCGACCGCATCGCCGAGCTTGGCCTGCCGGTCAAGGTCAGTCCCTGAGTCACCTTCGATTTTTTTGATGAGGTGTGCAAGTTCTTGCGCCTTGCCGGCCAAGTGCAGATAATGGCCACCATCGGGGATAAAGCAGCCTCCCCGCTTCAAGACGATACGCGTCCAAGGCCTGCTCTTGATTTGGAGTGTTCTCCAAGGAGGAGTCATGGATACATCGCAGCAGCAACTTTCTGACAACACACAACCTCCCGAACCGGTCACATTGGCTCAGGCGTTCTGGTATTGGCTGAAACTGGGCTTCATCAGCTTCGGTGGTCCGGCGGGGCAGATCGCCATCATGCACCAGGACTTGGTCGAGAAAAAACGCTGGATCTCGGAGCGGCGATTTTTGCACGCGCTCAATTACTGCATGATGCTTCCGGGACCGGAGGCGCAGCAGCTTGCCGTTTACATCGGCTGGCTGATGCACCGAACGTGGGGTGGTATCATCGCAGGTGCGCTGTTCGTGCTGCCGTCGTTGTTCATCCTGATATTCCTGTCGTGGATTTATCTCGCCTTCGGCAACGTGCCGGCGGTGGCGGGAATTCTCTACGGTATCAAGCCTGCGGTCACCGCCATCGTATTGTTTGCCGCTTATCGCATTGGTTCGCGCGCCCTGAAGCACGGCGTATTGTGGGCGATAGCGGCTGCGGCGTTTCTTGGGATCTTCGCGTTCAATGTACCTTTTCCCGCGATCGTGCTGGCGGCGGGAATGATTGGTTATGCCGGTGGCAGGGTCGCACCGGAAAAATTCGCCACCGGCGGCGGACACGGCAAAGCAGGGGATGGCTTTGGTGCGGCGCTGATAGACGATGACACGCCGGCTCCTCTGCACACGCACTTCAGTTGGGCGCGGTTGTTGCGCATCGCAATCGCGGGCGTGGCGATCTGGGCGGCAGCGATGCTGCTGCTGGTTATGCAATTCGGATGGCAGGGTGCATACACGCAGATGGGCTGGTTCTTCACCAAAGCCGCGCTGCTGACTTTCGGCGGTGCTTACGCGGTGTTGCCCTACGTCTATCAGGGAGCGGTCGAGCATTACCACTGGCTGACCCCGTTGCAAATGATGGATGGGTTGGCGCTGGGCGAGACCACGCCTGGACCCCTGATCATGGTGGTGGCATTCGTCGGTTTTGTCGGCGGCTGGAGCCAGGCGCTGTTCGGCCCGGATGCATTGTTCCTCGCCGCCGCGAGTGCCGCGACGGTGGTGGCATTCTTCACCTTTTTGCCGTCATTCATCTTCATTTTTCTCGGCGGGCCGCTGGTGGAGAGCACCCACGGCGACTTGAGATTCACCGCGCCGCTGACCGGCATCACTGCGGCAGTGGTCGGCGTAATACTCAACCTGGCGGTGTTCTTCGCCTATCACGTGCTGTGGCCGCAAGGGTTCAAGGGGTATTTCGAGTGGTTTTCCGCGCTGCTTGGAATGGCGGCATTGATCGCGCTATTGCGTTATCGCGTGGGCATTATTCCGGCGATTTTGGTATGTGGCACGGCCGGACTGGTTTACCGGCTGGCAATGTCATGAATCAAACTCCCGACTGGAACAGGGAAGCATTGCTGCAATCGCCCCTGTTCGCGCCGCTGCACCCGGTACTCGCCAAACTCGAAGCGACTGGTTTCCCTACACTGCAAGAATGCAACGCGCTGCTGGAAATCTGCCCGTCGCCGGTCACGGTACAGAGCGGAGCGCGGTTGCGATTCGTGCCGCAGCAATGCGGCAAGTTGCCGTTTGAGGCGCAATACGAGCCGCGCTGCTATCTCAACGGCGAGGTGCCGACGCGCGCACACAACTGGCACGACTTGTTCAATGCGCTGGTGTGGCTGACTTTCCCAAAGACCAAGGCGGCTATCAATGCGCGCCATTACCATGCATTGATGAAACAGGGCATTGCGGACGAAGCTGAATCAAGCAGCGAGCGCGGTGCGGTGCGCGACGTGAATACGCTGCTGGATGAATCCGGTGTGATCGTCGTGTACGCGGATGCGGAACTGGCCGGATTGCTGCGCGATTTCAGGTGGAAGGAATTGTTCTGGCAGCGGCGCGAGCTGGTGAGGCCTCAATCATCTCAACAAAGGATGGGATTTTATATTCTCGGCCACGGACTGTATGAGAAGGCGCTGCGACCCTATGTCGGCATCACCGGGCAAGGGTTGCTGCTGGCGGTGGAACCTGCGTTTTTCAGTTGGTCGTTGGCGCGGCAGTTGGCGCATTTGGATAATTTGCTGGCAGAATACTTGGCTGAGCCTGAACATTGCCGCAGTACACGCGATCTTTCGCCGGTGCCCCTGCTCGGCATACCGGGGTGGACGGCGGACAACGACAATGCATCGTATTACGACAACACCGCCTATTTTCGGCACGGCAGGCGCGCATAGAAAATTATAGTGTGGGAGCTCGACTTGCAGGGTAATTGCACATCGCGCAGCACCCGTAAAGGGTACGCCGGAGGGTGCCCCGCTACTTCGCAGCGACCCTTCTGCAGCAAGCTGCGCTCCTACAATAAAATGGGCAGTCTGTGTTAACAGAGATGCTCAAAAGATGTCGAACAACTTTGGTATCATGGCGGCCTTGCGCAACGCTTCTTTCATCCACAGTATCTTCGAATGTTAATTCTCTCCGAATGTTAAGCAAACTCAATTCCGTGCAACGCGCAGCCGTTACGCACCTCGACGGTCCTTTGCTGGTGCTGGCCGGCGCAGGCAGCGGCAAGACGCGCGTGATCACCCACAAGATCGCCCACCTGATCGGGCAATGCGGCTACGAGCCGCGCAACATCGCAGCGATCACCTTTACCAACAAGGCCGCCAACGAGATGCGCGCACGCGTCGCCGACCTGCTGAAAAACACCAACACCAAAGGTCTGGTGGTGAGCACTTTCCATTCGCTGGGCATGAACATCTTGCGCGCCGAAGCCAAACTGCTGGGCTACAAACCGCAGTTTTCGATCTTCGATTCCAGCGACACATGGAAGATATTCAGCGAGCTGACCAACTCCGCCGACAAGCAGGAGATACGCGACATGCAGACGCAGATCTCGAACTGGAAATCCGCCTTCGTCTCGCCGGAGCAAGCCGCCGATGCGGCTGAGGATGCCACCGCCAAAGTCCATGCGCGCGTTTATTCACGCTATCAGGAGACCCTGCGCGCTTATCAGGCGGTGGATTTCGACGACCTGATCCATCTGCCGGTAGTGCTGTTCAAACAGCATCCGGAAGCGCTGCTGCGCTGGCAACTGAAGCTGCGCTATCTGCTGGTGGATGAATACCAGGACACCAACGATTGCCAGTACCAGATGATCAAGCAGCTGGCCGACATGCGCGCCGCGCTTACCGTGGTGGGCGACGACGACCAGTCCATTTACGCCTGGCGCGGTGCGAGCATAGCGAACCTGCACAACCTGCGCGACGACTATCCCAATCTGCGCGTCATCAAGCTGGAGCAGAACTACCGCTCTTCGCAGCGTATCCTCAAGGTGGCGAATCACCTGATCAACCACAACACAAAAGTGTTCGAGAAGAAACTGTGGAGCGACCACGGCATCGGCGATCCGATACGCATCTATGCGGCGCGAGACGACGAACACGAAGCAGAAAGCGTGGTGATGAAGCTGATGGCGCACAAGTTCGAGCATCGCACCAAATATTCAGATTACGCGATCCTGTATCGCAGCAACCACCTGTCGCGCGCGTTCGAAGAGCAGCTGCGCGCCCAGCGCGTGCCCTATACCGTCAGCGGCGGCACGTCATTCTTCGATCGCGCCGAGATCAAGGACATCACCGCCTATTTGCGGCTGATCGCCAACCCGGACGACGATCCTGCTTTTATTCGCGCCATCACCACGCCCAAGCGCGGCATCGGCAATACCACGCTGGAAAAGCTCGGCAGCTATGCCGGGGAGCGCCACATCAGCCTGTTCGAGGCCGCTTTCGAAACGCATATCCGGGATGAGCTGCAGCCGCGCCAATATGAAGAGCTGATGCTGTTCTGCAACTTCATCAACCGCATCCAGGACCGTGCGGACAAGGACCCGTGCGGCGAATTGCTGGACGAGTTGCTGCGCGCGATCAATTACGAGGCCTGGCTGTATGACTCGCACGACCCGCGCCAGGCCGAGACCAAGTGGAAGAACGTCGAGGACTTCATCGGCTGGCTCAAGCGCAAGGCCGAGGCGGACGAGAAGTCATTGATCGCGATGGTGCAGACCATCGCGCTGATCAACATGCTGGAAGGCAAGGACCAGGAACCAGATGCGGTCGCCTTGTCCACACTGCATGCCGCCAAGGGGCTTGAATTCCCGCACGTGTTCATCATCGGCGCTGAAGAAGAAATACTGCCGTTCCGTGACAGCGATGAAAAACAGATCGAAGAGGAGCGCCGTTTGATGTACGTCGGTATCACCCGCGCCGAGCGCAGCCTGCAGATCAGCTACTGCAACCGCCGCAAGCGCGGCAAGGACTGGAAGGCCTGCGAATCAAGCCGCTTCCTGGAAGAGTTGCCGGAAGAAGAATTGATTTATGCGGGCGGCCACGCGGATGCTGTGTCGACTGTGACCAAAAACGAGGGGATGGACAAGCTCGCGAGACTGAAAGCGATGCTGAATAAACCGGTAACGGAATAATTGCAACAGTCGCCTCAAACCCGGCAATAAAATCCGGGAGTCATGAAATCGAATTTTTGTATATTGGTATTATCTTGTTGCATTTTGATTGTTGCGTATTGTGTTGTCAGATGACACTATCTCATTGCCACAGTTTTTATATGGTTATTTAACCCGTCAGACTGATCGGTTGATATCAGGGCCAAAATATCGGTTGTGGGGGAACAGTTACGATAATTATTTTGGAGGTGTCAAATGGGTTCAGTAACAGTTGTGGGTGTATTAACGGTTTTCTTTGTTTTTTCACCTTTTATTGTAATGAGCCTACTCATTATATTTTCGGGCAAGCCTACCGAATAAACAACTAGCGCTACCCACGATATCCTGGGTGGCCAGACACAATCCAGCGGCTTTATTACTTAGCCGGCTATAAGGCAGCAGGCTGCCAAGAGTTTTTTGGGCCTGGCAAACGGCTTTGATGGCCAACAGAACGGTTTATCAGACAATTATTGAATAAGCCCCCCGGTTATCCCCGCCCAAGTCGCTGGATATGACTACACCAGATGCGTATAATGCTCGCTTTGCCGAGGGCTGATTCATGCGCATCATTCAAAAAGCTTTAACGTTTGACGACGTCCTGCTCGTCCCTGCCTACTCCAATGTGTTACCGCGCGATGTCAGCCTGCGCACCCAGCTCACCCGCAACATTAATTTGAACATCCCGCTGTTGTCCGCGGCGATGGATACCGTCACCGAATCGCGCTTGGCGATCGCGCTGGCGCAGGAAGGCGGCATCGGCATCATCCACAAGAATATGCCGGCCCAGGCACAGGCGGAGAAGGTTGCCAAGGTCAAACGATTTGAAAGCGGCGTGGTTCAGGATCCCATCACCATCACGCCTGACATGTCGGTGCGCAACGTGTTGAGTCTGACTCGCAAGCACAAGATTTCCGGTTTGCCGGTGGTGCAGGGCAAGCAGTTGGTCGGCATTGTCACCAATCGCGATCTGCGCTTCGAGAGCAATCTGGATCAGCCGGTCAAAAATATCATGACGCCGCTTGAGCGGCTGATCACCGTCAAGGAGAACGCCAGCCTGGAAGAGGCGCGCAACCTGATGCACAAACATCGTATCGAGCGCGTAATGGTGGTTAACGATGCGTTCGAGTTGTGCGGTTTGATGACGGTCAAGGATATATTGAAATCAAGCGAACATCCGAATGCCTGCAAGGATGGCTTCGGTCATCTGCGTGTCGGTGCTGCGGTCGGCGTAGGCGAAGGTACGGATGAGCGTGTCACGTTGCTGGCCGAGGCGGGCGTTGATGTGATCGTGGTGGATACCGCTCACGGTCATTCGCAGGGTGTGCTGGATCGCGTCAAGTGGGTCAAGACCCGGTTCCCGCACATCGAGGTGATCGGCGGCAATATCGCCACCGGCGGTGCGGCTATGGCTTTGCTGGATCACGGCGCGGACGGTGTTAAAGTCGGCATCGGTCCCGGTTCGATCTGCACCACTCGCATTGTCGCGGGTGTCGGTGTGCCGCAGATCGGGGCGATTCAGAGTGTTGCCAAGGCATTGCTTGGAACCGGTGTACCGTTGATCGCCGATGGCGGCATTCGTTACTCCGGTGACATCTCGAAAGCGATCGCGGCCGGCGCGCATACCGTGATGCTCGGCGGTTTGTTTGCCGGTACCGAAGAAGCACCCGGCGAGATCGAATTGTTTCAGGGGCGTTCCTACAAATCCTATCGCGGCATGGGCAGTCTGGCCGCGATGCAGCAAGGTTCCAGCGACCGTTATTTCCAGGATAACGAAGCCAACCAGGACAAGCTGGTGCCGGAAGGCGTGGAAGGTCGTGTGCCATACAAGGGCAGCGTGCTGGCAGTGATCCATCAGTTGATGGGCGGTCTGCGTTCCAGCATGGGCTATCTTGGATGCGCGGATATCGCCACCATGCACACCAAAGCCGAGTTCGTCGAGATATCTTCTGCCGGCATACGCGAGTCTCATGTGCATGATGTGCAGATCACCAAGGAAGCGCCGAATTACCATATAGACTAGGATGCAGAGTCCGGGACCGGGGTGCGGGAATATCCATCCTTAACATCCCGGTCCCTGGTTCCTCAATTCCGAATCTTCACTTCCAGATCACAAGCCATGTCGCACAAAAAAATCCTGATCCTCGATTTCGGTTCGCAATATACCCAGCTGATTGCGCGCCGCGTGCGCGAAACCAACGTCTACTGCGAACTGCATCCTTACGATGTCGATGTAAGCTTCATTCGCGATTTCAACCCGGCGGGGATCATACTTTCCGGCGGCCCGAATTCGGTGACCGAGGGTGATACGCCTCGCGCGCCGCAGATTGTGTTCGAACTGGGTGTGCCGGTGCTGGGCATTTGCTACGGCATGCAGACCATGGCGGCGCAACTGGGCGGGGCAGTGGAGAGCGGTACTGTACGCGAGTTCGGTTATGCGGAAATCCGTGCGCAGGGGCATTCCAGACTGTTCGAAGGCATTCAGGACAGGACCAACGCACAAGGCCACGGCCTGCTCGACGTGTGGATGAGTCACGGCGACAAGGTGACGGCACTGCCGCCGGGATTCTCGGTCATCGCCAGCAATGCCGCCACGCCGATCGCCGCGATGGCGGATGAGGCACGCCGCTACTATGCGGTGCAATTCCATCCCGAGGTCACCCACACCTATCAGGGCAAGGCCATCATAGGCCGTTTCGTGCACGACATCTGCGGCTGCGGTGATGACTGGAACATGCCGGATTACATCAGCGAGGCGGTGGAAAAAATCCGCGTGCAGGTCGGAACAGACGAAGTGATTCTGGGATTGTCCGGCGGCGTGGATTCCTCCGTCGCAGCTGCACTGATCCACCGCGCGATCGGCGACCAGCTCACCTGCGTGTTCGTCGACAACGGTCTGTTGCGCCTGAACGAAGGCGTACAGGTGATGGAGACCTTCGGCAATCACATGCACATGAAGATCATTCATGTTGATGCCAGCGGCGAGTTCTTGAAACACCTCTCGGGCGTGACCGACCCGGAACAGAAACGCAAAGTCATCGGCCGCGAGTTCGTCGAAGTGTTCCAGCGTGAATCGGCGAAGATCAAAAATGCCAAGTGGCTGGCGCAGGGCACCATTTATCCTGACGTGATCGAATCGGCCGGCGCGAAAACCAAAAAGGCCCACGCCATCAAATCGCACCACAATGTCGGCGGCCTGCCGGAAAGTCTGCACCTCAAACTGCTCGAGCCGTTGCGCGAGTTGTTCAAGGACGAAGTGCGCGAACTCGGTGTGGCGCTGGGCCTGCCGCACGACATGGTATACCGTCATCCTTTCCCGGGCCCCGGTCTGGGGGTGCGCATCCTGGGTGAAGTCAAGCGCGAGTACGCCGAACTGCTGCGCCGCGCCGACGCGATCTTCATCGAAGAACTGCATGCCACCAAGGATGACGACGGGATGTCCTGGTATGCGAAAACTTCGCAAGCCTTCACTGTATTCCTGCCGGTCAAAAGCGTCGGCGTGATGGGAGATGGCCGAACCTATGAATGGGTGGTGGCATTGCGCGCGGTGCAGACCCAGGATTTCATGACCGCACACTGGGCACATTTGCCCTATGAATTGCTGGGCAGGGTTTCCAACCGCATCATCAACGAAGTGCGCGGCATCAACCGCGTGGTCTATGACATCTCCGGCAAGCCGCCCGCGACGATAGAGTGGGAATGATTTTGCGTCTGGCAGCGTAGCGCAACGACTGGTAGTGGATTAACGAAAAGCCCTGTATTTACAGGGCTTTTATGCTTTATGTCTGGCAAAGTCCGGCAACGACAAGTAGCGGCAAGCAAGTTTTTTTCATGGTTCTATCGATGGTACAATCTTCTAAAATACCATTCGCTCATCGTAATACCATTGCAAAAATTCTTGTTCGACAATGGTATAAAATATGAACAAGTCCAATAAATACGCGGGTTGTAGCGGTATTTATGGGCTTTCATAATCATGGTATCAAATCGCCGGGGGAAGTATGCTGACAGATACAAAATTACGGAATCTCAAGCCTGAAGCCAAGGCGTACAAAGTCAGTGACCGTGATGGTCTATATGTCACCGTCTTGACCACAGGTACGGTATCGTTCCGCTATAACTACAGCATCAACGGACGGCAAGAGACGCTGGTGATTGGGCGCTATGGGGCCGGGGGCCTGACACTGAAGGAAGCCAGAGAGAAGCTTTCATTGGCGAAAAAGGAGCTTGTTGCCGGCAAGTCGCCATCCAGAACCAAGGCGAGAGAAAAGCAAAAGTCCAAGGATGCAGATTCATTTGGTGAGTGGGCGGAGCTATGGTTGAAGAATCACCAGATGGCCGATTCAACCCGAGACATGCGGCGATCAGTCTATGAGCGCGATCTCAAGGAGCCGTTTGGCAAGCTCAAGATGGGTGAAATATCCCATGAGGATTTGCGTGCTTTGTGTGACAAGATCGTAGCCAGAGGCGCACCAGCCACGGCGGTCCATGCCAGAGAGGTGGTGCAGTTGGTATATCGCTATGCGATGGAGAAAGGGCATAAGCATGACAATCCGGCCGACTTGGTGCGGCCAACGTCTATCGCAAGATTTCAACCCAAGGATCGGTCGCTATCGCCAGAAGAGATCGGGGTGATGTATCAGTATCTGGAGTACGTTTCTACCGCACCTACGATCAGGCTTGCGGTCAAGTTGTTACTGTTGACCATGTTGCGCAAGTCAGAATTGGTCGAGGCAGTATGGACAGAGATCAATTTCACTGATGCGATTTGGACTATCCCAGGTGAGCGAATGAAGCGGCGCAATCCGCACAATATCTACCTGTCGAGACAGGCTCTGGATATTTTCGTTGCTCTTAAGACCTGCGCTGGCGGTTCACGTTACGTTTTGCCATCACGCTACGATCCTGACATACCGATGAGCAAGGCGACCTTGAACCAGGTCACCAAGCTGGCTTATATGGCAGCACAGAAGGATGGTAAGACGCTGGACAAATTTGGGCCGCATGACTTAAGGCGGACTGCCTCGACGCTGCTGCATGAGGCCGGATACAACACGGACTGGATTGAAAAGTGCCTAGCCCATGAACAGAAAGGGGTGAGGGCCGTTTACAACAAAGCCGAGTATGCAGAACAGCGGCGCGTGATGTTGCAGGAATGGGCGGACATGATAGACAAGTTTGCTACACGCTCCTGAGCCCCGGAGCTGACGGAAGCAATGCTGCGGATTTACGTTGCTCGATCCAAGCCTCAATTTCTTGCAGGTCCCACGCAACCAAACGCGTGGTGATAGAGAAGCGCTGTGGAAACTCTCCCCGTTTTTCCATGTTAAGAATTGTTCTCTCAGAAAGAGGCACGATTGTTAGCAGGCGCTTGCGGTTGATCAGCGCCTTCCCCGGTTTTTTCATTTCCTCGAATGTCAGGTCTCGTGCGTTCATTTTGTCGCCCCCTCGCCGCATGCCTCGTTTGTATTCATTGTCCAGTCTTGCTTAAAGTTGCGTATTAGAAAAACATGGAATATCCGTTGAGGAGAAATCATCTCAGTCTCCCCGATTTTGCCTTGAGCGCAATCAGCCGGATTTCATCCAGCACCTTGTCCGTTTGCTGCATGGCCGCGCGCATGGCCACAGCCTCATCAAGCGGCGCGGTGATGTCGTGCCCATCGCTGCGCAGTTGATTCAGAAGCGACATAAGCGGCGACTCGAACTGTGCCAGGTCTGACAGCATGGACAGCGACAGGCAGGCCTTGCCATCGTCCGGCGCAACAAAGTGCGGCTGATCGAGCATGGCGCGCGGGTACTGGTATCGTGCACCGAGCAACTTCTCGTTCGTGGGCAGCGCGGCAAGAAAAGAAACCGCATCGACGAAACGCTCTGCGGGCAACTCAATATAACTGCCAATCTCGAAATGATCGTTGAAGCTACTCCAGATATCGGCGTTCACCGAACGCTGGGAGATGATCTGCCGCAAGGCGTTCTGCTGGGCAAGGGAGAGTGCGCTGGCATCTTGTGGTGTGGCGCAGCCTCCTGCCTTTCTGATGGCGGGAAGAATTTCCTCCGTCAGCTTCGCTTCAAAGGCAGGCGCGCCTTCATTGCGGGAGTTGATGATCAGGCGGTAGAGGTTCCCTTCGTTGATGTAGGTTAATCCATGATCCTCATCTTCAGCATGGGAGTCGTGTTTCGAGATCCCCTTTTCACGGCAGTATTTATTGATGGCTTCGCTGTCGTTGCTATAGCCAAGAACAGCACAAACATCACCGGCAGAAAACCATGTCTCACCGTTGCCATCGGCGAAGGCGTGAATTTGAGTGCCCTTGAAAATGAATACGGCGGGGGGGGGGGGGG
>DIYV01000151.1 GCA_002429165.1 Gallionella sp. UBA6045 | reverse complement strand
GAGATTCAAGGCATTTCGCAGTGGTACCAAACAGCTTCGTCTGCTTGAGTTCACGTCCGAATTCGTTGATCCGGACTGGTGCGAAAAAGGACATGTCGGTTTTTTAGTTCAAGGTGAACTTGAAATCGATTTTCACGGACACTTTGTGCGTTACCCGGAAGGTTCAGGAATCAATATTCCTTCCGGCCCGACAAGCGGCCATAAGGCTCGTTCGATTCCTGCCGTGACGCAGTTGTTTTTGGTTGAGGAAATTTAAAAATACATCTGAAACTTTGGATGCCTCAAGAAATTCGCTTTTGTGGGATGAAGCGCAAGGAGCCGCGCAGCGAACGACGAGGCATATCGGATTGATAGACGAGGAGTGAGCGAGCACGCGACACCGCGATTCGCCCACAAAAGAAATTTATTGAGGTATCCATGAAATACATCTCCACCCGCGGCAACGCGCCTGCGAAAAACTTCACCGAAATCCTGCTCGGCGGCCTTGCTCCCGATGGCGGGCTGTATCTGCCCGAGCAGTATCCGCAAGTGACACGCGCCGAACTGGATGCGTGGCGCAAGCTGTCCTATGCCGACCTTGCGTACGCGGTGCTGTCGAAATTCATCACCGACATTCCGGCGGCTGACCTGAAGGCCATCATCGGCAAGACATACACGACCGCGGTGTACAGCAACGGCCGCGCCGATTCCGATTTCACGCAGATCACGCCGTTGCGCACGCTGGAGCCGGGCGTGCACATCCTCGAACTCTCCAATGGGCCGACGCTTGCGTTCAAGGACATGGCAATGCAGTTGCTCGGCAACCTGTTCGAGTATACGCTGGACAAGCAGCATGCCGAGCTGAACATCCTCGGCGCGACCTCCGGCGACACCGGTTCCGCCGCAGAATACGCGATGCGCGGCAAGCGCGGCATCCGCGTGTTCATGCTGTCGCCCAACGGCAAAATGTCGGCCTTCCAGCGCGCGCAGATGTACTCGCTGCAGGATCAGAACATCTTCAACATCGCGATCGACGGCATGTTCGACGACGCGCAGGACATGGTGAAGGCGGTGTCAAACGACCACACCTTCAAGGCGAAGTACAAGATCGGCACGGTCAATTCGATCAATTGGGCGCGCGTGTCGGCGCAGGTCGTTTATTACTTCAAGGGCTACTTTGCCGCGACCCGGTCGAACGACGAGCAGGTCGCGTTCTCGGTGCCTTCCGGCAACTTCGGCAACATCTGCGCCGGGCACATCGCGCGCATGATGGGCCTGCCGATCGGCCAGCTGATCCTGGCGACCAACGAGAACGACGTGCTCGACGAATTCTTCCGCACCGGCGTGTACCGCCCGCGCGACACCAAACACACTTACGAGACCAGCAGTCCGTCGATGGACATCTCCAAGGCCTCCAACTTCGAGCGTTTCGTGTTTGACCTGGTCGGGCGCGATGGTGCGAAGGTGCGCGAGTTCTGGAGCAAGGTAGATACGGGCGATGCTTTTGACATCAAGGACACTGCTTATTGGGACGCACTGCCGAAATTCGATTTTTCTTCCGGCAAGAGCACACATCGGGACAGGCTCAAGACCATCCTGGAACTGTGGGAGGAATACGGTGTGATGGTCGACACCCACACCGCCGACGGAATCAAGGTGGGGCTGGAACAGCGCCGACCCAACTTGCCGCTGATCTGCCTGGAGACCGCGCTGCCCGCCAAGTTCGCCGAGACGATACATGAAGCCCTGGGACGGGAACCGGAACGTCCTGCGGCTATGGCGGGAATTGAAAAGTTGCCGCAACGCTGCGAACTGATGGAAGCGGACGTGGGGAAGCTCAAGGCATATATCGCGGCAAGAGTGCCGGTTTAATTCAGATTTATTGAGTATCGGAGTATCCATGGAAATTCAAACCAGATCAGTGCTCACCTGTCCTGTGTGCGGTTTTGCCAGGGAGGAGGAGATGCCTGTCGATGCATGCCAGTGGTTTTATGAATGCACAAATTGTCGCACTGTGCTGAAACCCAAACCGGGCGATTGTTGTGTCTTTTGTTCCTATGGAACGTTGCCTTGCCCGCCAATCCAGCTTGGCGGCAAGGAAGCTTGCTGTTAGAAGCGCTCAAACACCGGGTCAGGAAATGTACCGGCAATTTGTACGCATAACTGCCACCAATTGAATAACCTCATCCTGCTCATTCTCTGCTTCATCGCCGGTATGCTGCTGCACCGTTACAAGCGCATGCCGGTCAACACGCCTGCCGTGCTGAACACCTTCATCATCCATGTTTCCCTCCCCGCGCTGACGCTGTTATATCTGCATGACTTGAAGCTCAGCGGAAATGTCGGACTGATGGCTGCCATGGCATGGCTGCTTTTTGCATTGTCGGCGGGATTTTTCTGGCTGGTCGGGCGCTGGCTGAATTTGCCGCGCCGCACCGTGGGCGCGCTGATGCTGACCGGCGGACTGGGCAATACTTCTTACGTCGGGCTGCCGATGGTCGAGGCGTATTACGGGCATCAGGGACTCGTCAGCGGCATCGTGGTCGATCAGCTCGGTTCGTTCCTGGTGCTTTCCACATTGGGTATCACCGTCGCCGGCCTTTATTCGTCGGGTCGTCCCGGCGTGGCTGAAATGGCCAAACGTATCGTGCTGTTTCCCCCGTTCATCGCATTGGTATTGGCACTGCTGCTGATCCCGGTCGACTATCCGGAATGGCTCACCGTTATATTGAAACGCATGGGCGATACGCTGGCGCCGCTGGCGCTGCTCGCTGTCGGCTTCCAGTTGCACCTCGGCCATCTCAGGGGCAATGGCAGGAACCTGGCCATAGGGCTGGCATTCAAGCTGGTGCTGGCGCCGCTGGTATTGTTCCTGTTGTACGTGCCGCTGTTAGGCGCGCACGGGCAGGCCATACAGGTCACCCTGTTCGAAGCGGCGATGCCGCCGATGATCACCGCGGCGATCCTCGCGACCGAGCACGACCTTGATCCGCATCTGGCGACATTGATGGTGGCGGTGGGACTGGTGATTTCATTCGTCTCGCTGACCGGTTGGTGGTGGGTGATGCAGGGCGTATAAATTGATTGTTGGCAGGTGAGATAGTCGGCGCAGCCTTCAGAGTTACACCTGTCCCCACAGCTCATAATTTTGCTGTTTGATCAATTTCATTTTTTCATCGGCTTCTTCCAATACCTCATCAAAGCTCTTCTCGGAACCGATCACCGTCACATATCCTATTGATAGAGTTATTGGCCAACCTTCTGTATGAAACATCTTCTCCGTTGCCGAGTTGATCCTCAATGCCAATACTCCGCAGATATATTCATCAGTCTCGGGGAATAATATCGCGAACTCTTCCTTGCCGATGCGCGCAACAGTATCAATGCCCCTGGAATTACGATTGAATATGCCGGACACGGCTTTAAGGGCTGCGTCTCCGGCACTGCGGCCATAGGTGTCATTGAGCATCCTCAATTGCTCAATGTGGATGAATAGCAGGGAGTAGGGTTTGCTGGACCGTTCGCTGCGCGATTGTTCGGTCGAAAACTTTTCGGTAAATTCCAGGCGATTAGCCAAACCAGTCAACGCATCCTTGTGGGAATAAGCTCTGGACTTCCAGAGTTTGGCCAACACCCGGCCAAGAATGGTAAAAGTGATGCTACGGGTAATAATATTTATTGTCAGGGCGCCCAGGGGATAATTCGGCCAAACAACGGCTGCCTCGGCAATGCTCCAGGCAACAGCGGTTATGACTCCCACCAGGGCAGCCAACTGTGTTTCAGAGTGGCGCATGGAAAGAATTGCGCCTATATGCGAGGCCTGAATAATCGGCAGGCAATATAGTACGTCCAGAGAATAGTAGGTCCCGGACATCTTATAATCCCAAATGGTGATGATCAGAACTTCTACAGTAACCAGCACTAAACGCCAAAACATACTTTTCCACTTTCTAAGCAAGTGAGCTGAACACCCGTTCTAGCAATAACATGGTCGACGAGCAGATGGGGCCGCAATCTATCAGCAAAAACCATATTCTGCCAGTTAAGAAAATAACCGGTTGAACTCCGGACCGTCAAGCCGGGTTATCTGATTTGGAAGCCGGTTATGTGCCATCTCTGGTTGATGAGTTGTTGGTTTGTGTAAGAATGGGACACTCGGCGCCGGCTTCAGGATGATGGTCCGGTAGTTCATAATATGGGAAAATCGGCAGTATGAGGCGCTCCTCTGGAAAGACGAAAAACGTGGAGGTGCCGGATTTCACAGCCGGTTGCGCGGCAGCGTTGGGGCGAGAATTATAACTTTTGGAAGGGATTTCTCTTGGACGACAATCTGGAAAATAGACTTTTTGCCATGCAAAGAAAGCGGACAGAGCGAACCATGAAAATAATGGTTGCATTATTGGCGGCGGTGTTTCTGTTTGTCCTGTATTTCCTGGTGCAAAATGGCTGAGACCGCCGCGTAAAATCGTCTTCCGGTGATGGCTTAAGCCATTACACCAGCGGAGACGATACAGCGAACGATTGAATGACCACCCCCGGGAAACAACCCAGGGAAAACAGATGGATACCTGATGCAACATCAGGTATTATTCAGATTACCGGCCGTTAAAGTGGTAAGCATGAATCCGAGTACGACCTAAGTGACATACGACATCGATATCTTCATCAGGAAGCAAAAACGTCGGTCAACAATTGCCGCTGACACAACAAAGAAAGGAATACCAAATGATATTGACGATTCTGTTTTATCTGTCCGCCATCGCCATACTGGTTCTGCATTTCACGGGTTTCCTCGCGAGACACAATATAGAATGGCTGGTGTTGGTGCTTGCGGTCGCTGTCTTCCCGGCAGTAATTTACCTCTAATTTTGATTTTATCTCCGTACCTTATTTCGGATGCGCATATAGAAATCCACCCTCCAGGGATGGTTTTTTTGTGTGCCATGCAATGAATCAGCCGGCCAGTTTCCGGTTTGCCGCATCCACCGCGACACCGCGCGTGATCGGTGCCTTGAGGCGGCCGAGCGCATCGTCCAGTGCGTTGAGGCACAGCCGCACATTGCGCGGGTTGCTGGCATGTCCCATCAAACCGACGCGCCACACTTTCCCGGCCATTGCGCCGAGTCCCGCTCCGATTTCCAGGTCGTAATCGGACAACAGGATGGAGCGCACCAGAGCTTCATCAACGCCTTCGGGTACCGAGATCGCATTCAGTTGTGGCAGGCGCTCCGCTTCCGGCACCACGAACTTCAATCCCATCGCTTCCAGACCCGCGCGCAGCGCGAGATGATTTTTCTGGTGGCGCGCCCAGGCATTTTCCAGTCCCTCTTCCTGCAGTATCACCAGCGACTCGTGCAAGCCGTACAGCGCGTTGATCGGGGCGGTATGGTGGTAGGCGCGTTTGGTCGTGCCGCCCCAGTAGCCCATCACCAGATTGAGGTCCTTGAACCAGCTTTGCACCCTGCTCTTGCGGTTCTTGATCTTTTCCAGCGCCTTCGGGCTGAAGCTGACCGGCGAGAGACCGGGAGTGCACGACAGACATTTTTGCGAACCGGAGTAGATGGCATCGATTTCCCACTCGTCGACCTTGAGCGGCGTACCGCCCAGCGATGTGACTGCATCCACGATGGTAAGGCAATCATGCTTGCGCGCGATCTCTACCAGTGTCTTGGCATCGGACAGTGCGCCGGTGGAAGTCTCCGCGTGCACGAAGGCGACTATCTTCGCATCCGGATTGGCCTTGAGTGCGTCTTCCAGTTTCTGCGGATCGACCGCGCGACCCCAGTCATCCTGGACCATCACCGCGATGCCGCCGCAGCGCTCGACGTTTTCTTTCATGCGTCCGGCGAACACGCCGTTCTGGCACACGATGACCTTGTCACCCGGTTCGACCAGATTGACGAAGCAGGTTCCCATGCCCGCGGAGCCGGGCGCGGAAACGGGCATGGTCAATTCATTCCCGGTCTGGAACGCGTATTTCAGCAGCACTTTCATCTCGTCCATGAAGGACACGAACACCGGGTCGAGATGACCGATGGTCGGGCGTGACATGGCTTCCAGCACGCGCGGGCTGACATCTGAAGGGCCGGGCCCCATCAGAACCCGTTGCGGCGGGTGGAATGATTTTACGGTCATGCTGCGATCTCCCTTTATTTATAATCAATATCAGTTGATTCCGGAATTACTCCAACAACTCTATCCAGTGTTTGACCGGCACATCGCTTGCGCTGGCCAGATGCATCTGGCACCCGACATTGGCGGAGGCGATCAGCTCAGGCTTGCCTGCCTGCAGCGCGGCCAGCTTGTTGTCCAGCAACTGTCCGGAAAGTTTGGCTTGCAGCAACGTGTATGACCCAGCCGCGCCACAGCACAGATGGCTGTCCGCGACCGGCGTAAGTTCATAGCCGCAGCGCCGCAGTATCGCTTCCACCGTTCCGCCGAGTTTCTGGCCGTGCTGCAGGGTGCAGGATGAATGGTAGGCGACGCGCCT
>DIYV01000098.1 GCA_002429165.1 Gallionella sp. UBA6045 | reverse complement strand
TTGAACAAAGTGGATTTGCCCACATTGGGAAGGCCGACAATACCGCATTTGAGACTCATGGTTGTTTCCTTTTTTATTAACTGTAACCCAAAACCCCCTCCAGCTCCCCCTTGTCAGGGGGAGAGCGTAGACTCATCCCCTGACAAGGGGAGGCCGGGAGGGGTTAGGTTTTATGCACTATGCAGCTTCAACATCGCCGCTTCGGTTTTTCCTTCGATGACCAGGTGCGCGATGTTTTGCGCCTGCTGCATGGCGTCTTCTATCAATTCACGCTCTTCGCGTCGCGGATCGCTCAACACGTAATCGGCTACTTCGTGACGCTCGCCGGGATGGCCGATGCCGAGGCGCAGCCGCCAGAAATCCTTGCTGCCCAGATGCGCGATGATGTCTTTCAGCCCGTTGTGCCCGCCGTGTCCGCCGCCCATTTTCAGGCGCGCCACACCCGGAGGCAGATCCAGTTCGTCATGCACCACCAGCATTTCTGCCGGCGCTATCTTGTAGAACTGCACCAGTGCTCCGACGGCTCTCCCGCTGACATTCATGAAGGTTTGCGGTTTGAGCAGCAACACTTCATGCCCGTGCAGCTGGCCTCGCGCAGTCAGGCCGTGAAACTTGGCCTCGCTCCTGAAGCTCATCTTTTGCAGGCGCGCGAGTTCGTCCACCCATCTGAAACCGACATTATGCCGGGTGGTTTCATATTCGCGTCCGGGATTGCCCAGACCTACTATCAAACGTATCGCATTCATTCCGTTCATGGCGCCTGAATAAAAAAACCCGCCATTGCTTTCGGCATGGCGGGTTTATGCAGCCAGTCGATTTACTTGGCTTTTTTGGCGGCAGGAGCTGCAGCAGCGGCGGCAGGAGCAGCACCTGTTTTGGCTACTCCGGCAGCAGGTGCGGGCGCTGAGGCCGCAGAAGCTGCTGCTGCGGCCTCAGCCTCCGCAGCCACTTCGGCTTCCATCATGCCGCGCGGAACCTGAACTGTGGCAACCACCGCTTCGGCGGTGTGTGTTCCGTGTGCGGCGGATTCGACGCCAGCGGGCAGCTTCAGGTCGGAGACGTGCACCGAGTGGCCCAGTTCCATTTGGCCCAGGTCCACTTCGATGAAGGCTGGCAGGTCTTTGGGCAAACAAATGATGTCCAGCTCGGTCATCACATGGCTGATCTTGCCTCCGCCATCCTTCACACCCGGCGAGATATCGGCATTCAAGAAGTGCAACGGCACCTTGATGTGCATCTTTTTCTTCGCATCCACGCGCTGGAAGTCGACGTGCTGTACCTGCTGGCGGAACGGGTGCATGACGAAATCGCGCAACAGCACGGATTCCTTTTTGCCGTCCAGATTCAATGTCAAAATGGATGCATGGAACGCCTCTGCACGCAGTTTGTAATACAGTTCGTTGTGATCCAGTTCGATCATGTTCACGTCGCCCACGCCATACACAACACCTGGCACGCGGCCGGTGTTACGCAGACGGCGGCTCGCACCCGTTCCTTGCGCCTTACGAGTTGTTGCATTGATTTCGATTGTCATTTTACTTCTCCAGAAAACAGAATCGTCCGCGACCAGACAATTCAACATTTGCGGCAACCAACATGGTTGCCGCCAAAAATTTATTCGGTGAACAGCGAACTCACCGACTCTTCGTTATTGATGCGGCGTATCGTTTCCGCCAGCAATTCGGCCGTGCTCAACTGGCGTATGCGCTTGCAGTTGCGCGCTGCTTCGCTCAGCGGGATGGTGTCGGTAATGACCAGCTCATCCATCGCGGAATTTTCGATGCGTTCGATCGCCGGGCCGGACAATACCGCATGGGTACAATAGGCCAATACGCGCGTCGCGCCTTTTTCCTTGAGTGCGTTGGCGGCTTCGCACAGCGTATTGGCGGTATCCACCATGTCATCCATGATCAAACAGGTCCTGCCCGCCACGTCACCGATGATATTCATTACTTTTGCCACGCCCGGTTTGGGGCGGCGCTTGTCAATGATCGCCAGGTCCGCATCCAGTTGCTTGGCCAGCGCGCGGGCACGCACCACGCCCCCGACGTCCGGCGATACCACGATCAGATTCGGGTAATCGTGTTTCCACACGTCCGACAACAGGATCGGGCTGGCATAAATATTGTCCACCGGGATATCGAAGAAGCCCTGTATCTGGTCGGAGTGCAGATCCATCGTCAACAAGCGATCCACGCCGGCACTGGAGAGCATATCGGCCACCAGTTTGGCGGTGATCGCGACCCGCGCCGAGCGCAAGCGGCGATCCTGGCGCGCGTAGCCAAAATACGGCATCGCGGCGGTGATACGTCCGGCTGAAGCACGTTTCAACGCGTCCACCATCACCAGTACTTCCATCAAGTTGTCATTGGTCGGCGCGCACGTGGATTGCAGCACGAACACATCCCTGCCGCGCACGTTCTCAAGCAGCTCGACCTGTACTTCACCATCTGAAAAACGGCCTACTGTGGCACGCCCCAGATGTATGTGCAGATACCGCGCGACCGATTCTGCGAGCTTAGGATTGGCATTGCCGGTGAACACCATCAAGCTGTCGTAGGACACGTCAATCCCTCAATATATTGAAATACTCTGAAACTGGCTGGGGAGGTAGGGATCGAACCTACGAATGCTGGAATCAAAATCCAGTGCCTTACCACTTGGCGACTCCCCATCAACAAGGGCACATCTAAAAATCCGGATTTCACTGGTCGAACCCTGAATTTTTAGGAGTACCCTGAAACTTTTATACTTACATCAATCAGGCACCCAATCATGCAACGGATGCCTTGCCAAACCTTGCGCCACCACACCGTGCATCCCTGGCGGCAGCTGTTTCATCACTGTCTCGGCCTGGTTGCAACTGGTAAACTCGGCGAATACACATGCTCCCGATCCGGTCATCATTGCTTTGCCAAATCCATTGAGCCAACCTAAATAACGGGCCACTTCCGGGTAGAGGTTGCACACCACAGGCTGCAAATCGTTGCGAAATTGCCGCTCGTCGCAAAGTTGCCGCTCCGAAAGGGCGCGCATTGTGATGGAAACCGCATTCCGTGTCAATTCTGGATGTGCAAAAATCTGTGCGGTCGGTACCTGTACCGGTGGGAACAGCACCACATACCACGCGTCAGGCAAAGGGTAGGCTTGCAAACGCTCACCCACGCCCTCGGCAAACGCGTTTTTACCGAATATGAATACCGGCACATCCGCGCCCAGGCGCAGGCCGAGTTGCATCAGGCGTGTACGCGACAAACCCAATGACCATAGGCGACTCAGCGCAATCAGTGTGGTTGCAGCATCCGAGCTGCCGCCGCCCAGGCCGCCGCCCATCGGGATACGCTTCTCAAGCGTGATGTCTACGCCCAGACCGCAACCGGTTTCGCTTTGCAGCAGACGCGCCGCTTGCACGCACAGATCCTGCTCTTCCGGTATGCCTTCAAGGGTATTGGTACGCCGTATTGCACCGTCTTCGCGCAGGCTGAAATGCAGTGTGTCGTGCAGATCGATGAAGCGAAACAGGGTTTGCAGCAAATGGTAGCCGTCAGGCCTGCGTCCCGTGACATGCAGGAACAGATTCAATTTTGCCGGGGCGGGGCAGGTGAGTTGTGCTCCTGCAGTCTGGCTTGATGATGGCTGCGCCATCCTTGAGTTATGCGGCAACGGCTTTTTTAATTTGGATTCCATTGCCACTCGTCGATCAGCAATTGCACCTTTAAGTGTTCATGGCTCAACTGCAGCCGTGCCGGTAAACCGTCCGGGGCATAGCGCAAGTAGCGCACTTCCCAGTCATTCTGGGCCAACTCGCTGATTCGGCCCTTGCTGTCACGTTTGATTTGCACAGGACTGCCGGTATCCGGTAGTCCCAGCACCCATTGGTGCAGGCCGCGCAGTGGCAAATGCCAGCCCAAAACCTTTTCCATCAGCGCGTCTGCATTGTCGGCCTGGTAGTGTTTGTCGCCGTCATCCAGCGTTGCGTTAATGTTGTTGCGATAAACGCGCACAGCGGTTTGTCCTAGCGGGGTCAGCAACAGAACTTCATCGGATTGCCCGCGATGTGTCCAGTGCAGCCCTGCGGAATGCCGCTCGCCATAATGATCGACCGAAATCCGTCCGTTCATTGCAAACGGGGCGGATTCCAGATGCGCGGGGCGCACATCCGGCGCCGGAGCAGGCGCTAATTGTGCGCAGCCGCTTAACAGGAACAAACCCAAAAAAAACAGACGCCGCATCATTGTGGATCGAATTTTTTCATCACTGTCAGCAGTGGCTCATTGCCGGGATTTTCCTTCAGGCTTTCCCGCCAGATCTTTCTGGCTTCCGCTTTGTCGCCGCGTACCCACAGCACTTCGCCCAGATGCGCAGCTATCTCGGGATTGGCATTGCCGGCGTATGCGCGCCGCAACATCTTCACGCTCTCATCCAGCTTGCCGCTGCGATAGTAGCCCCAGCCCACGCTGTCCATGATGGAGGCATCATTGGGCGCAAGCTGCAGCGCTTTTTCCACCAGCTTCATTGCTTCCGGAATGCGCTCGTTGCGTTCCAGCATGCCGTAGCCCAGCGCATTGTATGCTTGCGCGTGATCGGGCTTGATTTTGATCAGCTTGCGCATCAATTCCTCGAACACGCCGGGTTTGCCGATCTTGTCGGCCATCATCGCGGTTTCGTAAAGCAGATCGATATCGTTGGGCAGCTTTTCCAGGGCTTGATTCAACACCCGATACGCCTCGTCGAATTGATTGGCCTCGCGCAATAGCTGCGCCTCGATCATCGCCAGTTTCGCGCGCTGTTCATTGTCGGTGGTCTGAACCTCATGCAAAATCTGGCGGGCTTCGGCCAGTTGGCCGTGCTTGCTCAGCAAATATGCGGTGCGGATTTGCGCCGGCACCAGAAACTCGCCATTCTTGACCTGACGATAGTGGGCAATCGCTTCGTCATCATTGTTTTTTGCCTCGCTCAACTGTCCGAGATAATACTGCACCGTATCCTGATCCTTTTTGCCCTTGCTGAGCGCCTGTTTGAGTTCTATCTCGGCATTTTTGAAATCGTTCAGTTGCAGCGAGATCAGTGCGATGGCATAGGCAAACTCCGGATTGTCGGGATTCTTGTCCGCCATGTAGCGGAATTGTTCCCGCGCCAGTTTGAATTGCTTTTGATCAAGCAATTCACGCGCGTACTGCAAGCGGATTTCATGCTCATCGGGATAGCTGGCCAAATAGCTGCGCAACATATCCAATCCCTGCTGCGGATTGTTTTTCTGCAACAATAACGCTTCAAGCGACACCGCCATATTCCACTCCGGACGCAGGCTGCGTGCCTGTTCCGCCTCATGTAATGCAAGTTCCATGTCGCCGGATGCTTGCGCCAATTGTGCCACAGCCCAATGAGCTTCAGCCACGCGCGGATATGGCTGGGCAAGGTCGCGCATCAACTTCAGCGCCGCCGCCTGGTCGGGATAGGTGGCCAACATTTGATAAATCTGGATAAAGTTCTGCGCGCTATGACTTTCGTCGGCCTTTAACAGGTTGGCGAATTCATCGCGTGCTTCGTCAAGTTTGCCGCTGCGCAACAATACCGAGGAAAGCATGCGTCTCGCCAGGATAGAGGAGGGGTCCGTATCGCGCCAAAGCTTGAGTGCCCCGATAGCACTGTCAAACTGGCCGAATTGAAGCGCCAATTTTGCGGCGCGCATGGCGAGGCGAGGATCGCGGGTTTTTTTTGCCAAATCCAGACTGCCTTCGACGGCGACGGTGTCGTTGCCGCGCTGGCTGGCGACTTCGGATAGCAGGTATTCATATAGCAAATCGCTGCTCAACTTGACGCTGGGCAACACCGGAGGCGTTTCTGCGGGGGGTGCTTCTGCCAGGGGTTCGGTTTGCACAGACGGCTCCGTCTGCGCGGTCTGATCCCCGGCATCCGGTTGCACTGCCTGATTCACTGGGGTATGCGCACAAGCGGTGAGCAGCAAACTGCCGACAAGGATGTGTTTGAACTTGGTCATGACAATGCTGCTTTTGATGTGGGTGCACATAATAGGTTATATTTAACCAAATTCACAACCATTGCGGCCACTCGACTTTGCCAAACATCACCCCCGAAATAACGCTTTCCGCACGCAATCTGACGCGCCGCTTCGGCAAACTCCGGGCCGTTCATAACGTGTCGCTGGAACTGAAGCGCGGAGAAGTGCTGGGCTTGCTCGGACACAACGGCGCGGGAAAAACCACCACGCTGCAAATGCTGACCGGCTGTTTGCTGCCGGACAACGCCGAAAAAGATGAATGCAGCATCGAAATCTGCGGCATCAGCCTGTTGCGCAAGCCCGTGCTGGCGAAAGCGCACCTCGGTTACCTCCCCGAATCCCCGCCGCTATACCGCGAACTCAGCGTGAACGATTACCTGACATTTGCTGCGCGCTTGCGCGGCATGAAGGCTGCGGATGTCCCCGTAGCGCTGGCGCAGGCCTTGCAACGCTGCGGTCTGGAAGCGGCCGGCAAAAAAATTATCGGTACCCTGTCCAGGGGTTACCAGCAACGCGTCGGCATCGCGCAGGCCATCATCCATCGCCCCGCCGTGATCGTGCTGGATGAACCCACCGTCGGTCTCGATCCCGCGCAAATCCGCGATATTCGTTCACTCATCCGCGAATTGGGCGATAGCCACAGCGTGATCCTCTCCACGCATCTGCTCAGCGAAGTGGAGAGCGTCTGCGATCGCGTCGAAATCATGCAGCGCGGCAAATTGATCTATGGCGACACCAGCGCACACATGCAGCAACACGGCAGCGTATCCGGCTTCATCATCGGCCTGCACAACCCGCCGCCGATGAGCGTGCTGGAAGGCATCGCCGGCATCAGCCACGTCGAGCAACTTTCAGCCACGCAGTTCCGCGTGTTGCACGGCGCGGATCAAAATCCCAAAGCCGCGCTGCTTACCCTGGCAGAGCAGCAGGGCTGGCAACTGGAGCAGCTCACGCCGCTGCAGGCCACGCTGGAAGACGTGTTCGTCAGGATCACCGATGCGGAAACGGCCGTAATGGAAGAGAAACAATGATCCGCCTGCTCGCCATGCGCGAACTGCGCAGCCTGTTTGCCATGCCGTCTACCTGGTTCATCCTGGCGGCACTGCAATTCATTTTCGCGTGGTTCTTTCTGGCGCGGCTGGAAGCATTCCTCGGAATACAGCCGCAGCTTGCCCAGCTCGCCAATCCGCCGGGGGTGACGAACACGGTCGCGGCACCGATGTTCAACACGGTCGCGCTGCTGCTGATGATGCTGGTGCCGCTGTTCACCATGCGCCTGATCGCCGAGGAACGCCGCAACCAGACACTTTCACTGCTGCTTTCGGCTCCGCTGTCCGACCTGCATATCGTGGTCGGAAAATTTCTGGGTTTGCTTATCTTTCTGGTTGTGTTGATGACCGGTGTGGTGCTGATGCTGTATAGCCTGGCACTCGGTACAGCACTCGACCACGGCTTGCTGTTGAGCAATATCCTGGGCCTGCTGTTGCTCACCGCCAGTTATATCGCGCTGGGGCTGTATATTTCCGCGCTCACCGCACAGCCGATCATCGCCGCCATCGGCGCGCTGGCGGTACTGCTCGGTTTGTGGCTGGCAGACATCGGCGCGGCAGCTGAAAATTCTCCCTGGCATTCCATCTCGCCGCTTCATCACTTTCAGAATTTCAACGACGGACTGCTCGACAGCAGCGATGCGGCATTCTTTGTTTTGTTCACAACCGTGTTCCTGTTGCTGGCGATCAGGCGCCTGCACAACAACCGCGTCTCCGGGTGAAACATGCTGCGTAAAATTCTCAATGCCCACGCGTTCCGCAACCTGCTGTTTGCGGTTGTTCTAATCAGTATTGCAACCGGCCTGGGTTATCTCGCCACACGCCACCACGTGCAGCGCGATGTCACCTACAACACCATCAACAGTCTGGAACCCGACAGTATCGAGGTCCTAAAACAGATGGACGGCCCGGTGAATATCACCGTGTATGCCACCGAACAGGATGCGCGCCTGGGCGACGTGCGCAAGATCATTCGCGATTTCCTGTCGCTCTATCAGCGCTACAAGCCCGATATCAATCTGGTCTTCGTCGACCCTTCAAGAGAAACCGAAAAAGCCCGCGCCGCACAAATCCGCTTCAACGGCGAAATGGTGATCGAGTACGCCGGACGCAGCGAACACCTGACCAAGATCAACGAACAGATCGTCACCGGCACTTTGCTGCGCCTGGCGCATACCCGCGATGAAACCGTGATGTATCTGGACGGGCACGGCGAACCCAAACTGGACGGTATCGCCAACTTCGACCTCGGTTCGTTGTTCGGCGCCAAGCTCAAACAAAGCGGTTTTCATCTCGGCAGCCTCAATCTGGCGTTGGCGCAGGATGTGCCGAACAATGTCAGCGTGCTGGTGATCACCCAGCCGCAGGTCGATGTGATGCCCGGCGAGGTGGACAAGCTGCTGCGCTATGTCGACCGTGGCGGCAATCTGCTCTGGCTGGTTGATGCCGGTCCCCTGCGCGGACTGGAACCCCTCGCCGAAAAGCTCGACCTGCAGCTCCCGCCCGGCATCGTGATCGACCCGGCCGCGATCGAGATGAACGTTCCGGCCGACTGGTCGCTGGGTGCCGACTATCCGCCCCACGCAATCACACGCCATTTCGATCTGACCACCGCATTCCCTTCGGCACGACCGCTGCTCTGGAATGAAAACCAGGACTGGCAACACCACGTTTTGGTGGAAGTCGCCCCGCGCGGCTGGGTGAGCCGAATAGTGCCGAAAGGCAAAGCGCAACTGCACTTCGATAAACAACGTGACACCCCCGGCCCTGTTGTCATCGCAATGGCATTGCAACGCAATATCAATAACAGGGAGCAGCGCATCGTGGTGGTCGGCAACGGCGAGTTCCTCTCCAACAGCTTCGCCGGCAACGGCGGCAACGTGGACCTGGGCCTGAACATGGTGAACTGGCTTGCCGGGGAGGAACATCTCATCACGCAGAAATTGCGTCCCGCAAAGGACAGCAAACTGGAGTTAAGCAAAACGCAGCTCGGAATCATCAGCGGTATCTTTCTGCTGGGTCTGCCGCTGTTGCTGGCGGGTGCGGGAGGTTATCTGTGGTGGAAACGCCGCCGTGCGTAAAGTCCGGCACAACCTACCTTATGCGGCCCATCAAATAAGATGCACCCAAACCCCCTCCGTCTCCCCCTTGTCAGGGGGAGTGCCAAGCCTGCTCCTCCCCTGACAAGGGGAGGTTGGGAGGGGTTTCCGCTTATGGTTAACAGCTATCCCGGTTTGATAATCGCAAAACAGTCTTGAAGTAACCCATCATGCCCGAACTTCCCGAAGTAGAAATCACGCGCCGCGGCCTGGCCGCACATCTCACCGGGCTCTCCATCAAGGATGTCGTGATCCGCAACGGCAGCCTGCGCTGGCCTATCCCGAAAAACCTGCCCACACTGTTGCGCGGATGCACCATCGTTTCACTCAAACGCCGTGCCAAATACCTGCTGATGGATTGTGGCAGCGGGACGTTGATCCTGCACCTCGGCATGTCCGGCAGCCTGCGCATTTTGCCGTACGTAATGTCCGCGGCACCTGCAAGGGGTACACCAAAGGTAGGCAATCCGCTATCCAGAAAACCGGATGCGGAGTTGACACCGCCGGTGGGTACACCCTCCGGGTGCGAGAACCTCTGCGAGGCCCCGCTGCTGCGCAGCGACCCTCCCGCAGGAAAACATGACCACTTCGATTTAATTTTAAGCAACGGCACGCTGGTGCGTTTGCGCGACCCGCGGCGCTTCGGCGCGGTGCTGTGGCATAGCGGTGATCCGGCTACCCATCCGCTGCTCGCATCACTCGGCCCGGAACCACTGGAGAAAGATTTCGATGCAAATTATCTGTACCTGGTCACGCGGGGGCGCAGCGTCAGCATCAAACAATGCATCATGGACAACCATATTGTGGTCGGCGTGGGCAATATCTACGCCAACGAATCCCTGTTCCGCGCCGGAATCAGGCCGCAACTTGCGGCAGGCAAACTCAGCCTGCCGCGCTGCACTAAACTGGTCGCGGAGATACGGGCGACCCTGGCAGAAGCGATCAACCTGGGCGGCAGTACGTTGCGCGACTTCGTCAACACCTCGGGACAACCCGGTTATTTTCAGCAGACTTATTGGGTGTATGGCAGAGCAGGGGAACCCTGCCGCCGCTGCGGCGCACCGATCAAACAAATCAAACAGGGGCAGCGCTCCAGTTTTTACTGCGGGAAATGCCAGAAGTAATTGTGGTTTGTGCTAGAGTGTTTGCATGCTCATAAAGCGGCTTTCGCCAACGATTCCACATTTTTCTGCAAAATTACCAGATCGGAGGAAACATGAAATTCATCGTGCTTGCAGTTGTGCTGTTGCTCAGTGCGTGTGACAAACCGTCCGTGCCAAAAATTGCCGCACCGCAACGCGAGGTACTTGATAATGCCAAGGCTGTAGATCAGATGATGCAGAAAAATACCGAGGAAGAGAAGAAGAAAATCGAGGACGCGGGAAATTAACCGCTTTCCTGGTCATTCGGGTCGACCAAGAGCAATGCGTCACTTGCTTGCCATTACGCTGTTCGTCATGCTGTCCGCGCCCTTTGCCCATTCCGGGCAGTTGCCGCGTCCCGATCACGTCGTGATCGTCATCGAGGAAAATCACGGTTACTCCCAGATCATGGACAATCGCAACCGTGCTTCGTACATCCACGCGCTGGCGAAGCGCGGGCTGCTGTTCACCGATTCCCATGGCGTCACGCACCCCAGCCTGCCGAACTATCTGGCACTGTTTTCGGGTTCCATGCAGGGCGTCAGCAACGATTCCTGCCCGCATACTTTCAATACCGACAATCTTGCATCGAGCCTTCTGCACGGGGGATTCAGTTTCGTTACTTATTCCGAGTCGTTGCCGAAAACAGGCGATCTGGGCTGCGCGTCGGGTGCATATCAGCGCAAACACAATCCTGCATCAAACTGGCAAGGCACTCGCTTGCCTGCCGAAATCAATCAGCGCTTTGCGGATTTCCCGCGGGATTTTTCCAGATTGCCCACCGTCTCTTTTGTGATACCTGATCAGAACAACGATATGCACGACGGCAGTTTCGAGACTGCGGACCAGTGGTTGAAGACGCGCATCGAGCCATACGTGGCCTGGGCGCTCAAGCACAACAGCCTGCTGATACTCACCTGGGATGAGGACGACTTCCGTGCGGAAAATCATGTCGCCACAATAATGGTGGGACCGATGGTGAAACCGGGTGTCAGTATGCAGCGCATCGATCACTACAGCGTGCTGAGCACGTTGCTCGACTTTTACGGTTTGCCCGCGCTTGGCGCGAGCCGCGACGCTGAGGCGATCACGGGTGTCTGGAAAAACCTTGACCGGATGTAGGAGCGGGTCCTGCAATTCTGGATGGGTGTCTATTTACCCTTCGCGGCCATCAGCTTTTCATACTTGAGCTGAAGCTGTTCCTTGCTTTCCACGAACTCGGGGTTCATCGGTATGCAGTCCACCGGGCATACTTCCACGCATTGCGGCGTATCGTAGTGGCCCACGCATTCGGTGCATTTGTTGGGGTCGATGACATAAATGGTATCGCCTTGCGAGATCGCTTCGTTCGGGCATTCCGGCTCGCATACATCGCAGTTGATGCATTCATCGGTAATCATTAGGGCCATGCTAGTCTTCCTTGATCAAAAAGGTTCTGGGGCAGATTTAATCCTGCTGTGATTTGTACTTTTGCTGCAATTTTTCCATCACGTACGGCGATACGAATTTGCTGACATCTCCGTTGAAACGCGCGACTTCCCGCACCATGGAGGCAGAGATGAAGGTGTATTGTTCTGCCGGGGTCAGGAACAGCGTTTCCATTTCGGGATACAGATTGCGATTCATGCCGGCCAGCTGGAACTCGTATTCAAAATCCGACACCGCCCGCAGTCCGCGCAATACCACCCGCGCATCATGCACCTGCACGAAATTCATCAGCAGGCCGTTGAAGCCTTCCACGCGCACGTTGGCAAAATCCGCGAACACTTCGCGTGCTATCTCCACACGCTCGTCCAGCGTGAACAGGGTTTGTGCGCGGCTTTCCGCCACCGCCACGATGACCTCGCCGAACAATCCGGCCGCACGCCGCACCACGTCTTCATGGCCGCGGGTGATGGGATCAAACGTACCCGGATAAACAACCTTGATCATTTTAAATCCATTGTTGAGTGAATCAAATTTGCGTAACTTGCAGCAACTGATAGTGCACCTGCCCGGCCTTGCCGGATTTGACCGTCTGCCAGGGCGGCGGGACAACTATCGCTGCGCCCGACTCGACATACACCACGCCGTTTTCATTCAGGAGCCTGGGCAGGATTTCCAGCAGTCCGGGCAGATATTCTTTCTGGAACGGCGGGTCCAGGAAAATCACGTCGTACTTGTGTGCGTCACGCAAGGCGAATTCTAGCCCATCCTGCCCCTGCACGGACACATTCGCGCAGCCCAGCTTCCTGACATTGTCCTGCAAAGCGCGCAGGGCTGGGCGGTCGATCTCCACCATCACCACCCGCTCGGCCCCCCGCGAAGCGGCCTCTAGTCCCAGCGCGCCGCTTCCGGCGAACAGGTCCAGGCAGCTGCGCCCGTAAAGTGTCTGCCCCAGCCAGTTGAATAATGTCTCGCGCACGCGGTCCGGGGTGGGGCGCAATCCATCCGCATCCGGAAAGCTGATCACGCGGCTGCGCAGTTCGCCACCGATGATCCTGACCTTATTCATATGCTTTGTTATTTCGCCGCCTTTTCTTCGGGAGCGCCGACGATCACCGTCGCCATTGCCTGCGGATCGATATGGCGCGCGAACGCATCGCGGATCTGCGCGACCGTCACCTTGTCGACGTTGCGCGTGAAATCGTCCAGATAAGTCAGCGGCAGATCGTAGAAGCCGATGACGCTCAGGTAACCGAGTATCTTGCGGTTGCTGTCGATACGCAATGGAAAACCGCCGATGATGTTCTGCTTGGCGGCGAGCAATTCCTGTTCGGTCGGACCTTTGGCGATGAAGTTCGCCAGCGTTTTGCGCACCAGTTTCAGCGCTTCATCGGCTTGATCCTTTTTGGTTTGCAGGCCGATCTGGAAGGGGCCGGGCTGCTTGAGCGGCATGAAATAACTGTAGACGCTGTAAGCCAAGCCCCTTTTTTCGCGCACCTCGTTCATCAGGCGCGACTCAAAGCCGCCGCCGCCCAGAATGTAGTTGCCGACAAAAAGCGGGAAATAATCCGGGTCGCCGCGCGCTACGCCGGGCGCACCGATAAGGATATGGCTTTGGCTGGCAGGATGCTGGATGCGCAGCTCGCTCGCGGCGATCTTCATCACGGCCTTGGGCAACGCGGAAGGCGCGGGGGATTTTGGCAATTGCGCGGTGAGCTGCCGGGCAATCGTTTCCGCCTCAGCCCGCGTCGCATCGCCCATGATGGCGACCACGGCATGGCCGGCCTGGTAATGCGTATGGTAAAAATCGCGCAGATCCTGCACGGTGATATTCCCAACCGTGCCGACTTCGCCGGTACCGAGCAATGCGTATGGATGCGTGCCGTACACCGCTTTCTGGAAGGCTTTCTCGGCGATGCTCTCCGGCATGGTTTCCGCCTCTTTAAGGGCGGCGATCAGCCGCACTTTTTCGCGCGCCAGGATCGCTTCCGGAAATTCCGGGTGCTGCAGCACCCGCGCCATGATGTCCAGGGCCTTGTCGCGCTGTGCGGCGCTGCTCAATGTGCGCAACGATACGCTCGCACTGTCCTGGTTGAAGTCACCGCCGAATTGCGCGCCGATGTCCGCCATGCCGCGCGAAATCTGGTCCTCGCTCAATCCGCCCGCCCCGGAATCCAGCAGCTGATGGGTCAGACCCGCCACGCCGGATTTTTCCGGCGCGTCAAAGCTGCTGCCCGCCTGCAGTGTCACAGCCACATCCAGCATCGGGAGATCGTGATTTTCCACGAACAACACCTTCGCGCCGCTGGCACTCTGCCAATGCTGGATGTCTGGTGTGGCGCAGGCCAGGGTTGAAATGCAGCATAAGGCCGCAACCCCGATAAATTTGACCAGTTTTGCATTAGCGTACATTGGAACCTCCTTCAGACTGTTGTTGTAGTTTTTTGCCTGAAAGCGGCTGCGGATCAAGCACCGCGACTGTCAGATTGTCGTCCTGCAAAAATTCCCTGGCGACTTGCTGCACTTGCTCCGCTGTTACCGCCTGAAGTTTTTCCAGCATCACCGGTATGGCCTGATAGCCGAGTCCGATGCTTTCCAGTTGACCGATCTGCATGGCCTGGTAGAACACCGAGTCGCGCTTGTACACTTCATCCGCCATCACTTGCGCCTTGACGCGATTCAACTCGTCTTCGCTCACGCCGTCTTTCACCAGCAAATCAATCTGGCCGCGCAACGCGGTTTCGACATCCTGCACAGTTTTGCCCGTGCTCGGCGTGGCATCCAGGGTGAACAGGCTGGGTCCGCGCGACGCGTCGTCATAACCCGCGTCCGCCGAAATGGCGACCTGCTGCTCGCGCACCAGATGCTGGTTGAGGCGCGCCGAATCGTTGCCATCCAGCACGCCTGCCAGCACATCCAGCGCGTAGGGTTTCCAATCCGTTTTTGCATCCCTTAGCACCGGTGTGTGGTAGACCATCTCGAGGCGTGGCAATTCGGCGGGTGCTTTCACGACGACGCGCTTGATCCCCACCTGCTTGGGCTCGAAAAAGTTGTGCCGCGGCGGCAACACCCGTTTCGGGATGGGACCGTAATAGCGTTTCGCCAGGGCAAATACTTCGTCCGGCTTGACGTCGCCGGCAATGACCAGGGTGGCGTTGTTGGGTGCGTACCATGTTTTATACCAGGCTTTGACATCGCTTACCTTGATCTTCTGCAGGTCACTCATCCAGCCGATGACCGGATTGTGATAGGGATGCTCCTCATAGCTGGTCGCCATCATGATTTCATTCATCAGCGCCTGCGGGTTGTCGTCGGTGCGCATGCGCCGCTCTTCCATGACCACTCTGATCTCCTTGCCGAATTCCTTCTGGGTCAGATTGAGATTCTGCATGCGGTCGGCTTCCAGCTTCATCGCCAGCGGCAACTTGGTTTTGTACAGTTGCTGGAAATAGGCGGTGTAATCGGTGCTGGTAAACGCGTTCTCGCGTCCGCCGGCAGCCGCGATGCGCTTGGAAAATTCGCCTGCCGGCACGGACTTGGTGCCCTTGAACATCATATGTTCCAGCGCATGCGCAACACCGGTGGTGCCGGTGCTCTCGTCGATACTGCCGACCTTGTACCAGATCTGTTGCACCACCACAGGTGCGCGGTGATCTTCCTTGACGATGACTTTCAGGCCGTTTGCCAGCGTGCGTTCGAATACCTCCGCTTGCGCGGCGTTGTACGACAAACCCAGAAACAGCAGAATATAAACCAGGACAGTTCTCATTTCTCTTTAAAAACCCTTCAACGAATAAATCGGAACCCTTCAACTCATAATCGGCATAAAATGCGCATGCATTATGCGACATTTATTTGCCCCCAGACTACGTACATTTACCGATAACCATA
>DIYV01000131.1:8461-11252 GCA_002429165.1 Gallionella sp. UBA6045 | reverse complement strand
CTGTTGCAGCAGCCACACGCCGAGCGCGAAACAGGCGGTGAAGAGAACCATGCGCGTAGATTAGCGCATGCGGATAGAATTGGGCATGCGTAATTTATTCCGTAAATTTTTGCCGTCCCACGATTCGGTCAAAAACCAGCGCTGGCTGAAACCGTTTGGCAGCCTGTTGCAACACCCCAACCTGTGGCATCTGCATCGCCGTTCGGTGTCGGGCGGTGTGGCGGTCGGTTTGTTCTGCGGCCTGATCCCCGGCCCGTTGCAGATGATTTCCGCCGCGCTGCTGGCAGTGTTGCTGCGCGTCAATCTGCCGGTCGCGGCATTCACCACGCTCTACACCAACCCGTTCACCATCGTGCCGCTGTATATGGCGGCGTATGAATTGGGTGCATGGTTCAGCGGTGCGCGAAGCGGCAAAGCGGTGGGCCGTCTGGTATTTCCGGAAATGCATTGGCAGAACTGGCCGTCAGAATTGTGGGCATGGATGCAGATGCTCGGCAAACCGCTGCTGATTGGTTTGCCCCTGCTTGCGCTGATATTGGCGATCACCGGATATGTTGCGGTGCGCTTGGCGTGGCGTGTGGCGGTGATGTTCAGATGGCAGGCCAGAAAACGACGCAGGGAGGCTTGATTTCATAACGTCAGCTTTGTGCCATTGCTGAACTTCATCGGCCATACGATAACATTAGATCACGGCCGACATTTGTACATGCCAAAAGTGCGCTGGCCGAATGCTTTAGATTCGCCCTTCACCAGCGTATCTGCGCCGGCATCCACAGCGTTGTTTCGCGCCAGCTGATACAAATCGGCTTCCACGGCTTCTGGAAGCCGCTTGATAAATCCGACCTTGGCAACCACGCTGACGATGGTTTCTCCCTTGGACTGGCAGCCGCCAACCTGGTTGGCATCGGCCAGCGACACCCGGTCCGAGCCATCGCGTACGCCGATCATCATGCTCGTGCATCCGCCCAATCCGGCAACCAGCGGTAATGCCCCAGTAAAAGCCAACATAACTTTTGAGAATCGCATTGCTATTCCTCCTCGTTTATCAAGTAACTATTTCGTTCATTGCTTGCCCGAAACATTCTGCTGCATTGCCTACCCTTGCTGCAACACGCCGTCCACCAGGCGCATCATACGCTGCATGCGCTTTGCCAGTTCGATATCGTGGGTGACCACGATGAAGCTGGTGTTGAGTTTTTCGTTTAGCTGTTGCATCAGATCGAACAGCGCCTGCGCGCTGTTGCGATCAAGATTGCCGGTGGGCTCGTCGGCCAGCACGCAATCGGGTTCTGTGACCAGCGCACGCGCCACCGCAGTGCGCTGGCGCTCGCCGCCGGATAGTTCGGAAGGGTGATGTTCCAGGCGTTGTGCCAGCCCGACCTGTTCAAGCATTGCGGCTGCAATCGGCGCGGCCTCCGCGCGCTTCATTCCGCGTATCAGCAGCGGCATTGCGACGTTTTCCAGCGCGGTGAATTCCGGCAGCAGGTGATGGAACTGGTAGACGAAGCCCAGCGATCTGTTGCGCAATTCGCCGCGCTGCGTCTCGTCCATTTTCTGCACATCCTGTCCGAGTATCTGCACGCTTCCGCCGCTGGCATTGTCCAGCCCGCCGAGCAGATGCAACAGCGTGCTTTTCCCCGACCCCGATGCACCGACGATGGCGATACGTTCGCCGCGTTGCACGTCCAGATTGACGCCCTTGAGCACCGGCACATCGACCATGCCGAGCGTGAATGTCTTGCTCAGATCGCGGCAGGAAATCACGGGTCCCGCATCCTGTTTTCCCCGCAAGGGGGAGGCCGACGGGTGCCCAAAGCCTGCGGCTTTCCCCTCTCGCTCACTCATAGCGCAACGCCTCCGCCGGTTGGGTTTTCGATGCCCGATAGCTGGGGTAGAGTGTTGCGAGCAGACTGATCAGGAAGGAAACGCCGGTGACCACGAATACTTCATGGTAGCGCAGGTCGGAAGGCAGTTCGTTGATGTAGTACACATCCTTGGCAAGGAAATGCACGCCGAACAGGTGCTCGATGAACGGCATGATCACATTCAGGTTCAGCGCAATGACGACACCGCTGACGGCGCCGAGCAGGGTGCCGATCACGCCTATCACCACGCCCTGCACGATGAAGATTTTCATGATGCTGCGCGGTGATGCGCCCAATGTGCGCAGGATCGCGATGTCGGCCTGCTTGTCGGTGACCGCCATCACCAGCGTGGAAACGATGTTGAACGCCGCCACCGCGACGATCAGCGACAGGATGATGAACATCATTCGTTTTTCCATCTGCACCGCGCGGAAGTAGTTGCTGTTCTGGTGCGTCCAGTCGTTGGCATAAAGATTTCCGGGCAACTGGCGTTGTATCTCGCTTGCAACCTGCGGCGCAAGATCGACATCGCGCAACTTGGCGCTGATGCCGGTCACCGCATTGCCCATCTGGAACAGCTTCTGCGCGTCGCTGATGTTGATCAGCGCGAGGTTATCGTCGTAGGGCGCCATGCCGATCTCGAAGATGCCCACCACGCGGAATTGTTTGAGTCTGGGCATCATCCCGGCGGGCGTGATCTGGCCTTGCGGGGCAATCAGCATGATCTTTTGGTCGAGCTGCGCACCGAGCGCGCGAGCCAGATCAACACCGAGCACGATGCCGAATTCGCCGCTGCGCAAATCCGCCAATGTGCCGGACTTGATCTTGTTGGACAGATCGGTGACAGTGGTCTCTTTTGCCGGGTCGATGCCGCGTACCATCACGCCCTGCACGTTCTGCCCGAATGACAGCATGCCCTGTCCGGC
>DIYV01000131.1:0-8322 GCA_002429165.1 Gallionella sp. UBA6045 | reverse complement strand
CGGGTGTAGCGCAGGCCGATGAATAATTCGTATGGTTGCAAGGCAAATGGGCGTATTCGTTTTAACGGGCACTAGTTTGCCACAAAGCAGCAATGCTATGGCAGCAAAACCTGTTACAGGCAGTAACTGCCGCTACACGGGTCAGCTGCCCTTGTAGAAATGGTTGGGCAGCCACACGGCGATGCCCGGAATCATGCACAGGATGAAGATACCCAGCACCATCAGGCCGATAAAGGGCATGGTTCCCCAGATGATGGTTTTCAGTTTGATCTCCGGGGCGATGCCGTTGATCACGAACAGGTTGAGTCCGACCGGCGGATGGATGAGGCCCATTTCCATGAGTATGGTCATGATGATGCCAAACCAGACCAGGTCGATGCCCATCGCCTTGAGCGACGGCAGGATGACGGGTGTCACCATCAGGATGATGGCCACCGGCGGCAGGAAAAAGCCAAGCACAACGATGAACAGGTTCACCCCGAAGAAGAAGGCCCATTTGGAAAGGCCCAATCCGACCAGCCACATTGCCGTCTGCTGGGTCACACCCAGGTAGCTCATTACGAAGGTGAACAGGGCGGAAGTGGCAATGATCATCATGATCATCGTGCTCTCGCGAACCGTACCGGAAAGTATGGCAACAACATCCTCTTTCTTCCAGCACTTGTAGAGCGTCATTACCATGATCAGGGCGCCGGCCGCACCGATACCGGCCACTTCCGAAGGCGTGGCCAAACCACCGTACAGGGCGATCATGATGACGGCGATCAGGATCAGGAAGGGCAGCAGACGCGGCAGGGACTCCAGACGGTCGCGCCAGGTGAAGTGCTCATCTTCCGTGATTGCGTGCCTGGCTTTGCCGACCGCAGCGAAGGCGGACTTGCGTTCCATGCTGAACTTGAACATGACCCAGAAGGCGAACAGCAAGACCAGCAGTACGCCCGGCCCGATGCCGGCCATGAACAGTCGCCCTATGGATTGTTCGGAGGCGAGGCCGTACAGAATCAGCGTGATGGAAGGCGGAATCAGGATGCCGAGCGTGCCGCCGGCGGCAATCAGTCCCGTGGCCAGGCCCTCCGAATAGCCGCGCTTGACCAGCTGCGGTATCCCCGAGGACCCGATCGCGGAACAGGTCGCCGGGCTTGATCCGCACATCGCGGCGAATACCGCGCAGGCAAACACATTGGCCAGCCCGAGTCCGCCCGGGACCCTGTACATCCAGGCATTGAGCGAGTTGTATACATCCGAACCGGCGCGGGTCTTGCCTATTGCCGCGCCCATCAGCACGAACAGCGGAATGGTCAACAGCGTGAAATTATCCAGCTCTGAGTATATGGTTTCGGCCACAGAATGGATCATCGGAGCCGGCATGAACACCACGATGAATCCCAGAGCGGAAAGACCCAGCGCGAATGCGATGGGCATGCCCGAAAAAAGCAGCAGCAGGGTTATGCCGCCGTAGAGAAGACCGATTGTGCTCGTATCCATTATTCTTTCCACTCGGGTCCGGTTACGTGCTTATGCCCCTTCCAGCCGACCAGCGCGTCTACGATCTGGACCAGGAGTTGCAGAGAAAGCGATGTCATTCCGATCGCCATGAAGATGTAAGGTATCCACAGCCTGGGCCCCCAGGTGCTGTTGGAAACCCGCCCATCCGCGAATGCCTCATGGAAGAACTCCCAGGAATTCCAGGTCAGTACCGCGCAAAATACCAGCGACAGGGCATCGCCGATCAGGTAGCGCCACTTGTTGGCACGCGGGGAGAGCAGGTGGTCCAGCACCTCGATGGCCACATGACCGCGCTGCAGCTGGGTATAGCCGGCGCTCATGAAGGTGGCGATGATGAGCAGGAAGATGGACAACTCCAGCCCCCAGTCTATGGGAGAGGAAAGAAAATAACGCATCACGACGCCATAGCAGACGACGACACTCGTGACGACGATAGTGATGCCGGAAAGATAGCCGGTCAGGACATTGAAGCCCTTAACCGTCTGCGCAAAACGCCGCCAGACGGACCAGCCACCCACCTCCCCGGGGTTCATGCCGGGGCTTTGGTGGGAAGTCGTGCTCATGATTAATGATTATTTGACTGAAAGGGCCATGTCCAGCAGCTGCTTGCCGTTGGGCACATTATCTGCAAAGTTTTTGTAGGAGGTTTGCTTGGCAATCACCAGCCACTTGTCGAAAGCGGCCTGATTCATGTCCACCACCTTGTTGCCGGCTTTTGCGTACACTTCGCCCAGCCGTTTGTCATCCTTCTTTGCGCCTGCCACTGCGAATGGCTCGAGTGATGCGCCTACTTCCATCACAACCTTCTGTTGCTTGGGTGTGAGCGTATCCCAGGAGGCTTTGGAGATCAGCAGCGGCTCGAACATGAACCAGAAAGACTTGTCATTCGCCGTGGTTATTGCCTTGGAAACCTCATAGAGCCGGAAGCTGATCAATGAAGTGCTGGAGGTGATGGCGGCATCCAATAAGCCAGAGGACATGGCGTTATAGATATCGCTGGAAGGAATGTTGGGAGCCGAACCGCCTGCGCCCTGGAGCATCAGGTCGATGGTCTTGTCGCCGCCGCGGAGCTTCAGACCCTTGGCGTCGTCCGGACTAACGATAGGCTTGCCGCGACTGGCGATGCCGCCGGCCTGCCACACCCAGGTCACGATCTTGATACCCTTGTCATCAAGGATCTTGTCCAGTGCTGCGCCTATCGGCGCAGTCTTCCAGCGCAGTCCCTGGTCATAGCTCTGAACCAGTGCCGGCATCAGGGTAATGCCCACTTCAGGCACCTCGCCGCTGCCGTAGGCCAAGGGCAACACGGACATGTCCAGAGTGCCTTTGCGCAGCGCGCCAAACTGGCTCATGGTTTTTACCAATGAGCTGCTTGGATAGATTTCAATCTTGAGCGACCCGCCCGTTTTTTCTTCGACTTCCTTGGCGAATTTGCGTGCCAGTTGGTCGCGGAAATCACCATCCGTGCCATTTGATGCGGGGAACTGATGGGAAAGCTTAAGGATTTTTACATCCTGTGCCTGGCTGGTTGCGGACATGCCCAATGCCAGGATGCCGGCAATAGCGGACAATATCAAACTCCGTGCGTTCATGTGTTTCTCCTCTGGTTGATGTGGTGCCGGACGACAGCATTACGAATCAGGAACAGCGATCACTTTAATTTTGCATTCAATTATTTTGATCCGGACGTAAGGTATATAGCAAAGTATCTGCTGTCAACATTTAACCATTTAGCGAATAATTGAATTGGGTCCAGAATGGGCCCTCGGAAGGATTCGATTTATTCGGTCAGCTACTGACACTGGGTTGGCATTGCGGTTCGTAGCCAGACCCGGTGGTGTCGAGCCGGTAATGCTTGGGAATCAACATGTGAATGACACCCGATGATAAAAGGGCGCCTGGTGTGATAAATTTTATGCAGCAAAATAATTCGAACAAGGCCCCCATGATTTCCACCGATGAGTATCCGCGCAAGCCAACTTGGCGTCAGCTGTTCAAGATGACAGAAGGGCGCATCCTGTTGCTTGGTATTGCAAGCGCACTCGCCGGTCTCATCGTGATGGGGCTGATCGCTTTCTGGTCGCCGCAAACCTCGCGCATAATGGGCGCCATGATCTTCACCGACATAGCTTTTGGCATGATCGTGTCCATGTCCGTGGGCTATGCCAATGGATTCGGCCACGCTCTCGTGATACCGGTGGTCATGTGGGTGGAGACGGTGTTGGTGTTGTTGTTTTATCCCGTGTTTGTTTTTAGCTTACTCAAGTTGGTGGAATTTCCAAGACTGAAGTACTTTCTAGATCGCACACATGCAGCTGCCGAGCGGAACCATGACAGGGTGCGCCGCTACGGCGTCCCAGGGCTCTTTCTCTTCGTCTGGTTCCCCTTCTGGATGACGGGGCCTGTATTGGGCAGCGCTGTTGGTTACCTGCTTGGTTTTTCCGCCTCGTTGACGCTGTCAGTGGTGCTCGCCGGTGCATATGTAACCATCGTAGGTTGGGCCTATCTGCTGTTCGACCTCTATATCCGCGCAGCTGTCTTCGCTCCCTGGGCACCCATACTCATTATTGGCCTTATCATCCTTGTTATCCTCGCCGTCTACCTGCTCGATCGGCACCGAAAGAACCACAGGTGATACAGGGGCGGAGCCTGATTTGTTTTGTGTAGAATGGGGCTGCGGGGGCAAGTAATTTCGAAATTTCATTTTATGATTTAAATGCACATGAACGAATTGAGCTACTGGCTGCTTCGGTGTGAAAATCAATTGCTCACTACAATTGACAAGACCGGCGGAAATATTTTTCCGAGTGGTCGGGCATCGGATTTCGGTAATCCCAGGGACGCATTGCTGGTCGGTGAATGGCAGGGGATTCGTTGCTATGCCGCCGAATTGGAAAAGCTCCCTGAAAATATTTCCGGGGAACTGATGCCGGTCCGCAGCCTGTTCAGCCTGGTCAGCGCTGAGGCAGTTTCTTTGACAGGACGTGCCATTCAACTTTTGGACTGGCAGAAAAATCACCGCTACTGCGGCAAGTGCGGCACACCCACAGCCATCAAAGCGGGGCAGTTTGCCATGTTGTGCCCTGCATGCAGCCTTGTTGCATACCCGAGAATTTCCCCCGCCGTGATGGTGCTGATCAGTCGTCGCGATGAACTATTGCTGGCTCGCAGCCCCCGTTTCAGGCCCGGTATCTACAGTGCGCTGGCCGGGTTTGTTGAAGCCGGCGAAACCCTGGAGCAATGCGCAAGCCGTGAAGTTCTCGAGGAGGTGGGTATAGCAATCACCAATCTCAGATATTTCAGGAGCCAGTCCTGGCCGTTTCCGAATTCCCTGATGGTGGCATTCTTTGCCGACTACGCCGGGGGAATCATCAAGCCTGATCCGTCGGAAATCGAAGATGCAAACTGGTTTTCACGCAGCGCATTGCCCGCGTTGCCCGAACCGGTGAGTCTTGCCCGCCAACTGATTGATGCGGCGTGCCGACAGCAATGCTGAATAATTCCAAGTCCCATCTGCGCATCATCGTTCTGACGTCGCTTACCATGATCGCATTCGCGGGCAACTCGCTGCTGTGCCGGGCTGCACTCAGGGATACCGGCATCGACGCAGCCAGTTTCACCACGATACGGCTGGTCTCAGGTGCGATGATGTTGTGGCTGATCGTGCGTATCAGGAGTGGCAAATCAATCGGCAGTGGCAACTGGCTTTCGGCCTTTACGTTGTTCGCTTATGCAGCCTTTCTTTCCTATTCCTATGGCGGCCTTACTACGGCGATGGGCGCGCTGCTGCTGTTCGGCGCGGTTCAGGCAACCATGATCGGACATGGCATCCGGGCGGGGGAACGGCTGCTGAAACTGCAACTGGCCGGACTGGTGATCGCGCTGGCCGGGCTGGTTGGCTTGCTGCTGCCCGGGCTTTCCGCTCCGCCATTGTTCAGTTCAAGTGTGATGCTGGCTTCAGGGGTTGCGTGGGGCATCTATTCATTGCGCGGCAAAGGCGCGGGAGATCCCCTCAGGGTAACGGCGGGGAATTTCCTGCGCGCAGTGCCCATCACGTTGCTCTTGAGTTTATTGATGTACCGGCACACCTCTTGGGATAGCACTGGAATCTGCTACGCGGTTGCGTCCGGCGCATTGACTTCGGCCATCGGTTACGCCCTCTGGTACACGGTATTACCGGTGTTGAAAGCTACCAGGGCGGCGACCGTGCAACTCAGTGTTCCGGTCATTGCGGCCCTGGGTGGCGTAGTCTTTCTCGGAGAACCCATAACCCTGCGCCTGCTATTGTCGTCCCTGGCAATTCTCGGGGGGATCGCGTTGGTGATTCTGGAGAAGCAAAATGCCGGAAGTGTCGAGCAGATCGCCGCGGATGATCGCTGATAACAAGGCACTCGATTCGGTCATTGAACGCCAGCCGTGCGCCAAAATCGTGTGGTCAATGATGTTTGGGTCGGCTGCATTAAATTAAATTCACCATTCCGAGCCAATTCATATCCGTATCATTGTTCTTCTGGATATTTGTTCATCTAGCCAACTTCATTTTCTGTCGACTTGTTATTTTGAGCTTGTTCCGGTTCTGCAGCATCTTCAGTAACGTTTGCGGGTCTTCTTGATGATGAAATTGAATTCAATCCGGAAAATAATGTTCTGTAAACAAGAAAGACGATTGATATCGGGACGGCCAGTGCGAAAAGCACGATTATTATTTTCAAATATCCCGCAATTTCCATGGTTCGATTCTCCTTGAGATTAAGGGCGGTCAACATTCAGCTCCTGTTGGACGTTCATCTTCTTTGCATAGTTCCGCTCTTTTGTATCGACGAGCATAACAAAAAACATCGCTTATAACTTGTTACAAAAATCTTGATACAAATATAAATGCGATAGAAATTAAGCGCCTGTATATTTTGTAGCCAAACCATTAGTCTTGGGGCTGGAGGCAAAGCACAATAAACTTTTGTTTCCAACTTTTGCAGAAAAAAGCGCAGACTTTTGATCCGCCAATCGGACTGGCCCATCATTGCTTAATGAAACCTGAATATCTTCTTCCGGTGCTTAACTGCCATTTGCCAAAATAAAAAATAAGCTGAAGACAGGCTCATTGCAGGGAAGTAAGGAGATATCACAGGTTTGGCGTAGTACCGGTTTGAAACGATTTTATTTTGGAAGTTAATAAGGAGATAAACGATCAATTCGACTGCTGCTGCACTTGGAATAGGAATGGTTGTAGGCGTAGTCCTGTTTCTCGTGTTCCTGCTTGTGGGTTGGATAGACAAAATGACTGCGGCAATGAGCAGACTCTTTAAAAATAAAGAGGTTCATTAGTCTGTTCGGTTAAATGGGTTCCTGTACATGCGGGTCCTGACAACCATCCGTCGCAAAATACCTGATCGAATTGGAGGGTTGGATTATTTTGCATGCGGCTTTGCAAAGTAAATCAGATTCAGTTGCCTGATAATAGCGCGACCGAACAACAACACTTGCAAATTTCCGGGATCAGTTCAATCTGACCTCTTTCAACTTGTTTAAAACATTTACTCCGTGAATATGCCCAACGCATCAAATCGCGATGTCAGTGCCCGGATTGCGCGCCTGTTTGTGTATCCCGTCAAATCTTGCGCAGGGGTCGAGGTTCAGGAGATTTTGTTGACCGCTACGGGTCCTGAACTCGATAGGGCCTGGATGGTGGTGGATGCGCAGGGTGCATTTGTTACGCAGCGTGAGCATCCGCGCTTGGCGCTGGTTCACCCGCGATTGACTCCCGATGAGCTGGTGCTGAGCACACCCGGAATGCGGGATTTGCATATTGCGCTTGATCTGATGAAGCAGCCTGTTTCAGTGAAACTTTGGGATTATGAAGTTCCCGCTTTCGATATGGGTGACGAGGCTGCGCAATGGTTCATTGATTTCCTCTCCAAGTCCGAAAATTCGAGCCGAGGCTCAAGTCACAACGCCTATCGACTGGTTCGATTCGATCCGGCATACAGGCGCGCCTCCAATCCGAAGTGGACTGATGGAGTCCGGGTATTCAACCAGTTCAATGACGGATTTCCGCTACTGCTGCTCGGAGAAGCATCTCATGCGCAATTGAATGAGCGCTTGGCTGTTGCCGGCCATACCAGTGTAGGCATCGAACGATTCAGGCCCAACGTGGTGCTGTCAGGACTGCACCCGCACGAAGAGGACCTGCTGGGCGTGCTCTACGTTGACACAGGCGGCGAAGAGGTAATGCTCAAACCGGTCAAGCCGTGTCCGCGCTGCCCCATTCCCAATGTCGATCCGCTGACCGCCCGGAGCAGTCCGGAAGTAGGGGATATGCTGCAAAGTTACCGTCAGGATGCCCGCCTTGATGGCGCGGTCACTTTCGGAATGAATACCATCATACTTCGCGGCATCGGGGCAATTTTGCGCTTGGGACAAACTGTGTCGGCAGATTTTGATTTCGAATGACTGCTGCGGAGAAGTAATTCGACCATGGCCCCTTTAATTTGCGCTGACGGTTGAGGTGTTTGTCGGGGCAATGTCAGATACCTTTATCTGAGTGTTCGGTATCGCAGCCAAAACCAGTCATTCATGAGCAGCTGTAAAATTGTTTGAATGTTGTTTTGGTAACTTGACCTTGATGGTGTTATCCAGATGTCATTAAAAGAGTGTCTGCCAGGAATCCCCAGGGCCGACGTGCAGACTTAAATCGTGTTTCGAGGGTCTCTTGCACGGGGCAGCATCAAGCGCTGTAGCCAAAAGAAACGAATTGGGAGAGAAATAGGCCATCACTTCACAATGCAGACGGCCCTCTGATTCGTGCCGTATAAATAC
>DIYV01000108.1 GCA_002429165.1 Gallionella sp. UBA6045 | reverse complement strand
AAGCCGACGAATCCGGCGAGGCTGAAATACACACTGGAAGCATCGAGGTTGGAGGTGCTCAGGCTGGTCGGCAGGATGCCGCTGATCGTCCATGGCTGCCTGCCGTATTCGGCGACTATCCAGCCCATTTCTGCGGCAATCCATGGTAGCGGAATGCTGTACAGCGCAAGCCTCAGCAGCCATTTCTTTTCGGCGATGGTGCGTTTGGCGACGTAGTAAAAGCTGGCGGAAAAAATAAACAGGATGATGAATCCTGCGGCCACCATGATGCGGAATGTCCAGAACATCGGGGCGACTTTGGGTATGGTGTCGCGGGCCGCCATCTTGATTTGCTCTTCGGTGGCATCTGTTACAATTTGCGTGTATCTCTTGAGCAGCAGGCCAAAGCCCAGATCGTTTTTGGATTTTTCGAAGGCCGCTTTGGTTTCATCGCTGGTATCTCCGGCGCGCAGTTTTTCGAGTGCCGAGTAGGCGATCATGCCGTCCCTGATTCTCGCCTCGTTTTCATCGCGCAATTCCGTTATGCCGGTGATCTTTTCGTCGACCGAGCGGGTGGCGATCAATCCCAGCAGGTAGGGGATCTTGATTGCGTAATCGGTACTCTGGGTGGCCTCATTGGGAAAGCCGATCGCGGTAATCGCCGCGGGCGCCTTTTCGGTGTGCCAAGCAGCCTCGATGGTGGCCAGCTTGGCTCGCTGCACTTCGCCAGCCGTGTAACCGGATTCATCCCCCAGCACAATCACCGACAGCGCGGAAGCTAGGCCGAACCCCGCGGCTATGGCGATCGATCTCATCGCAAACGTCTTGTCCCGCCCGATGAGCAGATAGTAAGCGCTGATGCCGAGCACGAACATCGAGGCTGTTACATAGCCCGCCGAGACAGTGTGCACGAACTTGACCTGCGCCACCGGGTTGAACAGAAGCTGGGTAAAACTGGTCATCTCCATGCGCATGGTGTGATAGTTGAATTCGGCCCCGACCGGATTCTGCATCCAGCCATTGGCGATCAATATCCACAGCGCCGACAGGTTTGAACCCACCGCCACAAGAAAAGTGACCATAAGATGTTTCTCTTTGGATAACTTGTCCCATCCGAAAAAGAACAGCCCGACGAAGGTGGATTCAAGGAAGAACGCCATCAGGCCTTCGATCGCGAGCGGTGCACCGAAAATATCTCCGACATAATGCGAGTAATATGCCCAGTTGGTACCGAACTGGAATTCCATCGTCAGCCCGGTGGTGATGCCGAGCGCGAAGTTGATGCCGAACAGCTTGCCCCAGAATCTGGTCATGTCCTTGTAAACTTCCTTGCCCGTCATCACATACACCGACTCCATGATGACCAGCAGGAATGAGAGTCCAAGAGTGAGCGGAACGAAAAGAAAATGGTACAGCGCGGTGGCGGCAAATTGCAGCCGCGATATGTCAACGAGTTCCGGGGACGGTATCATGGTCAAACCCCTTCTGGGGTTGCTGGGATAATATCTGGGAAGCTACTTTTTGGTCGTCGAGGCTGATGTCTTCAGGGGCTGAGAACCACGCTGCCCATATGATGGTGAGCACCAGGACTTTCAATGCGAGTGCCAAGACTATCTCTTGCCACAACCGAACGGGTTTTGCTTTGCCTGCCATGCCGCGTCTCCTGGAGGTGAGCGTACAAACTTTTAAAACATTAACAGTTGCCAATACCAAGCCAAGCACTATCGGCAATTATGATAAACCTAAAGTCCAAGCGACATGCAATTTAATCGTCCGATGAAATTAACAGGTTCATCAGCAAGGACTATACTGCGAAAATACTTACGACAGGCAAACCGTTATGTGCCTCGGCATCCCCATGCAAATCGTTGCGATCGACGGCTACAACGCGCGCTGCACCGCCAAAGGCGTGATGCGCGAGGTGAGCCTGTTCATGCTGCAGGATGAATCCATCGCGGTGAACGACTATGTCATCGTGCACGTCGGCTACGCGATCCAGAAGATGACCGAGCAGGAAGCGCATTCCACCTGGGAGTTGCTGGATGAATTGGTGGCGGCTGAAAATTTGGATTCGGAACTTGCGTAGGTTGGGCTGAATGAAATGAAGCCCAGCACACAACACAAAAAGCCAGAGTGAATTGCTTCCATTTTTGATATAGATCACCCCCATGCCCCTTACCGCACAAGACTGGCTAACCAAGATCAAGGCGCTGCCGCTGGTGCGCGGCGTGCGCATCATGAATGTGTGCGGCGGACACGAGCGCTCGATCACGATGGCGGGGCTGCGTGCGGCATTGCCTTCCAACATCGAGCTGATCCCCGGCCCCGGTTGTCCGGTATGTGTGTGTCCCGAGGAGGACGTGTATCTCGCGATGCAGCTGGCGTTGCATGCGGGCGTGATCCTGGTTGCGTTCGGCGACATGCTGCGCGTGCCGGTGAATGTTCCCAAATCGGAACCGCGCTCGCTGGAACAAGCCAAGGCCGCAGGCGCCGACATACGCCCGGTATCGAGTCCGCAGGAAGCTGTGAGGATCGCCAGGGAAAATCCTGAACGGCAAGTGGTGTTCTTCGTCGCTGGTTTCGAAACCACCACCGCGCCGGTGGCGGCGATGCTGCTCGAGGGCATTCCGGACAATTTGTTCCTGTTGCTGTCGTGCCGGCTGACATGGCCTGCAGTGGCGATGCTGCTGGATTCGGAAACGCCGGGCTTCGATGCGCTGGTCGCGCCCGGCCATGTCGCCACGGTGATGGGGCCGGAAGAGTGGTCGTTCGTCGTGGAGCAGCACCACATGCCTGCGGCGGTCGCGGGCTTCACGCCGCTGTCTCTGCTCGCGGCGATCTATTCGGTGCTGCGCCAGTTGCTCGAAGGGAAACAGTTTCTCGACAACTGCTATCCAGAAGTGGTGCGCCCCGGCGGTAATGCAACGGCACAGAAACAACTCAAACAGGCGCTGGATGTGGTGGATGCGAACTGGCGCGGCATCGGCATTATCCCGGTTTCGGGCTTCGCGCTCAACGCGCAATTCGCCGCGCACGATGCGCGCAGGCAATTCACCGGATATGAAACGGAAGGACGCAAGCGCGTCGGCGAAATGCCGCCGGGCTGCGATTGCGCGCGTGTAGTGCTGGGGAAAATTTACCCGAATGAATGCAAACTGTTTGGTACTGCCTGCACGCCGCGCACGCCTGTGGGGCCATGCATGGTGTCGGACGAAGGTGCCTGCCGGATCTGGCGGGCGAGCGGGGTGAAAGCGCCTTCAGCCATATAACCGTTAAATATCTTCCGGCACCATTTTGATCGCACCGCACGGGCACTCCGAAACGCAGATGCCGCAGCCCTTGCAGTAGTCGTAGTTGAACTTGAAGCGCCTGCCGGGGCCGAGCTTGATCACCGCGTTGTCGGGGCACACGCCGTAGCAGTTGTCGCACTCGAAGCAGTTGCCGCACGACAGGCAGCGGCGCGCCTCGAACAGCGCATTGGTTTCGTCCAGCCCGCCCTGCACCTCGTCGAAGCTGGTCTGGCGGCGGATGATGTCCAGCATCGGGCGCACGGTCTTGTCGGCATCGGAGTAGTACCACGGGTTGAGTTTGTCGTAGGTGACGAGCTCGTGTTTGGGCGAGGGTTTGTCTTCGCTACCGTGCAGCCATGCATCGATGTGGCGCGCCGCCTTTTTTCCGTGACCCACCGCAACGGTGACGGTGCGCTCGGATGGAACCATGTCGCCACCCGCGAAGATTCCGGGATGTCCGGTCATCATATTGGTGCCGACCTGTACCGTGCCGTCCTTGATCTCCAGACCCTTCACGCCTTCTAGCAGCGACAGATCGACATCCTGTCCCAGCGCAAGGACGACCGAGTCGGCCTCCAGTTTTTCAAACTCGCCGGTTGGTTGTGGAAAGCCCTTGTCGTCGAGCTGCATCTTCTCGACGGTGATCTCGCCTCCATCCTTGCCAATGTCGGCCTGCTTGATCGTCGACAGCCACTTGATCATCACGCCTTCCTGCAGAGCTTCTTCGATTTCGAAGTCGTGCGCCGGCGCCCTGTCGCGCGTGCGGCGGTAGACGATGATCGGCTCGGCGCCCATGCGCTTGACGGTGCGCGCCACGTCGATCGCGGTGTTGCCGCCGCCATATACCACGACCTTGCGTCCCAGCATCGGCTTGTCTTCGCCTTCCATCGAGCGCAGTACCGACACCGCATCGACGATGTGTGCCGCATCGCCTGCCGGGATCATCGTGCGCTTGCCGATGTGCGCGCCGACCGCGAGGAAGGACGCGTCGAAGCCGCCCTGTTTCATGCTTTGCTCGATGTTCGCCACTTTCGCGTTGAACTTGAGTGTGACGCCCAGGTCGAGGATGCGCTGTACCTCGGCATCCAGCACTTCACGCGGCAAACGATACTTTGGAATACCGAAGCGCATCATGCCGCCCGACAGCGGACCGGCTTCGTGTATCTCGACCTTGTGACCCATGCGCGCGAGGTGGTAGGCGGCGGACAGGCCCGACGGCCCTGCGCCGACCACCAGTACTTTTTTGCCCGATGCAGATGCGGGCGCGTCGAACTTCCAGCCGCGTTTGATCGCCTCGTCGCCGAGAAAACGTTCCACCGAATTGATGCCGACCGCTTGATCCAGCTGGCCGCGGTTGCATGATGTTTCGCAAGGGTGATAACACACGCGCCCCATCACCGCGGGCAGCGGATTGTCCTGCACCAGCACGCGCCACGCCTGCTCATAATCGCCGGATTCGGCATGGAATAGCCAACCCTGGATATTCTCTCCGGCAGGACAGGCATTGTTGCACGGCGGCAGCCGGTCGAGATACACCGGGCGTTCGGTGCGCCACGTGCCGGTGAGATTGGTCAGTGAAGTACCGGGCTTAAGCGTGATGGCAAATGGTTCAGACATTCTCGAATTCCTCCGCTTCAAGCAAACCGTACTTGCGGATATTGCGGTCGGCAATCGCCTGCAAGCGCGCCACCGTTTCCGGATGCGCGTGTTTGCCGAACAGGTGCGCGAAACGTTTTTGCGGTTTCAGGTATTCCTCGATCGGCACCTTGTGGCGTATCTTCAGCACGCCGGTGACTTCGCCATGTTCAGCTTCGAACACCGGGAACATGCCGGTTTCCTTCGCCAGCCGCGCGATGCGTATCGTGTCGTGAGAAGCAGTGCCCCAGCCCAGCGGGCAGGGGACGAACAAATGCAGGTATCGCGCGCCGTGCATGTTCATCGCCTTGCGCACTTTGTATTCGAGGTCGCGCAGATCGGCCACTGTCGCAGTGGCGACATAGGGAATGCCGTGTGCCATCGCGATCTCCGGGACGTTCTTGCCTTGCCCGAACACATTGCCCGGCTCGGGTCCGACCGGCATCGTGGTCGCGGTGCGGGCCGCGGGCGGCGTCGCGCTGGAACGCTGCACGCCGGTGTTCATGTAAGCCTCGTTGTCGTAACAGATATACAGCACATCATCGTTGCGCTCGAACATGCCGGACAGGCAGCCGAATCCGATGTCGGTTGTGCCGCCGTCGCCGCCCTGCGCAACGACGCGCACGTCTTGTCGCCCTTTCACTTTCATTGCCGCCGCAATGCCGGTGGCGACTGCTGCTGCGTTGCCGAATACCGAATGGATCCACGGCACCTGCCAGGAGGATTCCGGATACGGCGTAGAAAAAACTTCGAGGCAGCCGGTCGCATTCGCCGCGATCAACTGCCCCTTGCTTTCGGCCATCGCCGCGTCGATCGCATATCGCGCACCGAGCGCCTCGCCGCAGCCCTGGCAGGCGCGATGGCCCGAGTTGATCGCGTTGGCGCGATGCTCACCCGCCTGCACGCTGCTTTCATCAGCCGCGAGCAGCCGGTTGCCGACGGTGTAGGTGCCGGTCTGGTAGAACTTTACTGGCTGGAAGCCCATTGCTTTCTCCACCTGATAGTTAAGATGAATCACCACTCGTCATGATGAAAACCGTAGGAGCGGGGCGTGCCCGTCGTGAGCATGACGAAGCGGCCCGCGATACATCAATATGTCGCGGGCAGCACCCGCAAGGGGTACGCCGTGGTTGTAAGGGGCTGAAGCCCCAACAACACACGCAGGGCCCGCTCCTACACCTGTTGTCCTCATTCTTGCTCATGCAATCTCCTCAACCAAATGTTCCCGCAGACACGATACCCTTGTCGTGCAGGATGTTCTCGGCGATCGGGCCGGAACGGCGTGTCTGTTTTTCGCGCTCCAGTTGTTTATTGACTGCGTCCCAGTCCAGATCGACGAAGCTGACCGGCGGCAGCGATTCCTTCTCCACTTCGACGAATAGTTTGTGCAGTGAAGCTTTGGGTATTGGCCGCCCGCCGAGTCCGGCGATCGCGGTGAAGCCTTTGAGGCCGGTGCCGGTCACCGCCATGCGCACATCGGTGGCGACGATGCCGCCCATGCCTACCGCGAGACTCTTTTCCAGCACGAGGAAACGCTTGCAATTCACCAATGCGGCGCGCACTTCGCGTTGCGGGAAAGGGCGGTAACTGATAATGCCGAGCACGCCGATTTTGTGCCCTTCGTCGCGCATCTCGTCCACCACATCCTTGATCGTGCCGAGCACCGAGCCCATTGCGATGATCATCGTTTCGGCATCTTCACTTCGATAAGTGCGCACCAGGCCGCCGCTGTCGCGCCCGAACTGCTGTTTGAATTCGGCGGCCAGTTTTGGAATCAGCCCCAGCGCCTGCATCTGCTTGGCATGCGCCAGATATTTCACTTCCATGAATGCTTCCGGTCCCACCATCGCACCGATGGAGATCGGTTCGGCCGGATCGAGCACCTGACGCGGCTCGAACTTCGGCAGGTAGGCATCGACCTGTTGCTGGGACGGAATATCCACGCGTTCGAAAGCGTGGGTCAAAATGAATCC
>DIYV01000179.1:6094-12841 GCA_002429165.1 Gallionella sp. UBA6045 | reverse complement strand
TGCGCGAGATAATGTTTGTCGACGTCGGTCAGCGTGCCCATGATGCCGAAATCCAGCGCGATATATTGCCCGTTCGCCGCAACCTGGACATTGCCCGGATGCATGTCGGCGTGAAAAAATCCGTCACGGAAAACCTGCGTATAAAAGATCTCCACACCGTTTCTGGCCAGCTTGGGAATGTCCACGCCTGACTGGCGCAACTCATCCACCTGACTGACAGAAATGCCATACATGCGCTCCATCACCATTACTCCGGTGCTGCAATAATCCCAATACATCTCGGGAACCAGAAGCAAAGGCGAGTTGGCAAAATTGCGCCTGAGCTGGCTGGCATTGGATGCCTCGCGCATCAGATCAAGCTCGTCTTCCAGGTGCTTTTCAAATTCGGTAATCACCTGGCGGGGTTTGAGGCGGCGGCCGTCCGCCCACAGCCATTCGATCAAATCGGCCGCCACTTTCAGCAGTGCAACATCGTGCGCGATGATGCTGGTAATGCCGGGACGCAAGATTTTGACCGCAACATCACGGCCATCCGGCAGTATTGCAAAATGCACCTGTGCCACTGATGCGCTGGCGACGGGGGTATCCTCAAAACATTGGAATACTTCGCGCAAAGGCTTGCCGTAGGCGGATTCCAGCAACGCGACGGCCTGCACGGAAGGGAATGGCGGTACCTGATCCTGCAGTTTGGCGAGTTCGTCGGCGATGTCGGCCGGCATCAAGTCTCGTCGCGTGGACAGCATCTGGCCGAATTTGACGAAGATCGGCCCGAGCGTTTCCAGCGCCAGGCGCAACCGCACTGCACGCGGCTTGTCGGTATTGCGCAGGAACAGCAAAAAGTTCAGCGGCACGCGCATCCAGCGCACCCGCTCATGCGCCAGCAGAAACTCATCCAGCCCGAAACGCAGCACCACGACAATGATTGTGATCAAACGGAAGATGCGCATGTTCAGATCTTTTTGGCAACAGACAAGCGGTAGATGCGCTGTTCAAGCCGCGCCAAATCATCGCGCAACATATCAACCTGTTGCATGAAAGCGGATACCTGTAGCGGCTTGGCCAGCAGCGGGCGTTCCTCCGTCAAATATTCCGCTACGGACTGTGACAGATTTACCGCAGCGTCGCGTAATTGCCGTCGCGCGCCGTGCACGGTTTGCACGAAGCGTTCTGCCGCGATGTCGCCGGTGATGTTGCTCAGATCCTCCGCGGCATCCCAGCGCAAATTACGCGACAGAAAGAAGATTTCCGTCAGCAGCGCAGTATCTCCCTCGCTGCGAATCTCGGTATGCGCTTTTTCATCATGCACAGCAAGCCGCGGTAATAGGGAAGGCGGTATTACACAAAGGGCGTCATTGCTGGTTCCGGAATCGGCACTCTGGAGCGAGCCGTCCGCCAATATCGTGCAGGCAAAAGAAAACGGCGCGATGTCAAAGCGCACCGTCTTGCCAGAAAAGCAAGCGAGCCGCTGCAATGCCCAACTGTTCTGCGTGAGCAGGTGATTCAATGCCGCAACAGAGGGTTGGGAGAACATGGGATAACTTAGTGAAAAGTGGTTTGCTGAATCCCGGCTAGCAGCCATACCGATTTCTCATCGCGCAAGTTTTTCTGCACATGCCAGACTTCATCGATTTTTTCCGGCGTGCCATTGTTCTCGGAGAGTTGCCCGGTAAAGCGCACGCTGGCGATCGCCATATCTCCTTCGTTTGCCACAGCCAGCAAATCGCCAGTGATCGCAATGACGTCGGTCTTTTGTGGTGTATTGTCACGTTCATTCATCTGCATTGAGATTTCTGCGAACATCTCCGGCGTCGTATATTCGCGGATGTCGTTCAGGTCTTTGCGATCATTCGCGGCCTGCAGGCGGATGAATGAAGTCTTCGCGCTGCGCAGAAAAGTTTCTACCGGAAAATCCGCCGGGATGTGGCTTGCCCCAGAGGAGGCAATAGATGCTGCAAAGGGCACGGCGCTGCCGCCATATACGGGCTGTTGGGTGGCTTGGGGTTCATTGTATGGCGCACCTGATCCAGAATATTGCATAGACTGCTTTCGACGAAACATGGAGATCAGGAACATTACCGCGACGCCGGCAAGAATCGCCATCAGGATGCTGCCCATCGCACCGCCCATGCCGCCGCCGGCGAACAACGAGCCCAAACCCGCACCAATAGCCAAACCGGCTAACGGCCCGAGCCACTTATTTCCTGCTGGAGCTGGCGCGAATCCTGCGCCAGCTCCAGCAGGCGCGGCAGCCGGGGTGCCTGGTGTTTGCTGCGGGGCCATCGACCGTTGTTTGCCGATACTGCCTCCGCCGCCAAAACGCCTGGCTTCCGCCGTAACGGCGAACAAACTCAGGCAGGTCAAAGCTATCGTCAGCAATATAAAAAATCTTTTCATCTATTCCTCAAAGGTGGTATTAATCAAAGCGGGCGCAAGTATATCACCGGTAGCGGCGCCCACGGTCGCGGAGCAAATAGAGCAGCGCCAGGAAAAAAAGTTGCTAATTAAAAATAAAATTCGGGAAGGTCATTTCATTTTGGAAGGCAGCCGGATCGTTTCGCCGCCTACTGCGAAAGCGCCTCTCCCTTGATGATGGATCGTTTGTGGATGTTTCTGCGCAGGATCTATCCACGCTTTGACTACCTCAAAGATGAGCAGGTTGTGATTGTCCACCATTTTCCCGTCGACGATTTTGCATTCGAGATTGGTGTAGCACTCGTCGCCCGTACGTATGGGGCAGCCGTGGCCGTGAGGCTGAATTTACTGAACTTGTCGACCTTGCGTCCGGAATAACGCTGAAACAGTATCTGCATCATTCGTGATTTGTCAAAACGGCGGTTCGCTGGTCAAGGTCAGCAACTCTTCACTTAATGGATGGATGAAACTCAATTCATGCGCGTGAAGCAGCAGTCTTTTCGCGTTACTGACGACGTTTCCACCATACAGTTCATCGCCGAGTACCTGATGCCCGATGGCCGCCATATGTACCCGCAATTGATGGGTGCGACCGGTTACGGGTTCCAGTTCTATGCGGCTGGCAGACAAGCCAAGCTCGCCATGATGCATAGCAGCGTGAATGGGGTATTTCATATACTCCAGCAGCCGATAGCGCGTAAGCGAGGGTTTGCCGATGGCGAAATCCACCTTTTGAAGCGGCCGATTCGGCCAGTCGGAGGCCAGCGGCAAATCTACCTCACCCGCGGTGAGCTCGACTCGTCCCGATACTATCGCGATATAAAATTTCTGAACTGCGCGCTCACGGAACAAACGTGAAATCTGCCGGTGCATATCTGCACCCCGGGCAAACACCAGCAAGCCTGAGGTACTCATGTCCAGGCGGTGCACGCTAAGAGCATCAGGGAATTCCTTCTGAATGCGGGTCGTCAGGCTGTCCGCTTTATCCAGCCCGCGTCCCGGTACCGAAAGCAGTCCGGCAGGCTTGTTCGCCACCAATAGCGACTCGTCACAGTAGACAAGATCGAGGCCGCAGTCGAGTGGTGGGCTGTAAGATATTTGGAGCACTATCGTATGCAGTCAATTGCCGTGAATATCACTTACACCAAACTGATATCCATAAATTTTCTTGATGCTTTTAGCACGCAGTCGGATTTGCGGGGGAAAGGTCAACGTTACAGCTCATTCTGGTGTTTGACATTGGCTGACGAGATCGAAAACTCGATAACGCCGGGAGGATTCTCGGCAAAAGATTGTCCCAGGCTGATTGAGCCATTGCCCTGCAGGTAAATTTCCTCGCGGGTAATGTGGGCCACATTGCCATCGCTGAAACGAACATAGGTTCCATTGGTGCTCTGATCAACGATGATGAATTTGCCGAAACGCAGTTCAATGTGAATATGCAAGCGGGAAGCAAGCTCATTCTGCACAACCAGATCGCATGTCTCGTCTCGTCCCAATACCACGCTTCTGCATTCTTTGTTGACCTTGATAGAGCGACCCCGATAACGCACAATCATTTCGTCGATATTGTCCTGAGATTTGCGGAATGCAGGCATACCGATGCGGGTGCTTTGCACATCTTCCTGCTCAAGAATAACCTGGTATAGGTCGAATCGATCATGCTTGCCCTTAAGCTCGGCACGCATGATTTGACGCATTCTATTGCGCAAATCAGCAGGCAGTTCATCGAGCACCGCCTGAGTTGCCATTATCTGGCCCGCCCGCGTTATTGCAGTGACACGCGAGGCGACGTTAACCGTGTTGCCGAATACATCATAGGATTCTTTGATTACCGGACCAAAGTTAAAGCCGATGCGAATGTGCAACGGCACGCCATCCAGGGGTTGAATATTTTCCACTGCCTCCCTGATAGAACAGGCGGCATGAAACGCGGCTTCAGCGCTCGGGAAAGTGGCCATGACCTCGTCGCCTATGGTTTTTATCAGCGTACCCTGGCAAGCAAAAATCTTGTCGCTCATGGTGTTGATACATTGGAAGATTAATTTACGCGCCAGGTCGTCCCCAAGGTTTTCATAGAGCGATGTGCTGCCGCAAATATCGGCAAACAGGACCGCAAGTTTTTCTACGTGTTGCGACATGTGGAACGATTCATTTCTGGAAAAGGTGATGATTAGGCAGACAGTATCAAATTTTGCATGAAAAATACGAATGGTGCGCGAAGTAAGTATATATGTCCCGCAGACATTCGCACAAAGTCGTTGTGATCTGGAGTGGTGAAGCGGGTTAAAGCAAAGTGAAACGGCACAGCGGCGGTCGATCTTTTCGCCTTATTCGGGCTTTGATCGCTTATCATCGCCGTACGGCGCAGTATCGCTGGCGGGCTTTTTCTTAGGACGGTTTTTGCTGTCGTCCGCAAAGCGGAAACGCCCGAACAGCACGCAGCCTTTCATACCTGGATCGCACGGAAGATCATTCACGCGCTGGCACTTGTTATCGACTTCGTGCGGACAACCCCAGCCACCCATCGCATCAGGCCTTTTTAACAAACTCGGTCTTCAACTGCATCGCGCCGATGCCGTCAATCTTGCAGTCGATGTCGTGATCGCCGTCGACCAGGCGGATGTTCTTTACCTTGGTGCCAACCTTCACCACCGACGACGAACCCTTGACCTTCAGGTCCTTGATCACCGTGACCGAATCGCCGTCGGCCAGTACATTGCCGAAGGCATCCTTGTACACGCGCTGCTGCTCGCCGCTTTCAGCGACCGTATTCTTCGGCCACTCGTGCGCGCACTCGGGACAGACGTAGTTGCTGCCGTCCTCGTAGGTATATTCGGAATTGCATTTGGGGCACTTGGGCAAATTACTCATGACTGGGTTTTGCTTTCAAATTTGCGTGAACCTTTAGCGTGGCATGAAAGAACTGGCATGCTCAAAGCTTGTATCCCCGATGCACCGCCACCACGCCGCCCGTCAGGTTGAAGTATTCGACGCGCTCCAGCCCGGCAGCTATCATCATCTGCTTCAACTCTTCTTGCCCCGGATGCATGCGGATGGATTCGGCGAGATAGCGGTAGCTGTCGGCGTCGCCCGCGATGAGTTGTCCCATCCTGGGAAGCAGCTTGAAGGAGTAGAGGTCATAGGCTTTTTCCAGCGGTTTGGCGACCTTGGAGAATTCCAGCACGATGACGCGCCCGCCCGGCTTGAGCACGCGCTGCATCTCGCGCAGCGCGGCATCCTTGTGGGTGACATTGCGCAGGCCGAAGGCGATACTGACGCAATCGAAATAATTGTCGGGAAACGGCAGGTGCTCGGCATCGCATTGCGTGACCGGCGTGGCCTGGCCTTCATCAAGCAGGCGGTCGCGTCCGACGCGCAACATCGCGTTGTTGATGTCGGTGAGCACAACCTGGCCGGTTTCGCCGACTTCCTTGAGGAACAGGCGCGACAGGTCCGCCGAGCCGCCCGCCACGTCCAACACGCGCTGTCCCTTGCGCACGCCGCTGACACTGACCGCATAGCGTTTCCACAGGCGATGCAGGCCGACGGACATCAGGTCGTTCATCACATCGTATTTGCTCGCGACGGAAGTAAACACGCCGGCAACTTTCCGGGCTTTCTCTTCTTCTGCAACGGTCTCGAAACCGAAATGGGTATCCGCCATTTTTTTCGCTCCTGAACTAGTGTTCTCCCTCGCTTGCGGGAGAAAGGATGAATAAGTTAATGCGGATCGCGCGAGGCGCCCGCCTCTTTCATGCGCTGCAAGTATCCCTGCCAGATTTGATCCTGATGTTCACCCAGATGCCGCAGGTATTCCCAGCTGTACAGCCCGGTGTCGTGGCCGTCGTCAAAGTCGATCTTGATCGCATAGCTGCCCACCGGCTCGATATTGAGTACATTCACATTGCGCTTTCCGACCTGCAGCACTTCCTGCCCAATGCCGTGGCCGCGCACTTCCGCGGACGGTGAATTGACGCGCAGAAACTCAAAGGGCAGCTTGCTGCGCAAGCCGTCCGCGAAGGCGATCTCCAACTCGCGAGATTGCTGGTGCAGGGTGATTTCGGTAGGTTGTTCTGTCATGATTTATAGGGAGCGGATCTTCTTCAATAGCGCGGTAGTGGAACGTTCATGTAAAAAAGGAATGCTGTGCACCGTGCCCCCCCGGCTTTGCGTTTCGCTGGCGCCGACAATGTTTTCTGTGCGCCAGTCACCGCCTTTCACCAACACGTCGGGTTTGCAGGCAAGGATCAAATCAAGTGGTGTGTCTTCGTCGAATTTTACCACCATGCTGACCGATTCCAGCGCGGCGAGTACCATCATACGATCCTGTTC
>DIYV01000179.1:0-6018 GCA_002429165.1 Gallionella sp. UBA6045 | reverse complement strand
GCGAGATAAGTCACGTGGCCGCGATGCAGAACGTCGAAACATCCGTTGGTGAATACCAGCGGGCGTGGCAATGCGGCTACACGTGCGGCCAGCTCGCCGATCGGGCATATTTTGCGTTCGAAAACGGGTGCGGGATACATTCAGTCAGGGTATGCAAACAGTACGGTCATGCAATGTGCCAACTTGGCGAACAACGAAGAGGTGACCCATGCGGTCATTCCCCCAACAGAAGAAAATCGATGATATCGCACAGACAATGCAGGCTCAGCAAATGCACTTCCTGGATGCGCGCGGTGCTTTGTGCATCCACGCAAATCAGCACATCATCTGCACGCAGCGCGCGAGCCATTTCACCGCCATCGCGCCCGGTCAGCGCGATCACGCGCATATCGCGTTCGTGGGCGGCGTGAATGGCGGCCACCACGTTCGGCGAATTGCCGCTGGTGGAAATCGCCAGCAGGCTGTCGCCGGGCAGGCCCAACGCACGAACCTGCTTGGAAAATATCTGGTTATAGTCGTAATCATTGGCAATCGAAGTCAGCACCGAGCTGTCGGTGGTCAGCGCAACACACGCAAGACCGGGACGCTCTTTTTCAAAGCGATTCAGCAATTCTGCTGCAAAATGCTGGGCGTCGGCCGCCGAGCCGCCATTCCCGCAGGCCAGGATCTTGCCGTCGTTGGTGACACAGTCGAAAAAGATTTGTGCGCTGTCGGCGATGGGTTTTGCCAGCCCATCCTTTACCTTCAGCTTGATCTCCGCGCTGTCCTTGAAATGCTTGATGATTCGTTTGTTGATGTCCATGATAGGCCGCTGTGTAATCGATAAGCGCGAATATTAACCGAATCAGGCATCAAACGCATTTTTGAGCCATTGCATGTTGCGCCCTTCCACACTGTCCAGCAGGACAACATCGAAGCGGCATGCCGGGATGCGGGCGAGACCGGCAAGATATTGTTGCGCGGTACTGATGATGCGCTGTCGCTTGCGTGCATCGATGCTGGCCGCCGCACCGCCGAAACCGGCATTGCGCCGCAAGCGCACCTCAATGAATACCACCGTTGTTCCATCCTGCATGATCAAATCGATTTCGCCAAAACGGCCGCGATAATTTTGCACGATCAATCTTAAGCCCTGCTGTTGCAGATATTGCACAGCCAGCTGTTCGGCCTGTGCACCCTGGCTGATCATGGCGGGCTGATTGCCTGTGCTGGGAACATTTGCGAGGAGGGGGAGGCTGGTGCGTCCCCCAGTTGTGCACGTCCTTGGGCAAAAACTGCGGGAATAGCAGTGCGTTCGAAGTTGTGACCATTGAGTCGAATTTGGCCGCTTACGCCGTCCAGCGGCAAATCGGTATTGATATTGCCTGCAAGCATCACTTCAATCAGCCGGAAAGAGTCGATTCCCAGTGCGTAAAGCCGCTCACGGCTAGCTGAAAGGGGAGGATTGGGGTGCGGATAAATCATCACGGCCGGGTGGTCGGGCTGCAACAGCCATGGCATATCGACAAAGTGGACGCCATTCAAGTCGTAATTGGCCAGAACATTGCCATTACCCGTAAAGACTTGCGATGTTGCGTAAACCGGCAATTTGTTCGGCAGATAAGGGCGAATAAGACGCGAATTTTCGGCATCGGCAGCGAGAAAAACCATGGTGTCAGTTATGTCGGTGATATCAGCAAACACGGCGGGGTCGCCGGTGTATTCGATCTCGCGCAAAATACCCCTGTCCGTGCCATGGGCAGAACCTGTCCATTCATCCTCGAAGGCCGACTGCAGCCGCAGGGACAGTGGTGTGTTGGTCGTGATGATGATGGCCTGATGCAAACCCTGCTGTATGGCCAATTGCGCAACTTGCCTTGCCTCTGCTTCGATTGCCATGCCGAAAAAATACAATTGCGGAGCAAATTGTCCATCCACCATGTTCAGCGCAAGGGTCGGCACCGGAATGTCCTTCTCGGCTGCCAGCGCACTGACACCGTTACGCGTTAGTGGTCCCACCACGGCGCGCGCGCCGTTGGCAATGGCTTGGCGATAAGCGGCAACGACGCTGGTATTTTCGTCAAAATCACTGTAAACGCGTATCGGCATCATCAGCCTTTTGCTATTCGAATTGGCTGCAGCAAAAAAGCCCTGCTCAACTGTATTGGCTGCGGGGCCGAATATTTCTGATTTCACCGGCAGCAACAGCGCGATATGCGGAAAGGGCGTTATATTGGGAAGCACCACAGGCGCGGGTTTTGTTTCAACAGCCTGAGGGGCAGGGGGCGCTACAGGAACGCTCCGCACGGGTGCCGGCTGTCCGGCGGGCACCGGAGGGGCTACTGGCTGCGGCTGGGGAACTGTACTGGTACAAGCGTATAGTGTGAACAAAGTCGAAAGTAAGAGGAGTACACGTTGCATAACGAACATCCGCAAAAGTTGGAACCCGCATTATATGTAGTTGCCACCCCGATAGGAAATTTGCGTGACATTACCCTGCGCGCGCTCGAGGTGCTGGCCGCTGCAGACGTGCTGGCGGCAGAGGATACACGCAACACCGCACATTTGTTGACACATCACGGTATCAGCGCGAACAAACTGATTGCGGTACATCAGCATAACGAACGGGGTGCAGCGGAAAAAATCATCACACTGCTGCAAGCCGGGCAGAGCGTGGCCTTTGTCAGCGACGCCGGTACTCCCGCTGTCAGCGACCCCGGCGCATTGCTGGTGCAGGCGGTGCGTGCTGCGGGTCTGCGTGTCATCCCGATCCCCGGGGCGAGTGCGGCGATGGCGGCTTTATCTGCATCTGGCTTGATCGATCCGCATTTTCTGTTCTACGGGTTCTTGCCCAACAAATCTGCAGCGCGGTGTACCGCGCTGCAATCGTTGATCAGTTACCCCTGCACGCTGGTGTTTTACGAAGCACCGCACCGTATCGTCGAATGTGTCGCAGATTTGTGCTCGATATTGGGAGGCGGGCGGCAGATCGTGCTGGCCCGCGAAATCACCAAACTGTTCGAGACGATACATGCCTGCGCGCTGTGCGAAGCCGAAGCCTGGCTGCAATCCGACAGCAATCAGCAACGCGGTGAGTTCGTCGTGCTGGTTTCCGGCGCAATACCACAGCCGGGATTGTCTTCCGAGACTCTGGCCACACTGTCCAAACTGCTCGATGAATTGCCGCTCAAGCAGGCGGTGCAACTCGCCGCAAAGATCACCGGAGACAGTCGCAACGAGCTATACCAACGGGCCCTGCAAATCAAAAACCCTGCTTGATCCGGGGGTATCGACAAATCCTGTTTTACTTTCAAACAATCGTTTGATACAGTGGTTGGGCGATTTGTGATATCCCGGATATTTGGGAAGTTTGGACTGCAAAACATTCATGGCATGCGTGCCGCGAAAATCGCCAGGCAATTCGTGCATCTAAGTGGTGAAGACGGTTTCACCGCAGTATTAGCCGGCAATCACGTTGTATAGCCATGCTGCCAGGCCACCGGAAACCGTGGCAGGCCGTGCGGCAACGAGTCAATTTGGCTTACGGAATAATGAATCACCCTTACAAAATCATACCGAGATTCCCATCATGACAACTCCAATAAAACCAATCATTTCCATTCTGTTGATAACGGCTGCTCTATCCGGCTGCGGCGGCGCTGACAAACCGGCAGCGGGCGCCAAGCCGGGTTCGGCCATGCCGCCGCCCGAAGTGGATGTAATTAACGTCATTCCGGGCAAGGCGACGCTCACCCAGGATTTGCCGGGGCGATTGCAGGCTTATCGCACGGCGCAGGTGCGTGCGCGTGTCGAGGGGGTTGTGGAAAAGAGATTGTTCAAGGAGGGCAGCGATGTCAAAGCAGGCGAATCCCTGTTTCAAATCGATCCGCATATTTACAAGACCGCTGCTGCATCGGCCAAGGCGGACCTGGATGTCGCACGCCAGAATGTAGAACGATACAAACCCCTGCTGGAGATCAAGGCGATCAGCCAGCAGGAATTCGATCTGGCCGAAGCCAAAGCCAAGCAAGCTGAAGACGCTTCGACGCGCGCGGCGGAAGACCTGGCCTACACCACAGTTCCGGCAAGTATTTCCGGGCGTATCGGCCGCGCGCTGGTGACGGAAGGCGCCCTGGTCGGCAAGGGAGACGCGACGCTGATGGCCACCATCGAGCAACTGGATCCCATCTATGTCAATTTCACCCAGTCCGGCTCGGATATATTGCGACTGGAACAGGCATTCAGGGCGGGAACGCTTATACATGCCGGATCTGCCAAGGTGGAATTGCTGCTTGAAGATGGCAGTGTCTACCCGTTGCCGGGCAAGATATTCTTCACTGATATGGCTGTGGATCCGGGCACCGGCTCAGTATCGTTGCGCGCCGAGTTTCCGAATCCGAAGCGCGAACTGTTACCCGGCATGTTCGTGCGCATCCGGTTTCCGGAGGCGCTGGCGGAGAATGTCATACGTGTGCCGCAACGCGCGGTGCAGATTGAACCCCAAGGCCAGTTTGTGATGGTGGTCGGCCCGGATGACAAGGTCGTGCCGACGCCGGTGAAGACTGGCGACATGGTGGGCGATGATTTCATCATTAACGAAGGCCTCAAAGGAGGCGAGCGAGTCATCGTGAACGGATTGCAGAAGGCGCGTCCCGGTTCGCAGGTGAAGCCGGTACCGCTGTCGGTGGATAACGCTACCGAATTCTCAGCCACTGCCAAACCCTAAGGATTCGCCATGTTTGCAAAATTCTTCATAGACCGACCGATTTTTGCCTGGGTCATCGCGCTCATCATTCTGCTGGGCGGTGTATTGGCACTGAAAAATCTGCCGGTAGCCCAGTATCCCTCTGTCGCGCCTCCCGCATTGTCTATTACCATTAATTATCCGGGAGCATCGGCGCAGGTCATCGAAGAAACAGCAGTGTCATTGCTCGAGCAGGAAATGAATGGCATCGAGCACCTGCTCTACATGGAATCGTCATCCGAGCTGGGAACCGGCAATATCACGCTGACCTTTGAGCCGGGATCCAATCTTGATCTGGCCTCGGTCGAGGCGCAGAACCGCGTCAAGCGCGCGGAGGCACGCCTGCCCGATGCGGTGCGCCGCCTGGGCGTCAACGTAACCAAATCGGCGCGCAACTATGTGATGTTCATCGCGCTGTATTCCCAGGACAAAAGTCTGAACGATGTCGCGCTGGGCAGCTTTGCCACTGCCAACGTGCTCGACAGCGTCCAGCGTGTGCCGGGCGTTGGCGAGGCACTGCTGTTCGGCACCGAGTATTCGATGCGTCTGTGGCTCAAGATGGATAAGCTGCAACAGTACAATATTTCCCCCGCTGATGTGGCCAATGCAGTGCGTGCACAGAATGCCGAGCTGGCGACGGGGGAAATGGGCCAATTACCTTCCGCACCCGGACAACAGCTCGATGCGGTCATAGTCACCAAAAGCAGACTTTCCACGCCCAAGGAATTCGGGAACGTCATCGTGCGCAGCAATCCGGATGGATCCACGCTGCGCGTAAAGGACGTGGCGCGTGTCGAGCTGGGTGCGCAGGACTACAACAGGGCAGCGCGCATCGATGGCCAACCCACCGCGGCAATCGCGATTCGGTTGACGCCCGGCGCGAATGCGCTGGAAACCGTCAAGGCAGTCAAGGCGAAGATGACGGAATTGGCCAAATATTTCCCCAAGGGTGTCAGTTGGGTGGTGCCTTATGACACCTCCAAGTTCATCGATATTTCCATCAGGGAGATTCTGAAGAGCCTGGCCGAGGCATTGTTGCTGGTGGTTCTGGTGATGTATCTGTTCATGGGAAACTGGCGCGCGACGCTGATTCCCGCAATCGTCATCCCGGTCGCGCTGGTGGGTGCATTGGTCGGGCTCTATCTGCTGGGATATTCGATCAATGTGCTGACCCTGTTCGCGATGGTGCTGGCAATCGGTATTGTTGTGGACGATGCCATCGTGGTGGTGGAAAACGTCGAGCGCATCATGAGCACGGAGAACTTGTCGCCACGCGATGCGACGCGCAAGGCGAT
>DIYV01000053.1 GCA_002429165.1 Gallionella sp. UBA6045 | reverse complement strand
AGATAGATCAGCGACGGTGCTTTTTCCGATTCGGCCGCGCCTTCGATCGCATCCCACAATTGCTTGAGGTAATCCAGATCCCATTGCAGCTCTTCTTCGTTGCGGCCGATACCGGCGGTGCGCGCGATGATGCTCATGCCCTGCGGCACGTCGACCTGCGACAATACCTGGCGCAACTCGTCGCGTTCTTCGCCTTCGATGCGGCGCGATACACCGCCGCCGCTCGGATTGTTCGGCATCAGCACGATGTAACGGCCGGCCAGACTAATATAAGTGGTCAGTGCCGCACCCTTGTTGCCGCGCTCGTCCTTTTCCACCTGCACCAGCAATTCCTGGCCTTCGCGCAAGGCTTCCTTGATCGAGGGTCTGCTGCCGCTGCCGGGTTGAAAATATTGCGGGGCGACTTCCTTGAAGGGCAGGAAGCCGTGCCGGTTGCCGCCGTATTCGACGAAACAGGCTTCGAGACTGGGCTCGAGGCGGGTGATGACAGCTTTGTAGATGTTGCTCTTGCGTTGCTCTTTGCCGGCGGTTTCAATGTCGAGGTCGATGAGTTTCTGACCGTCAACAATGGCGACACGGAGTTCTTCCGGTTGTGTCGCATTAAATAACATGCGTTTCATTTTATTGCCTCCCGCGCTCTGACACGGGCGAGACCAGGCTACACGCGGTTAAGCGTTCCAGATGAGCAAACAGTGAGCAATCGTGCAAACAGTCTTGTAAAGTGCGATCGGTTGGTCAATTCAGTTCTCTATAGTTAGCTGGTCAAAAAATTCGTTCTTTGGGACTTCTGTATCGGTGGTTGCGGGTGCATTGCTGCATTTGCTACGCCGACCAGTGCAAAAGTTCCTTAGGGGGTGTTGAAGCACTGATCAATATTGTCGGGGCTACAACACGTAAAATCCACAGGTGCTTTGAGCGCGTAAATCTATTACTATCACTGCTGGTTCCGGTGAGTGATGTTAACCGGGCTGCGGCTGGAAGGGTGGCGGTGTATACACCGCCGCTTCTGTCAAACAATTCCCAAATAATCTTTGGGTGGCCATTTTTTTTGGCGAAGGATGTAATTACATCCCAAACTTACCCAATCCAAAACGCGCGAACGGCGAAGTATAAGCAAAATGAATGGTTTAAGCAAAGACTCTGTCACTTTTCTGACAATCGACGAAAGTGGCGAGGCACAGCGCATCGACAACTTCCTGTTCAAACACCTGAAAGGCGTGCCCAAAAGCCATGTTTATCGCATCCTGCGCGGCGAGGTGCGGGTGAACAAGAAGCGCATCGACCAGACTTACCGGCTGAAGCTGGGCGATCTGCTGCGCATCCCGCCAATCCGCGTGGCGGAAAAGCATGAGGTCGAGCAGGCGCACATCCCGGCGGTCGAATTCCCGATCATTTACGAGGATGACGCGCTGGTGGTGGTGAACAAGCCCTCCGGTGTCGCGGTGCACGGCGGCAGCGGGGTCAGCTTCGGCGTGATCGAACAGATGCGGCGCGCGCGCCCGCAGGCCAAGTTCCTCGAGTTGGTGCACCGGCTGGACCGCGAGACTTCCGGCGTGCTGCTATTGGCGAAAAAGCGTTCCGCGCTGACCGCGATGCACGAGATCATGCGCGAGGGGAACAGCGACAAGCGTTATTTCACGCTGGTGCTGGGGCAATGGAAGAATGTTAAACAGCATGTCAAACTGCCGCTGCACAAGTTCGATACCCCGCAAGGCGAGAAGCGCGTGATGGTCAGGGAAGGCGGGCAGGCCTCGCACACGATATTCACATTGCAAAAAAGCTGGGCGCCACAAAATAACGAGCCAGGATTCAGCCTGCTGGAAGCGCAACTCAAGACAGGACGCACCCACCAGATTCGTGTGCATCTCTCCCATCTCGGCTTTCCGATCGCCGGAGACGACAAGTACGGTGACTTTGCGCGCAACAAGGTGTTGATGAAACAGGGACTGAAGCGCATGTTTTTGCATGCCCACAGCATTGCATTTGCGCATCCGTTGACGGGCGAGCCTATGCGGCTGGTTGCGCCGTTGCCGAAGGAGTTGGAGAATTTCATTGCCAGGCTTGATGCGCAGGAAAGTTAAACCTGTTGTTTATACACCTGATATCTCTGACCGCTTTGCGTTTTTCTGATGTCCTGAATACTTATATCGGACTACCCGTATAAGAATATAATTTGCCGTTTGCTTATAAACCTGAAAGGTTCATCGCGATATGGCCGAGGCACATCACATCATTATTGTCGGCGGCGGTGCTGCAGGTCTTGAACTGGCAACCAAGCTGGGCAAAAAACTTGGCAGGAAGCATCTTGCCGACATCACCCTGATCGACTCCAGCCGCACCCATATCTGGAAGCCGCTGTTGCATGAGATTGCGGCGGGAACCCTGGATTCATCCGAGGATGAGCTGGAATATCTGGCACAAGCACAATGGAATCATTTTCGCTACCGTTTGGGTCGCGTGATCGGTCTGGATCGCGAGCGCAAGGAGGTGCTGCTTGCGCCCACCTTGAGCGAGGAGGGAGAGGAGATCATTCCGGAACGCCGTTTCAGCTACGATACACTGGTATTTTCCGTTGGCAGCCTGAGCAATGATTTCGGCATTCCGGGCGTGCAGGAGAATTGCTTCTTTCTCGATAGCACCGGCCAGGCAGAGCGTTTCCAGAAAAATCTGCTCAACAGCATGCTCAAGGCGCACACCCAGGGCAAGCCGTTCAAACAGGGACAATTGGACGTCGCGATCGTGGGCGCGGGCGCAACCGGCGTGGAGCTTGCCGCCCAGCTCCACCATGTCACCCGTCTTGTTTCCGCTTACGGGCTGGATACGATAGATCCTGCGGAAGACATCAAGCTGCACGTGATTGAGGCCGGCCCGCATATTCTGCCGGCGCTGCCGCGGCGACTTTCCGATGCGGCCATGCACGAACTGGACCTTCTTGGCGTAACCGTGCATGTCAACCAGCGTGTCGTGGAAATCAACGCGCAAGGCATCGTTTCTGCGTCAGGCGTCACCATTCCGGCCGCGATCAAGGTCTGGGCGGCCGGCATCAAGGCGCCGGAGTTTCTGAAAAACATTGCCGGACTGGAAACCAACCGTATCAACCAGCTGGTGGTCAAACGCAATCTGCAGTGCACGCGCGACGAAAATATTTTCGCTATCGGGGACTGCGCAGCCTGTCCGATGGACGAGCTGGGAAATAATGTTCCGCCGCGCGCCCAAGCTGCCCATCAGCAGGCGTCGACATTGTCCAGGACGCTGGTGCGCCGCCTCAGGGGCAAGCCGCCGCTTGATTACACCTACCGGGACTTTGGCTCACTGGTCGCCATGGGCCATTACAGTACCGTCGGCAGTCTGATGGGGGGTCTCGCGGGTTCCATGATGGTCTCGGGTTTTATCGCCCGTTTTGTCTACCTCATGTTGTACAAGATGCATCAGGCTGCGCTGTATGGATGGCCGCGTGCATTGCTGATCAGTTTGCTGCATTTCCTGCGCAGGGGCATCGATCCGCAGGTGAAACTGCATTAGCGCAGATCAGGCGAATTTGTCGCCGGTTTTATTTAATTGATACCAGCCGCGCGGCGAGCAGGGCACCCATCGTGACCGCGGCTAATCCCGCCAGCGTGAACATCGAAAGTGGTTCACCCAGCACAGGTACGGCCGCGACGGCGGCCAGACCGGGCACGATGGCCATCAGCAGTGTCACCGTCTGGGCGCCGAGACTGCGGACTGCATAGGTGTAGAGCAGCATCGCGACGAATACGACCAGTATGCCTTGATAACCTGCCTGTATCGCAATTTCGGCAACGGGTGCCTGGCCCAGTGTGCTGGGCAGGAAGAACCACCAGACAGGCAAATACAGAATCGCACTGCCCAGAGTCGTGCTGACTGCCGCCGTGAGTGGCGGCACCGGATAACGGCGTAGCAGCAGTGTGAACACCGCCCATAAAACAGAGCCGCAAAGAAACAGCAGGTCCCCCAGCATTTGCATGCCGGTCAGATGTGCCCCGTGCAAAAGCGTGTCGGCTGCGGTCAACGCGATGCCGATAAAAACCAGCAACAGTGCGATCCGTTGCGACGGTGACGGTTTATGCCGCAGCCACAACCAGGCGATCACGGCGGTGGAAAACGGCAGCGCACCGGGCAGCAGTACGGCTGCGTGGGCGGCCGGTGCCATGCGAAAGCCGGCATATACAACGACGGAATAGCCTATCCCTCCGAACATTGAAAACAGCAGGATCACTTTATAAGGCGGCAAAGTCACGCGCGGCAGAAAAAACAGCGCGATCAGCGAGCCCACGCCGAAACGCAATGCGGTCACATCCCAGCCGGTCAATACGCCCTTGCCGCCATAGCGGCTGACCAGAATGAAACCGGTCCAGATGCAAAGCGCAAAAAAAGCCGCAATCAAGCCGGCGCGAGGTGAATGGTGTTCGCTCATGTGGATTTAAAGTTGATGGTTTAATCCGGACCGGCTAATGTTTGGTGCGCGTCAAATACACCGTCACTTGTTCGCTGTCATGATATAGCCGTTTGGCCATCTTGCGGAAATTGATGCCTTCATCATCCGACCCCCTGCACTCAACCGGATGTGAAGTTGGTTAACATTCCTCGAGATTCAGCGTGATGTGGTCGGTGATCATCGGCCAGAAATTGGTGTTGTCAAAACGTTGCTGCGCCGGGTGGTTCTGGAAAACCGTCAGGGCGGATTTGCTGGCAAGACTGACGGACAGGGAGTGGCGGTATTCGCCGCCGGGCTGGAGGGTTCGGCGGGTGCTGATGCTGCGCACGCCGGGAATGGCTTCCAATGATTTTTTGCCCTCGCGGACAATCGAGGTGATTTCACTTTCCGAAATCGTCGCCGGGATATTGTAGAACACTACATGCTCCACATCATGCCACGGTTGGCATTGTGCCAACACTTCCGCCGCCCTTCCACTGCTGCCCCAGAGGTGGATGCAACGTTCCGCCTCCCCGCGAACCGTGTCGCGGACGCCGGTCAGCAGCGCGCCATGGCTGCCCTTCGGGTCGGCTGTGACATTTTCCCTGATGCGGCGGTTTGCCATGTCGGCAAGCGCGGTGTAGTAATCGATCTTGGCGACACCGTTGGCGATAAGCCGCCGGAACTGGTCGTCCGTCAGTCCGGTGCCGCCGTGTATGACCAGCGGCACGGAGGTGGCCTCCCTGATCTTTGCCAGCCTGGCGTAGTCCAGCTTCGGCAAGCCTTTCATCCTGCCATGCACGGTGCCTATGGAGACTGCCAGGCAGTCCACGCCGGTGCGCTCGACGAATCCCGCAGCCTCGGCGGCTGATGTGTAAGCGAGTTCCCCGGGATGATTCTTTGCGTTCTCGCCCTCGATACCGGGCACGTAACCCAGCTCCCCTTCCACCGTGACGCCGCATGCATGGGCCATCGCGACGACGTCGCGGGTTTGCCACAGGTTGTCCGAGAACGGCAACGCCGATGTGTCTACCATCACCCCGTTGCAACCGGCACGAATGGCGCGCTCGGCAGAGGCGAGACTGGTGCCGTGGTCGAAATTGATCGCTACAGGGACTGTCGCACGTCGAGCGGCCTTCTGCACGGCAGGCATCAGGAGCTCGAAATCCTGGTTCTCGAAATGTGATTCGATAAGATTCAGCACCACCGGTGCGCGGCAGTTCTCCGCCGCCTGCATGATGCCTTCGAGAAAGTGCAGGTTGCCCACACCGAATGCGCCGACAGCGTAGTTATGACGGTATGCGTGAACTATCATGTCGGACAGGTGAACGAGTGGCATGGGTTCCTCTTATTTTACTTTGAATTTTGCACTTTGAATTTTTCCAGGGCCTCATCGGCAGTCTGGTCGTAGCGCGCGCGTTCCTTTTTCGCCGCGGCCTCAAGGGCAGCGTTGATCTCGGGGAATTTCAACGCCAGGATGCGGGCCGCCAGCATGGCCGCGTTCTTTGCCCCGTCCACGGCGACCGTGGCAACCGGCACACCCGGCGGCATCTGCACCGTGGAGAGCAGGGCATCCAGTCCGGACATCACGCCGCCCGAAAGCGGCAGGCCGATCACCGGCAGGCGGGTATGTCCGGCAATGACGCCCGCCAGGTGGGCGGCCACGCCGGCGCAGCCGATCAGTACCTGCACGCCTTCCCTGTGCGCGCGATCGAGATAGGCCAGCACTTTGTCGGGGGTGCGATGAGCCGAGGCCACCACGATCTCACTGGCAATGCCCAATTCGGTAAGTGTGTCGCGCACCTTGACCACGGTGGGCAGATCGTTCGGACTGCCGGTCAGTATCCCGACCAATACCTTGTCGGCATGTTTCAGGCTGGTTTGGTTGCTGTCAGTAGACTCGTTCATGCTGATCCTTTAAATTGTTGTACAGGCGGTTTTTGATTTCATGGTGTAACTCCTCAAAACAGCTCAAAGCAGGGATAATTGCCGCAGCCCCATCCGCAACCTGGAATGAGCATGGAAATATCCTGTTACCGTGACCCCGAATTGGCGCGCGAGCCGCGTTTTCTGCCAGCCGCCTACAATCTGGTACATACAATGCTGGCGAGGTGCAACACCGGTCGCAAACCTGACGAGAAGCAGCTTCGGAGAAATATACCCATCGGATGTGGCAGCCACGATGGAAAGGACGTTACTCAGCAACAAGCGAAAAACAGGGGGTAACACATTTCTGCTTAGCGTTGACACTGTCAGGTGTCGTGGTGCTGGTCGTCGTTGTCGGGTGACGGGTCAATATCTTCGTCATGGGTACGGATGGCGAGTATGAGATCAGCCAGCGCATCGTGCAAAGTGGCGATGTCGGTGTTGCGAGTTTGCTCGAAGCGGGCTTGTGCCATTTCTCTGAGGCTTTCGAAGGCTTGAGCGATGCGCCCATCTTTGTCTATCACGCCGTCAGCCCAGCCCACAGTACTGGCGTAGCGGGCGGCCTCGGTCGTCAAACGATCAATTGCTGCGGCATCAACTGAGCCTTGCAATGCTGCGCGCATGTCGCGATGGAGTTCGTTGAGTGTCATTTAGTTTGCACCATCATGGCTGAATATTTTTTTCGATGATATGGGTGGGAATGTTGTCTATGCTCACCTGGTTTTTTTCTTGCCAATAATTTCGCACGCCCTCATCCCCTTTTTTTGTCGCCCAATCGGCAAGCAAAGGCCTTTCTTCCTTATAGGTTAAATAAGGTACACCAAATCCACACGAGGTTTGCACCAATTCTATCGTGAGATCAAAAATCTGCCTGGCGCCCAGAAGCGACGTGAAATTCGATAACAGTTCTGACCATTCTTGATCGTTTTTATGGATCACACGCGCCGTGCCATACAGTCGCAGAATAAGCGGCGCGCCCTCGAATGAGCAGAACATGAGGGTCATGCGCGGGTCTAGCTGCACATGCGCTGCGGTCTCGTTGCCGCTGCCGGTGAGATTGAGCCACACCACTCTTTTGCAAGACAAGGCGCGCAGAGAGTCCATGCCTTTGGGTGATACATTTATCCGGCTATCCGCCGTTGCCGTGCCCACAAAAAATACCTTCTGCGTTGCGATGAACGCCAGGTGCGGTTCGGTTAGCGCGTCGTATTGTTTTCCCATGTGTTGCGATTCAATCGTCGATTATGTCACTGCCCTCGTCTCCATCTATATCCAGCCTGCCTTCGCTAAACACACGGCTGGCTAAAATATCTTCCGCTTCCAGTGTCATCAGATCGGTTTTGCTAAGCGATTTGCTGGCGTTGGCGAACAAACGGTTGGCCTGGCGCAGGCGGGCACGATCCAGAGCGTTGCGTACCGAGCGCGCGTTGGCAAAATGTTCCAGCGTCATGCGTATCGAAATGTAGTTGAAAAAGGCTTTTTCGGCATCGGCGCTAAAGCGGTAATTTTGCGTTGCCAGCATTAGCTTGGCAATATGCAATAATTCTTCGGCGCTGTAGTCGGGAAAGTCGATGTGGTGTGCGATGCGCGAGCGCATACCGGGATTGCTGTGGAAAAACTTGTCCATGCGGTCTTTGTAACCGGCCAGGATCACCACCAAATCGTCGCGGTTGTTTTCCATAACTTGCAACAGAATTTCGATGGATTCTGCGCCATAGTCGCGTTCGTTTTCAGGCTTGTAAAGATAATAGGCTTCGTCAATAAACAGCAC
>DIYV01000067.1:35493-49176 GCA_002429165.1 Gallionella sp. UBA6045 | reverse complement strand
TAAGAGACAGGTCTTAGCCCGCTTTCATTTCTGCCTTGTTACGTACCAATTTGAGGTGGTTTCGGTGCCTAAGCGACAACCAAATATCGCGAATTTCCAAATTCGGAGGTGAGATCAACTGATCGATGCAACACTCTAAACATTAGAATAATAGATGAAATGTATAGAAATACTCTTCCTTGCAGCGAGAGTTTGTGCCTATAATTCAACAAGTCTTGTGAATTTTGTGGTCCCTTTTTGGCTGGGTGTTAACTCGGACTGATGCGACTCTTATCTCAACTGCCTTTCTCGGCAAAACGAAGAGTGAGCCAATCTGCGGATTGTGAGTCTTTGTTAATGCACAGACGGTATTGTCAGGTTGCGTGTGGCGTTATAATTATATTTATAAAGGTTGCCGGGATGCGCTAATTTTGCAAGTGTGATTTCATCTTTTAGATAAATCACATGACACTAGCTGTTGCAGCGATATTTGCAGTTTTTATCTAAAATGCAGTGGGGGGGATTATGCAACAAGAAGATATCGATTCGCATGATAAATTTCTTTTCACGCTGGAATGGCTACTGGCAGTTACACAACGCTATTCTGACCCACTTCAATTTGGTCTGGTCCATATTCATTATAAAAACCTCGGCATACTCGGCGAGACTTACGGTGCAAAAAATGCTTCGCGAAAGCTTGACGATGTTTCGCATTCCTTGCGCAAGGCTTTCCGTAAGACCGACTTGGTTGCGCGCGACGGGACTGATTTCTGGATTCTGGTGCCTTACACACAGGCCAGCGAGAAACTTGTCGACAAAGTCAATGACACCATCAAAAAAGCTTCACAAGATGACCTGCATGTTGCGGAACATGATATTAATATTTTTTCGTTGTCCCAAGATGTGGTTAAGATATGCGAAGGATGCTCGGGCGCGGAATTTCTTGCATATATCAAGATAAATCGCACCGGCCTCGCGCTACAAAAAAAGTCGTTGGCACACGGTGATTAGCCAATACAACCAGAGAATATATTGAATACCTGACAATAAAGTGCAAAGCGGGGACGATCGGCACTGCAACTGTTAATAGAAACAATATGTTGGAACGAGTAAATCAGTCGATGTCCTTGATGTCGGTCACGTGCCGATCGCCGAACTTTTTCATGATATCCTTTATCAGCGCGTTGTCACGACTGACCCAGGTGAAACGTATGTGCTGCTGCGGTTTCTCGCCCAATCTGTCGTAAGCGGTGAGCTAGCCGACAACATCTTTCTTTTTCAGCGATGACGAAAGCGCATCTGGCGATATACAGGGCCGTCCGCCTGCCTACGGTATAATCCGCGCAATCTAGTCTGGCTATGAAAGAAGAAAATCATGGATGAACAGTTGCGCCAAGCTGCGCTGCAATACCACCGCCAAGCCCCGGCGGGTAAAATCACCGTTACCCCGAGCAAGCCGATGATCACCCAGCGCGACCTTGCGCTGGCCTATACACCGGGAGTAGCCGCGGTCTGCGAGGCCATCGTGGAAAATCCGCCCGAGGCACGCAACCTGACTTCGCGCGGCAATCTGGTCGCGGTAATCACCAACGGCACCGCGGTGCTGGGCCTCGGCACAATCGGTCCGCTGGCCGCCAAGCCGGTAATGGAAGGCAAGGCCGTGATATTCAAGAAATTCGCCGGCATCGACGTGTTCGATCTGGAGATTGACGAACGCGATCCGGACAAGCTGGTGGACATCATCGCCGCTCTGGAGCCTACATTTGGCGGTATCAATCTGGAAGACATCAAGGCGCCGGAATGCTTCTACATCGAGCGCAAGCTGCGCGAGCGGATGAAGATACCGGTATTCCACGACGACCAGCACGGCACTGCAATCATCGTCGGCGCGGCATTGTTGAATGGCCTCAAGGTGGTCGGCAAGGACATTGCAAAAATAAAGTTGGTGGTATCCGGCGCAGGGGCGGCAGCGCTGGCCTGTCTGGATATGCTGGTCAGCCTCGGTGTGCTCATGGAGAACATCATCGTGACTGACATCAAGGGCGTGGTTTACAAAGGGCGCGCCGAAGAAATGGATGACAACAAGGCGCGCTATGCGAAGGAAACTTCCGCGCGTACCCTGGCCGATGTGATCGCCGGAGCGGATGTGTTTCTCGGTTTGTCCGCAGGCGGGGTATTGAAGCCGGAAATGGTTCAGCAAATGGCACAGAGTCCGCTGATTTTTGCGCTGGCCAATCCGACCCCTGAGATTTTGCCGAGTGTGGCCAAGGCTGCGCGCCCCGATGTGATCATGGCGACCGGACGTTCCGATTATCCGAATCAGGTCAATAACGCGTTGTGCTTCCCGTTCATTTTCCGCGGCGCGCTGGATGTGGGCGCTTCGACCATCAACGAGGAGATGAAGCGCGCGGCGGTATATGCGATCGCCGAGCTGGCTCAAGCCGAGCAATCGGAAGAGGAGCAAGAAGTATACGGCGACGAGAGTTTGAGTTTCGGCGCGGATCATCTGATACCCAAGCCTTTCGATACCCGCCTGATTACGCGCATCGCCCCTGCCGTGGCACAGGCCGCGATGGACAGCGGGGTGGCGGAGCGGCCGATTGCCGATATGGAGGCATATCGCGAACAGCTGGCGGGTTTTGTTTACCATTCCAACATGCTGATGAAACCGGTGTTCGAGGCTGCCAAGCGTGCGCCGCAGCGTCTGGTCTATGCGGAAGGCGAGGAATCCCGCGTGCTGCACGCGGTGCAGACAGTGGTCGACGAAGGTATGGCGCATCCGATACTGGTTGGTCGCCCGGAGGTGATCGAGCAGCGCATTGCCAAACTCGGCTTGCGTATCCGCGCAGGCGAACATTTCGATCTGGTCAATCCGGAGAGCGATTCGCGCTATCGCGAATACTGGAGCGAATATCACCGCCTGATGCGGCGGCATGGTGTTACGCCGAGTACGGCCAAGCGGGCGATGCGCCGCAGCAACACCCTGATTGCCGCGATGCTGGTGCGCATGGGTGAGGCGGACGCAATGTTGTGCGGAACAGTTTCTCAGCCGATCAGACATCTGCGCTATATCGATGAAGTGATCGGAAAACGCCCCGGCGCGAATATATACGCTGCGATGAATATCCTGATGCTGCCCAAGCATACGCTATTCATCTGCGACACCCACGTCAATCTCGACCCGAGCGCCGAACAGGTTGCCGAAATGACCATTCTGGCTGCCGAGGAGATGCGCCGTTTCGGTCTGACGCCGAAGGTCGCGCTATTGTCGCATTCAAACTTCGGCAGTCATGAAGACGCTTCCGCACGAAAAATGAGTCGCGCGCGCGAGTTGCTCGAAATGCTCGCACCGGAACTGGAAGTGGAAGGCGAGATGCACGGTGATGCCGCATTGTCAGAAAGTTTGCGCACTGCGGCTTTCCCGGACAACGGCTTGAAAGGCGTGGCGAATCTGCTCATTATGCCGAATCTGGATGCGGCCAATATCGCCTACAACCTGCTGAAAATGACCGGGGGCGATGGCATTACCATAGGTTCGATTCTGTTGGGTGCAAACAAATCGGTGCATATATTGACCACAACTGCCACGGTGCGCCGTATCGTGAATATGAGTGCGCTGGCGGTGGCCGGCGTGAAGTTACACTAGGAGAATAAGATGACAATGAACAAACAGGAAGTCGCCATGCTGAGCGATGAAGTCGAGATACTGATGCGGGAGCGCAACAGGTTGCTCAAAGTGGTGGGCGCGGCGGCGGTATTGGTGGCAAACGCCGATCCCGAGTCTTTTCGGAATGAAGCGATGGATGCAGCGGAGATGCTGTCGGAAACCCTGAATGCCCTGCCGGAAGAGACATTGAAAGACGCGCTCGAATCGGTACAGGCTGCGGCGAATAGATAACGAATGGAGAAGCGCGCAGCACTGATACTCACAGGCGGCGGTGCGCGCGCTGCCTATCAGGTGGGGGTGCTCAAGGCGATCGCCGAATTCCTGCCGCGCAACGCGCATTGTCCGTTCCAGATTATCTGCGGCACATCGTCAGGCGCGCTCAATGCAGCCACGCTCGCGGTGAATGCCGGAAATTTCAGACGGGGCGTGCAGTATCTGACCAACACCTGGAAAGGTTTCCACGCCAACCAGATATACCGCACCGACGTGGTCGGCGTGTTCAACAATTCCATGTTGTGGTTTGCCGGCGTGATATTGAACACGATCGGGATCAACAAGCTCACCCGGGTTTCGCTGCTGGACAATTCACCGCTGGTCGAGCTATTGGAAGAGATGCTGCCCTGTGAAAAGATTCAGGAAAGTATCGATGCGGGGTTGTTGCACGCATTGAGCATTACCGCATCCGGCTATGGTTCCGGGCAGTCGGTGACTTTTTATCAGGGCGTGAAACAGCTTGTTCCATGGCGGCGCAAGGGAAGGGTGGGCATGCCGGCTCAGATCGAAATCAGGCACCTGTTGGCTTCATCCGCGCTTCCGTTCATTTTTCCGGCGACATTGATCAATCGCGAATATTTCGGCGACGGTTCGATGCGCCAGATTGCGCCCATCAGTCCCGCGCTGCATCTGGGCGCGACACGCGTGCTGATTATCGGCGTTTCCGTGAACGGCAATCCCGAGCATCCCGATCAGGCCGATCGGGCCGATATTGGCGAATATCCTTCCCTGGCGAGCATCGCCGGGCATACCCTGAACAGTATTTTTCTCGACAGTATGGAAGTGGATCTGGAACGCCTGAAAAAGATCAATGATCTGGTCGCGATCATGCCGGAAGAAATGCGTGAGCGTGCCGACCTCAGGCATATTGATGCGCTGGTGATATCACCCAGCCAGCCTATCGAAAAAATTGCAGAACGATACGCGGCAGAATTGCCCTGGACGATACGCCTGCTGCTGCGCTTGGTTGGCGCAAGAAAACACAGTGGCGGGACGCTGGTGAGCTATCTGCTGTCCGAAAAAAAGTTCTGTCGCGCGTTGATCGATCTGGGCTATCAGGATGCATTAAAACGGTGCGATGAAATCATGGACTTTCTTGATGTAAAACTGCGCCATGATATCGATATGCCGCAATGATGGCGGGAATTGTCAAAGCGCGCACCTGGCAGCTGCTGAACCTGTTGGCGGACGGTGAATTCCATTCCGGCGAGGTGTTGGCAAGCCGGCTGGGCGTGTCGCGTGCCAGTGTATTCAATGCGCTGGCCGGGGTCGCGGATCACGGAGTTCAGCTGCAACGTATACGCGGCCGCGGTTATCGCCTGGCGCGCCCGTGGCAGCGGCTGGAGCAGAATGAGGTGGTGCATTGGCTGGGCAGTGATATCAAAGTATTCGATATCGAGATATTGCCGCAAGCCGCTTCCAGCAATACCTTGTTGCTGCAGCGCGCAGGCCCCGCTGTTGCAAACGGGGGGGCACCCAGTGGCAGCGTACTGGCGGTGGAATTGCAGTCTGCCGGTCGCGGAAGGATGGGACGGACATGGCATTCCGGCCTGGGCACGGCGCTGACATTTTCCCTGTTATGGCGTTTCGATTGCGGGTTGAACGCCTTGTCCGGATTGAGTTTGGCGGTAGGCGTGGCGGTTGTGCGCGCACTGAACAGGTTGGGCGCACAGGGTGTGCAGTTGAAGTGGCCGAATGACATCATGACCGGCCAGGGCAAATTGGCCGGCGTGCTCATCGAGGCGCAGGGCGATATGCTCGGGCCCAGCGCAGTAGTGATCGGCATCGGATTGAATTGCACCTTGCCAGCCGGTCTGGTGCCGCAGATCGGTCAGCCGGCATGTGCACTGGATGAAATATGCGCGACTATGCCGACACGCAACCAGTTGTTGGCCGTCCTGTTGCAGGAATTAGCGCGCGTGTTGCAGCAATTCGCACTGGACGGATTTGCCGCATTCCGCGAGGAATGGGAGCGTTATCATATCAATCAGGACATGCCGGTCCGATTGCACATGGCGGATGGGCAAACCGTGAATGGCATTGCGCGCGGAGTCAGCGATCGCGGAGAGTTATGCATGGAAACCGAACAGGGAACGCGGCGTTTCAATTCCGGAGAAGTGGGAGTGCGGCACGATGAATCTTGAAAATTATAAATGCCGCAGATATCGCTGCGGCAGTATTTTCTTGGTGCGTTCCGCGTCTTCGCGGCTGCGGTAATTTTTGATGAAGTTACTGATCGATGCAGGAAACACACGTATCAAATGGGCCCTGGTGAGAGGGAGGGATTGGCTGTGCAGTGGCGATCTGTCCACAGTGCAGGCGGACAAATTGGCGCGGGACATAGCCGATCACATTGCCCGTCAAAATCCCGGCACAGGTTTGCATGACATACAGCAAATCTGGGTGAGCAATGTTGCCGGCGAAGAGTGCGCCCAACATATTCGCAATATCGGTGCAGGCAAGTCCGCGCAGCCGCATTTTGTCGTGGCACGGAAATCACAGTGCGGCGTGCGCAATGCCTATTCCAACCCGTCGCAGCTGGGTAGTGACCGTTGGGCAGCATTGATTGCGGCATGGCATCTGGTGCATGGGGAATGCCTGGTGGTGAACAGCGGCACGGCGACCACGATAGATGCTTTGTCCGGCCAAGGGGAATTTGTCGGCGGGTTGATTCTGCCCGGAGTTGAGTTGATGCAGCGCAGTCTGGTGGCCGCTACAGACCAGCTGAAATCAGCACCGGGAGAATATGTGCGGTTCCCGCTGAACAGCGCAGACGCGTTATTCAGCGGCGCGATCCAAGCCAGTTGCGGCGCGATAGAACGGCAATATAATCTGCTTGGCGATGATAGCGCGCCGGTGATATTGAGTGGTGGAGCGGCACGGGTATTGCAGCCATGCCTTGATCAAAAACTCTTTGCAGCGCCGCCGCGCGTCGTCGAAAATCTGGTGCTGCAGGGATTGTCATTGATGGCCCTGGAAGCGGATTGTTGTTAATGGTTCAGGAATAGAACGGGCGATGAGAAATTTATTCTGGATATTATTGCTGGGGAATGTGATTTTATTTGCCGCGATGCAGAGTGGCGGGTTTGGTTGGGGCGAACAGGAAGTACAAGCGCAGCCCTATTTGAACGGCGATATGATCCGGCTGATTCCCGCATTGCAAAGCGCGCCAGCCAGGGCTTTGCCATCTTCCAAGCCTGTGTCTGAGCCTGTCACCATGCCCGCGCCGGTTGCGGTATTGACAGCATCAGTTCCGGTTTCATCACCGTCAGAATCCCCTGCGAAACCGAATCCAGCTATGGATGTTGCCGCACCGGCGGCAACGAAACCGGGTACGCCGGTCTGTCTGGAGTGGGGCGATTTCTCGGGCCAGGATCTGGCGCGTGCCACGGCTGCGTTGTCCGCCTTGCAACTGGCCGATAAATTAAGCCGGCGCCAGATTGAACAGGATATCGGCTATTGGGTGTATTTTCCGCCGCTCAAAAACAAAGCCGCGGTCAACCGGAAGATCGCGGAGATCAAGGCGCTGGGTATCAGGGAGTACTTTGTGGTGCAGGCCTCGGGCCATTGGCACAACGCCATTTCACTGGGTGTGTTCAAGACGCAGGAGGCGGCACAGAGCTTTCTGCATGGCCTGAACGCCAAAGGTGTACATACCGCGCAGGTAGGCGAGCGCGCCAGCAAGCTTAAATCCACCATATTCATGCTGCGCGGGGTGGATGCAGTGACAGTGTCAAAATTGAACGCAATGCAGAGTGATTTTCCCGGAAGTGCGCTGAATAATGTTCCCTGCGCATTGACAAGGTAGGGTGAAATCTGGACAATGCCGCGCTCTTCGCGGTGATATAGCTCAGGTGGTTAGAGCGCAGCACTCATAACGCTGAGGTCGGTGGTTCAAATCCACCTATCACCACCAAACGCATTCGGTGCCAAAGCGTGCACACAAAGCAGCATGCCAGGAAAATTCCACATTAAAACTTTCGGTTGCCAGATGAACGAGTATGACTCGGACAAGATGGCGGATGTGTTGCGCGCCCATGAAGGCATGGAGGCGACCGACAAGCCGGAACAGGCCGATGTCATATTGTTCAATACCTGCTCGATACGCGAGAAGGCCGAAGAAAAGGTGTTCTCCGATCTGGGCCGGGTGCGCCCGCTCAAGCTGGCCAATCCCGATCTGTTGATTGCGGTGGGCGGCTGTGTTGCCAGCCAGGAAGGCGCGGCGATTCTGAAGCGGGCACCCTATGTGGATGTCGTATTCGGACCGCAGACCCTGCATCGCCTGCCGCAGTTGTTGCAGGCGCGCCGTGAAACCGGGCGCCCTCAAGTGGATATCAGTTTCCCCGAGATCGAGAAATTCGACCACTTGCCGGTACCGCAAACCAGCTCCGGCACGGCTTATGTGTCCATCATGGAGGGGTGCAGCAAATACTGCACGTTCTGCGTCGTGCCCTATACGCGCGGCGAAGAAGTATCACGTCCTCTGGCCGATGTGATGCGAGATGTGCAACAGCTGGTTGCGCAAGGGGTGAAAGAGGTGACGCTGCTGGGCCAGAATGTGAACGCCTACTGCGGCACCGCGGATGATGGCGAAACCGTGGATTTCGCTTTTCTGCTGCAGGCCATCGCAGCGCTGGAAGGCATAAGCCGCCTGCGCTACACCACTTCACATCCCAGAGACATGAGCCAGCGGCTGATCGATGTGTATGCGGCCACACCCAAGCTGGTGAGCCATTTGCACCTGCCGGTGCAGTCCGGTTCGGACCGCATCCTGGCGGCGATGAAGCGCGGCCACACCGTGCTGGAATACAAATCCATCATCCGCAGAGTGCGCGCCGCTCGTCCCGATATTTGCATCACTTCCGATTTTATCGTGGGCTTTCCAGGCGAGACCGAACAGGATTTCGAGGCGACCATGAAGCTGATCGACGAAGTGGGTTTCGATAACAGCTTCAGTTATCTGTACAGCCCGCGTCCCGGCACGCCGGCCGCCGAACTGCGCGACGACACCCCGTTCGAGGTCAAGGCGCAGCGCCTGAAACGTTTGCAGGATCGAATCGCGGAACAGGAGGAGGGAGTGGCCAGGGTGATGTTGGGCACGACACAGCGCGCATTGGTCGAAGGGGTGTCGAAAAAGGATGCACGGGAATTGGCCGCGCGCACCGACAATAACCGCGTGGTGAATTTCAGCGGCGCAGCAAGTCTGATCGGCGGTTTTGTCGAGGTGAAAATCACCGAGGTGGTGCGTCACACGCTGCGCGGAGAAATTGTGTCTAACGCAACATGAGCCATATTGCGAAAACGAATACACCACCCAGGCTTTCACTGACTGTGCAATATGCAAGCGCTGCGCAGCACTTGCCGACCCGTGCGCAATTCCGGCGCTGGATAAAGGTCGCGCTGCAGCGTGACGCAATAATCACTTTGCGCATCGTCGACGAGTCCGAAGGCCGCGAGTTGAACAAAAATTATCGCGGCAAGGATTACGCCACCAATGTGCTGACTTTTGTGTATGACGATGCCGAATCAGACCCACAACCCCTCTGCGGAGATGTGGTGATTTGCGCGCCGGTAGTGGAGCGTGAAACGGCCGCGCAGCATGGGGATCTGTTGGCGCATTATGCGCATCTCGGTCTGCACGCGGCACTGCATTTGCAAGGTTATCAGCACGACAATGACGCCGATGCTGCCGGGATGGAAGAACTGGAAATCGCACTAATGCTAAAATTGCGCTATCCTGATCCATATCGAATATGACATTCCAAGCAATGGAACCACCCGGAAGTAACAAACCCAGTCTGTTAGAGCGTCTTTCCACGATGCTGCTGCGCGAGCCGGAAGACCGCGAGCAACTAGTCGAGCTGCTGCACTCCGCTTATGAACGCAACCTGCTCGATGCCGACGCGCTGTCCATGATGGAAGGGGTGATGCAGGTCTCAGAGCGGCAGGTGCGCGAAATCATGATTCCGCGCGCACAAATGGATGTCATCGACATCAGTCAAGCGCCGGAAAAATTCATTCCTTTTGTCGTTGAGACTGCGCACTCGCGGTTCCCGGTGATGGAAGGCGACAAAGACAACATCATCGGCATACTGCTGGCGAAAGACTTGCTTCGCTATTACGCCGGCGAGGAATTTGATGTGCGCGACATGCTGCGCCCGGCCGTTTTTGTGCCGGAGGCAAAACGTCTCAATGTGCTGCTGCGCGACTTTCGCAGCAACCGCAACCACATCGCGCTGGTGGTGGACGAATACGGCGGTGTGTCGGGCATGGTTACCATCGAGGACGTGCTGGAACAAATCGTCGGAGACATCGAAGACGAATACGATTTTGATAATGACGAAGACAACATCATCGCGGATGCTGTGGGGCATTATCGCGTCAAAGCCGACACAGAGATTGCCGATTTTAATGCAGTGCTGGGGACTGAATTCAGCGACGAAGAATGCGACACCGTAGGCGGGTTGGTGCTCAAGGCCGCCGGGCAATTGCCCAAGCGCGGCGATCACATCCAAATCGGCGAACTCATGTTTACCGTGCTGCGCGTGGATAGTCGCAGGCTTTATTCAATGCTGGTCGAACGTAAAAGCCCTGCAGCAGAGTAGCGTATCCCCTATCGAACCGGGAAGGACTATTCAGCCCATTCTGCGTTTAAAAATCATAATGGCCGGTACCTGATCGGTACATTGTCCATGCGTCATTCCTGCGAAACAGTCTCGGTATATGGTATTCTGCTGCTGAATTTCAGCCGCTTGAAAAATTAATGCATCTCGGAAGAACTATCAAATAGGGACTCGATATGTTGTTTGACGAACTCGACCGGGAGGTGTTTTCCGGTGGTCAGGTGATTTTCAAATCCGGGGACGCTGGAGACTGCGCATACCTTATCGAAGAAGGTGAGGTGGAAGTTCTGGTCGTCAAACAGGGCGGCGAGCACCGGATCAGATCGATAGGCAAGGGCGAGTTGTTCGGGGAAGTATCATTGATCGACTATGAACCTCGCACTGCAACGGTAAGGGCGATCGAGAGAACAGTGCTCGTGCCTATTCCTCGCAAAGTGATGGAACAATTGCTGGAGAAAAGTGACCCTGTCTTGCGTCATTTGTTGCTGGTGATTCTGGAACGTTTCAGGCGTAGAAACGATGGCTCCGTACCGGAGATAAGCGCAACAATCCCGCCGGAACAAGCCAAACGCCGAGGTATCGTAAAAGGCGAGGCGACACAAAAACTGTCTCTCGCCCACGGTATGAAGCGCGCCTTGTCGCATGACGAATTCCAGCTATATTATCAGCCTATCTGTGAACTTGCCGATGGCTGTGTTGCCGGATTCGAGGCGCTGATTCGATGGCATCATCCAACTGACGGTCCTTTACAGCCCGATGATTTTTTATGGATAGCGGAACAAACCGGCCTGATACATGAGATATGTTTATGGACCCTGGAACGTGCTTGCAGAGACTGGCATACGCTAAGAGGGTTTTCCGACTATAAAACGCCGTTTGTCAGTGTCAATTTGTCGCCATCCCAATTGAGCAACGGGATGCTGGTGGAAGATGTGAAAACCATTATTGCCGCTCAAAATATGAATCCCGCAGAGTTGAAGCTGGAGCTGACAGAAAAAGTGATGGTCGATCAACCTGAAGTTGCAGCGAAGATCATGCAGAACTTGATCGATTTGGGTTGCAGCATCGCACTCGATGATTATGGTGCCGGTCATTCCGGGTTAAGACATTTGCAGCGCTATCCCCTGGGCACGATAAAGATTGATTGTGCTTTTGTCGAGCAGATTTTGTCCTCCGCGCAAAGCCTCGAAATTGTGCGTTCTTCGGTAGCATTGGGACATTCGCTGGGCATGAGTGTGGTTGCTGAAGGGGTTGAATCTGAAGGCGTGAGAGCCAAACTCCTGGAAATGAAATGTGACTTCGGCCAGGGCTGGTATTTCGGCAGACCCGCTACTTTGCAGGAACTGGTAATTCGTTACGCAAAATCATAGCATGGAGATGATTTAAAGCAGCCCGGTTTTAAAATTGTTCTTCCGGACCCAGGTAGCGCCACTGACCGACCGGTAAATCTCCCAATTTGACCTTTCCGATACGGATGCGCTTCAGTCCGCTGACTTTCAACCCGACCAGTTCACACATGCGCCGGATCTGACGCTTTTTCCCCTCACGCAGTACAAAACGCAACTGGTCTTCGTTCTGCCAGGTCACTTTGGCGGGTTTGAGATATTCGCCGTCCAGTTTCAGCCCCTGGTTGAGCAGGGCCAGCCCGCTGTCTTCCAGTTTTCCCTGTACGCGCACCAGATATTCCTTGTCCACTTTGGAGTCTTCGCCTATCAGTTGCTTGGCGATACGGCCATCCTGGGTGAGTACCAGCAAGCCCTGCGAGTCGATATCCAGGCGGCCCGCAGGGGCGATTCCAAGCAATTGGCTGCGGTGAAAGCGCAACGGAGATTGATCCTCCGCCCAGCGCGTTTTTTCATCCAGCAGGGTGATGGCAGGTTTGTAATTATGTTCGGCTTGCCCTGAGACATATCCGATCGGTTTGTTGAGCAAAATCGTGACGCGCTGTTGCTGGGTGTTTTGCGCGGAGGTGCGCAACTTTACTTGCTGGGTAGGGTAGACCTTGCTGCCCAGTTCGCTGACGATTTGACCATCGACTTCAACCCAGCCCTTTTCGATGTAGCTATCAGCTTCGCGGCGGGAGCACAGGCCGAGTTCCGACATGCGTTTGGACAGGCGTATTTTTTCCATGAGAATCTTGTTCGTACAGTTATGCAGGGTGCGATTTAAGCACAAAGCAGCGTATAGCGAGAAATAAATGCGGACGACAGCTGTGCTGTGAAGACAACAACGGGTTTAATCGATACGCAGCGGCGGTTTGGCCAGTTTGCGCTGCAGCGTGCGGCGGTGCATATTGAGCGCGCGGGCAGTGGCTGAAATGTTGCCGTCGTGCTCGCGCAGCACGCGCTGGATATGTTCCCACTCAAGACGCTCTATTTGCGCGGGCTGCGTCCTGAGCGGCGCATTGCTGTCGGGGGCATGATTAAACGCCGCGACGATCTCGTCGGCGTTGGCCGGTTTGGACAGGTATTGGGCCGCGCCCAGTTTGATCGCCTCGACAGCGGTGGCGATGCTGGCATAGCCGGTCAGCACGACGACGCGCGTGTTCGGATCGAGTTCGTGCAATACCTTGATCAGCACCAGTCCCGGCGCACCACCCATTTTAAGATCGACCACGGCGAATTCCGGCGGATTGCTTTCTGCCAGAGGGATTGCCTGCTCCACGCTGTGCGCCACCGTCACGGCAAAGCCGCGCTTCTCCAGGGCGGCGCTCAATACCCTGCAGAAGGTCGCGTCGTCATCCACCAGCAACAGCGAGGCAGATTCTTCGCGAGACCCGGTCATATATTTGCCACGGCTATCGGTAACGTAAGCTCGGTGGTCGCGCCGCCTGCTTCGCGGTTATACAGGCGCACCGTGCCGCCCATGCGTTCGATGGTGGCGTTGGCGAGGAACAGGCCGAGTCCGCGTCCCTCCTTCTTGGTGGTGAAGAATGCAGAGCCGGCTTTGAGCGCGGCATCCCCGCTCAGCCCCTTGCCATGATCGTGTATCTCAAGCGTGAAGACAGAATTGTCCCAGCGGGAAAGTATTTCAATTGGCTGCGGGCTGGCATCGGCGGCGTTGTTGAGCAGATTCATCAGCGCGGCGCGCAGCGTGACATCCACACTGATGCGCGGAGCGGAAACCCCTCCCGGCCTCCCC
>DIYV01000067.1:27967-35234 GCA_002429165.1 Gallionella sp. UBA6045 | reverse complement strand
CCCTCCCGGCCTCCCCTTGTCATGGGAGGAGTAGTTGTACTGCGCGGTGGGGCGCAGCAGTTGCCATTCGTCCAGCAGCTCGGCCATCAACTCATTAACCGCTTGCGGCGAGACCGCGCCGATGTCCTGCGCATTCGCCATGATCTTGTCGAGGATGCGTTTGCAGCCGCGCACCTGTTCGTCAAGGATGGTCAGGCTGTCGCGCAACTCGGGCTGACCGGCTGGGGCATCATGCTGCAACTCGCCGATCACCACCGCCATCGTGGACAGTGGCGTGCCCATCTCGTGCGCCGCCCCTGCGGCCTGTGTGCCGAGCGCCACGATACGTTCGTTGCGCAGTATTTCTTCGCGCACCCGCGCCAGTGTCTCGTCGCGCTGGCGCACCGCCTGCGCCATCCGCACCACAAACCAGGCGATGATGGCAGCGCTCAGGACGAATCCCAGCCACATGCCCAGAACGTGCAGGTTGAAGATATTTTCCTCGGCCATGCCACTCATCCCGGCCATATCGTGATTCATATTGTTCATGTCATGCATGGCACTCGCGGCGGCGGATCGACCGTGCAGCATGGGCAACGGCACATAGTATTTCATCAGGAGGGTGTAGCAGAGCGTGGTCAATGCGGCCATGCCCCAGGTATAGCGCGGCGGCAATGTCGCGGCGGTGATCACCAGCGGCAGCAGGTACAGCGAGATGAACGGGTTGGTCGAGCCGCCGCTGTAGTACAGCAGGATGCTCAGGGCGGCCACGTCCACGCACAATTGCGCAAACAGCTCCGGGTTGGAAACGATGCTGTTGTTGCGCAGGCGCAGCCCCCGCAAGGGGGACGCCGCAGGAAGCCCGGAACCTTTGGTTCCACCCAGGCGCAGCCAGCTGAACAGGTTGATGGCAGCGAGCGTTGCGATCGTCAGCAGCATCGGCTGCCAGTCCAGTTCCAGTTCCATGATTTTCCAGACTACGGCCAGCGTGATGAGTTGCGCGGCGACCGCAATGCTGCGCAGCGCGACCAGGCGGCGCAACTGGCTGTGGCTGGGGAGTGAGGAAAGTATCGTGCTGCTCATGGCGCAATTGTAATCGGAGAGAGAGGCAGAGGGGTGCGACATCATGTCGCATTCCCATGCGCGGATATATGCGAAATAATCATTCCCGCCAAATCGCGGTAATGTGTACTTGTTGAATACAGCCTTCCACTTCCCCAAGGCGGTTGCGGTATTTGATGGGTTACCCCCCCGGCATGGTGCCGCGCTTTGGGCTTTCACACTCATCACAATCGGTAGGCACCCCGTCTGCTTTATTAACGGATAGAAAGAAATCATGGGCAAATCAGATCGGTTCGGTTGGTTGGCTGCAGCTTTGCTGGTCAGCTTCGCCAGTTATAGTTATGCAGCCAGTAATACGGGCGACATCGAGACCAGCGGAGGGTGGATACGTGCCACCGCTCCCGGACAAGACCAGGCTGGAGCGGATTTGGCCATTACCAGCAAACAGGCCGCGACATTAGTCGGGGCGTCCAGCCCGGCTTGCAAGGCTGTGCAGCTGCACACCATGACGAGCGAGAACGGCATGATGAGAATGCGCGAAGTGAAGGCTATTGAACTGCCTGCCGGCAAGCGCGTGAATCTGCGCACGAGCGGCTATCACTTGATGATGGTTGGGCTGAAGGCCCCGCTCAAGGAAGGCGAAATGGTGCCGTTTACGCTGAGCATCAAGGTGGGCAAGCACCGCGTGGTGAAGGTTGAAACCACGGCTGAAGTGAAATCACTGACCGCGACCGAGGCCGAATCACATGTTGACGAGCATATGCATTGATGAACGATCTCAGTCTGGTAAACAAAATCAGGCGGCACATGCCGCCTGATTTTTTGGAACGGCTGTTGCAATATCCCGGAAATCGCAGGGCCAGCGCATGGGTTAAAGGTAAATTAAACCATTGCTGAACAAACGCTTGGTTTGAATGCGCTAGCGGGCGAACAAGTTTAAGGCATCAGTTTTTTGTGCCATGGCCTGTTCGATCTCGGTTTGCGTCAGTATGCCCTGGTGATGGCCGACCAGTTTGCCGGATGGCGTATACAGGAAGCTGGTCGGCATGCCATCCAGCCCTCCGAAATCTCCGGCTGTGTCTTCGTTTCCGAACACGATGGGGTAGGAAATGGATTGTTTGCTGACCAGGTCCGTCACTTCCTTGCGGCTTCCGTACATCACCGCTACGCCGATCACCTGCAAATCCCTGTGCCGTTGCTGCAATGCATCAAGATCAGGAATTTCCTGGATGCATGGCGGACACCAGGGTGCCCAAAAGTTGACCAGCACCCATTTTCCGTGCAAGTTGGCGAGTGTGTAATGCACGCCGTCCTTGTCCTTGAGATTCCAATCGCCGGCCCATGCCGCATGACCAATACCCAGTATAAGCAGGAGCGCCGTGGACAACGCCCGCCTGGGGGATAAAGGAATTTTTTCTGTTGTCATGAATGTTTCAAGGCGCCTTCCGGCAGTTTTATTGGAATGATTGCTGGGCCCCCAGCGTCAAAGTATAGCGCGGGCTTAACTGCAAGCCGTTTACATCCTGATAGACGGGCAGTTGGACGAAACCGTAAACGGACGTTCCGCCGCCGACGCGGAGCGAAGCGCCGGGAGCGAGGTATACCAGCGTGCCGCCGTCAAGCGGAGTGCCGCCAACATCGTCCGACGCGCGATGAATGTAATTGAGTTGCAGCATGGGTGTGAATCGAGCGCCGAATTTCGCATAGCGCATGCCGGTGTTCAGCGCATAGGCGTCACCCGGGCGATAGTCCGCGCCGACTATGGTTTTGGTCGCAACGGCATGTTGCACGGTGCCCTGTGCGAACCAGCCGTACCCGGCTATGGTTCCGGTGACAAACCCGCCCAGGATGACATCGGTCGAACCGGTGCCGATTTCCAGGCTGCGGTCCAGCGGGGTGATACTGTCGTTGAAGTTCGCGTCGGTGCTCCCGGTCGGCAGCTTGATTCCGGCGATGACCCCGGCGGCTTTGTCGGCGGAGAACCCGGTGTATCTTCCGATGACGCGGATGTCGCCGATACCGCTGTCGGACGACGAGGCGTAACTGGAATAATCGGGGGAAGGGGAGGCGCTGGCGCCATTATCTCCAAATGTGCCATGTGTCCGCTGAACGAATGGCAACTGGACGTTTGCTCCCCAAGTATCGCTGGTGTAGTTGAGCGATGCCGTGGTCGTCCGTGTGGTGGTGTAATCCTCGATTTCCTGGCCGGCCAGCCAGAGTTCGCTGATCTTTGCCGAAGATGCCGTACCAGAGCCGTAGCGCTGCTGGTTCTGGTTGATATAGTCGTAGGACAGGTCGGCAGTAAAGCCGGGGGTCGTGCTGATACCCTGGGTTCCCCAGTCCTTGGACAGGGTGCAGCCGCAGGCCGCGCAGGCCAGTGCGTTGTTCATCGCGATGAGCGGCAACAGGGCGAAAGCTGTGGCGATGACAATTCGAAAGGGTGTGCGGATATGAGAGGTGGTGTGCGTGGCGTTCATGCTATTTCCTTGCCTGTTGATGACCGCCAAAATTATATAGAGCATTATTTGCCGCCGCCTGCGGCATATTGTCACACCCGCATTTTCCAGGACCGCTTGGCATGGTGTGCGGCGAATCGGTTATGCTGCACGGGTTTTACAACACAGCAGGCAGCGGAATATTTCACATGAGTTTGTCGACAAAGAATTATGGATTAGCGTTCCTGGCTGGAGCTGTTTGTGTATTCGGCTTTGCACCGTTCGGGATTTTTCCGATCCCGGTGCTGGCACTCGCCGTCCTGTTTGCGCTTTGGCAACGCGCCGGCACGCCGCGTAACGCGGCATGGCTGGGCTTCGCGTTCGGTCTGGGATTGTTCGGTGCGGGCATCAGCTGGATCTACGTCGCGCTGCACGATTACGGGGACATGCCCATGCTGCTGGCCCTGCCGGCCACTGTGCTGTTCGTCGCATTCCTTGCGCTGTTCACCGCGTTGGCCGGCTATGCACAAGCGCGTTTTCCCGCAGCGCATGGCTTGCGCACCGTGCTGGTGATGCCGGCGGCATGGGTGTCGGTCGAATGGCTGCGCGGCATGATCTTCACCGGTTTCCCGTGGCTGACCCTGGGCTATGCACACAGCGGCAGTCCGCTGGCAGGTTACGCCCCGCTGTTCGGCGTGTATGGCGTTTCGCTGATAGCGGCGGTCAGCGCGGGGTTGATGGCGTGGCTATGGCTGGATTATTACGCCAAGCTGCGAACAGAATCCCCAAAATCATCCACTTCAGTACTTGCGCGGGAAAGGGTGATTGTTTGGCCGGCGTTGTTACTGCTATGGGGAGTCGGCGCACTGCTGCACAGGGTAAGCTGGACCAGGCCAGTCGGGGAACCATTCAGCGTGGCGCTGGTACAGGGCAACATCGCGCAGAATCTCAAGTTCAACGAAGATGCGCTGGCGGGGACGCTGGAAACATACCGTCGCCTGGTATTGCAGAGCAACGCGCGCCTTACCCTGTTGCCGGAAACCGCCTTGCCGATGCTGCGCCATGAAGTTCCACAAAACCTGATCGAACAACTGCGCGATCACGCTACGCAAAACGGCGGCGATGACCTGATTGGAGTTTTTGAACGCGACCACGGCAGCTATTACAACAGCGTATTTTCATTGGGTGCGGACGAGGAACAGCAATACCGCAAGCATCACCTGGTGGTGTTTGGCGAATTCATCCCGCTGCGGCCGTTGCTCGGCTGGTTCATCAACGACGTGCTCAACATCCCGATGGGCGATCTGGCGCGCGGCGATAAAATGCAGGCGCCGCTCGATGTTGCCGGGCAGCATGTCGCTGTCAACATCTGCTATGAAGATGTATTCGGCGAAGAAATCATCCTTGCTCTGCCGCGGGCCACGCTGCTGGCCAACTTCACCAATGATGCATGGTATGGCCATTCCTATGCGGCCGCGCAGCACAACCAGATGTCGCAAATGCGCGCAATGGAAAGCGGCCGCATGGTGCTGAGAGCCACCAATACCGGCGTCACTTCAATCATAGGAGTGGATGGGAAAGTATTGCAGCAATTGCCGCAACATGTGGAGGCGGTGCTGCTCGGTACGGCACAGGGCCATCAGGGTTCCACGCCCTATGTGCGCTGGGGCAATGCGGCGGTATGGCTGTTGATCACACTGATGCTGGCGGGGGCATGGTTGCGGGGGAAACGGACTGCTATTTCGTCCAGGAATCCTTGAGCGTGACGGTGCGGTTGAATACCGGTTTCCCGGGACGGTGGTCGCGACGGTCGGTACAGAAGTAGCCGAGCCGCTCGAACTGGTAACGGGTTTCAGGTGCGGCATCGTTCACACAAGATTCGACCCAACCTTGCACCACTTTCAATGAATCCGGATTGAGGTAAGTGGAAAAGTCGGTTGCTCTGTCGGCATCCGGTTCCGGCACGGTGAACAGCCGGTCATACAATCGAATTTCGGCCGCCAGCGAATGTTCACAGGACAGCCAGTGGATCACGCCCTTCACCTTGCGCCCCACCGGGTTCTTGCCCAGCGTGTCCGGATCGATCGAGCAGCGCAGTTCCACCACGTTGCCCGCGGCATCCTTGATCACTTCATCGCAGCGCATGACGTAGGAGTAGCGCAGACGCACCTCACCCCCCACGGTAAGACGCTGCCAACCCGCCGGCGGAGCCTCGCTGAAGTCATCCGCTTCGATCCAGATTTCCTTGTCGAAGGGTACGACCCGTGCACCGAACTCCGGATGCTGCGGATGGAAACCCGCTTCGCGCGATTCGGTTTGCCCCGCCACGAAATTCGTTATTACCACTTTCAACGGATTGACCACCGCCATTACGCGTGCGGCTTTGGTTTCCAGATCGTCGCGGATGGCCGATTCCAGCACGGCCATGTCCACGGTGTTGTTGCTCTTGGAGATGCCAATCCGTTTTGCAAATTCACGTATCCCTTCCGGGGTGTAGCCGCGGCGGCGCATCCCGATGATGGTGGGCATGCGCGGATCGTCCCAGCCCGACACGCGCCCCTCGTTCACCAGTTGCAGCAGCTTGCGCTTGCTGGTGATGGTGTAATGCAGCTCCAGCCGGGAAAACTCGTACTGGCGCGGATGGCAAGGTGCGGTAATGTTGTCCAGCACCCAGTCGTAGAGCGGGCGATGGTCCTCGAATTCCAGCGTGCACAGCGAGTGCGTGATGCCTTCCAGCGCGTCCGAAATGCAGTGGGTGTAATCGTACATCGGATAGATGCACCAGGCATCGCCGGTCCGCAGATGGTGAGCGCGGCGGATGCGGTAGATCACCGGGTCGCGCATATTCATGTTGGGCGAGGCCATGTCGATCTTGGCGCGCAGTACACGGCTGCCGTCGGCAAATTCGCCGCTCCTCATCAGCTCAAATGCCTTGAGATTGATTTCCACGCTGTTATCGCGACACGGACTGTTTGTTCCTGGCTGTGTCAACGTGCCGCGATACTGGCGCATTTGATCAGCCGTGAGCGTGTCCACATATGCAAGACCTTTGCCGATGAGCTCCACTGCGAATTCATACAGCGCATCAAAATAATCCGATGCCCAGCGCACTTCGCCGTCCCACTGAAAGCCCAGCCAGCGCACGTCGTCCTGTATGGATTGCGCGTATTCATTGCTCTCCTTTTCCGGGTTGGTGTCGTCGAAGCGCAGATTGCATTTGCCGTGATAATCCTGGGCCAGACCGAAGTTCAGACAAATGGATTTTGCATGGCCGACATGCAGATAACCGTTCGGTTCGGGCGGAAAGCGGGTGACGATGCTGCGGTGTTTTCCGTTGGCCAGATCGGCATCGATAATCGTGCGGATGAAGTTGGACGCGGCGGGTTGTGGCGTGCTGCTCATATGGGGATATTTCCGGTTTGTATAAAGTAACGACAGGCGCTGGGGATTTTACCCGAAATCGGGCGCTGCCCCGGATAGACATTAACTGTGAAAATGTAGCGTTTATTTGATAGAATCGGCCCCAATTCGAACAATTACGCCCATCCTGAGAGAGTCGCGGAATTGTGTCAAGCCACCCGGAACTGAACCACTATGAATATTGCCAAGCATTTTTCCCGCCTTGCCGCGCTGCTCGCCAGCGTGTTGCTGTTGTGTGCCAGCCCGGTTACGCATGCAGATGAAATGGCTGATGCGAACCTGCTGTTCAAGCAAGGCCAGCGCGGTCAGGCGCTGGAAAAGGTCAATAACTATCTCGTCAGCAAGCCGAAAGACGCGCAAGCGCGATTCCT
>DIYV01000067.1:13514-27745 GCA_002429165.1 Gallionella sp. UBA6045 | reverse complement strand
GATGATTATCCGGATCTGCCCGAGCCCTATAACAATCTTGCCGTGCTGTATGCCAGCCAGGGTAAATACGATAAAGCCAAGCAATTGCTGGAAAAGGCGATAAGCACCCACCCCAGTTATGCGACCGCGCACGAGAATCTCGGTGACATATATGCCAAGATGGCCAGTCAGGCTTATGACCGCGCTTTGCAACTGGATCACAGCAACACTGCGACGCAAACCAAGCTGGCAATGATTCAGAATCTGTTTGCCGGTGACACACGCAACAGTGAAACCGTTGCACAAAACACGCCTGTCCCGGGCAAAGTCGAAGGGCCTGTCCCGAGCAAAGTCGAAGTATCTGTCCCGAACAAGGCCGAAGCAACACCGGTCATTGCCGGAACAAATCAGCCCGAGCCTGCCCCGGCGGTATCTGCAGTATCGGCATCGGTAGCTCCAACAACAGTAACAGAAGTCAAAGCCAAAGCTGAAGCCAAAGTAGAAGTCAAAACCAAAGCAGAAGTCAAAGTTGCCACAGAACCAGTCACCAAGAAAGACAGCAGCGCGGAAATTAAGCAAACTGTCATGGCTTGGGCAGCAGCGTGGTCGTCCAAAAATACGCGTCAATACCTGTCGTTCTATGCGCATGATTTCAAAACTCCAGACGGAGAAACGCGCGCAGCCTGGGAAGCCATACGCAAAGAACGCGTCAGCACCCCAAAGTTTATCCATGTAGGCATCCGCATCAAGACCATATCATTAGCCGACAGTGCGCATGCCACGGTAAAGTTCCACCAGACTTACCGGGCCAGCAACTTTAAAGCCTCCAGCAACAAAACCCTGCTGATGGTGAAGGCCGGCGGCAAATGGCTGATTCAGGAAGAGCGCAGCAAGTAATCATGCTGAAACCCGCGCTGATCATCTTGTGGCTGTGCAGTTTTTTGTCGGGCATGGCGCTCGCCGAGCCGGTTTCGCCAAGCGCAGAAACGCAGCTGGTGAAAAGCCTGCAAGCCATCAATGACAGTCACCTCGATGTTGCGCTCAACGAGGTGGACAGTCTGTTGCGCATCACTCCCAACTTCAAACTCGCGCAATTGGTCAAGGGCGATTTGCTGATGGCGCATGCAGGCGTGATCAATAATTTCGGCAGTGCGGCAAATGCCCCGCACGACGAAATCAAGGACCTGCGCGACGAGGCGCGGGTGCGTCTGCAGCGCGTGTTGTCCCAATCGAACACCAGGCTCAGGCCGCGTTTCTTGTGGAAAATGAATGAGCAACAGAAGTACGCGCTGGTGGTTGATACCAGCCGCTCCACACTATTTGTATATGAAAACGTGGATGGCGAACCGCGCTATGTCACCGACTTTTATGTCACTATCGGCAAGCTGGGTGCCGACAAATATGTTTCGGGCGATCAGCGCACACCGATCGGTGTCTATTTCGTCAATGCGGAATTGCCCAAGAAGCAGCTTGCCGATATCTACGGCGATGCAGCCTACCCGATCAGTTACCCTAACGAATGGGATCGCAGGAACAAACGTACCGGCAGCGGCATCTGGCTGCATGGCACACCGAGCAACACGTATAGCAGGCCTCCGCGCGCGAGCAACGGCTGCGTCGTGCTGGCAAATGCCGATCTGGAAAAGCTGGCCCCCTATCTGCAAGTGGGTATCACACCCGTCATCATTACCAACCAGATGGACTGGGCAAGCCAGCAGGACCAGGCCGAACGCGCCGGCCTGCTGCAGGCAGTCGAACAATGGCGCAAAGATTGGGCCAGCCGCGACACAGATGCTTACCTCAAACATTACGCACCAAATTTCTCCAGCAACAACATGAATTACCCGGAATGGGCAAAACAAAAACAATTGGTTAACAGTGCCAAGTCGTGGATCAAGGTGGGCATCACGAATATCAGCATGTTCGTCTATCCGGAACAGCCCGATATGGTGGTAGTAGACTTCGAGCAGGATTACAGCAGCAACAATCTGTCCAACCTGATGAAGAAACGCCAATACTGGATCAAACAGGACAAGGGCTGGAAAATAATCTACGAGGGAGCCGCATGACATGAAACATCTGTTTACCGTACTGTTCACCCTGCTTTTCTGCTGCACTATGCAATCTTCATATTCTTCAACCAACAGTACCAATTCAACAAAGGGCAATAAAACCATGGTCAAACTGCACACCAATCACGGCGTCATCACTTTGCAACTGGATGCTGAAAAAGCACCGGTTACCGTCAAGAATTTCCTCGAATATGTGAATAGCGGTTTTTACAACGGCACCATTTTCCACCGCGTGATCGGCAACTTCATGATCCAGGGCGGCGGGTTCGAGCCGGGCATGATACAAAAGAAAACCAATGCCCCGATCAAGAACGAAGCCGCAAATGGCTTGAAGAACGACAAGTACACCGTCGCGATGGCACGTACCGGGGACCCGCATTCCGCCACCGCGCAATTCTTCATCAACGTCAAGGACAATGACTTCCTCAATTATCCCGGACAGGATGGCTGGGGCTACTGCGTATTCGGCAAAGTAGTGGAAGGCAGGGAAGTCGTGGACGCAATACGCAACGTAAAGACCGGCAACCGTTCCGGTTCTCAGGATGTGCCGCTGGAAGATGTCATCATCACCAGCGCAGAAGTGGTGAAATAAGGATCGAGGGGGGTGAACTTGGTGATAGCGGCGTAGCCACTGCATTGTCCTGCTACCCCCAATCCCGGATCCCGTGATGTCCCATACCCTGTTCATCTCCGACCTGCATCTCAGTGCCGACCATCCGCATAGCATGGCGGCGTTTCAGCGCTTCATCGCCTCGGTCGCACCTCAAGCCGAGGCGCTCTATATCCTCGGGGACCTGTTCGAATACTGGGCGGGCGACGATGACCTGCACGATCCTTTTCATGCGCGGGTAATCGGCGCGCTGCATGGGCTCGCAGCGCACGGCACCAATGTTTATTTGATGCATGGCAACCGCGACCTGCTTATGGGCGATGCGCTTGCGCTGGCCTGCCACGCCAAACTCTTGCCGGACCCTACCCTGCTCGACCTGTATGGCACACCCACTTTGATCAGCCACGGCGACACGCTGTGCACCGACGATATCGAGTATCAAAAATTCCGCGCCCAGGTGCATGATGCAACGTTCCAGAAAGACTTTCTGAACCAGCCGCTCGCGGAGCGCAAAGCCTATATAGAAATGCTGCGCCGGGAAAGCACTTCCGCCAAACAAGGCAAGGACACCGCGATCATGGATGTGAACGATGATGCGGTCGCAGCGCTGCTGCGGGAATACCGCTATCCGCGACTGATACACGGCCATACCCACCGCCCCAACCGCCACGAGCACAGGGTGGACGGGCATAGCTGCGAACGCTGGGTGTTAAGCGACTGGGATCAGCAAGCTGCGGCATTGCGCTGTGACGCACAGGGGTGCCGTGTGCTGGAATTCTGATGTGGTGTACCGTGACTTCTGTCTTTACTTTCCACCCGCGCACAGTTTCTCGCACGGTATTCCATCGCCTTTCGGGTTCAGCGTTTTAACACCGCAGATGGTGAGGTAATAATGCGCCTCGTCGCAGGAACGCATCTGCGAGCAATGGTGTTTGCTGCCGCAGGTGTAATCGCCAGGCGCAAGCACCACTGACATCTCCGTTACCGCCGTATGCTGCTTGCGCCACTGCCACGGAGGTATCGGATCGACCTGCGCCCACAGTCCGCGTCCGGCCTGCCGTGCTTCGTTCTCCAGCACGATGTAGCGGCGGTCGCTGTGATAGTGGGAGTACTCCCATGCCATGCCGCGCCGCACCATTTCCTCGTTGACGCTGAGGCCATTTACTTCCAGCTGCGCGATGGTGCGTCCGTATTTATCCAGCGCCAGCGGGCGTACCTGAATTTGTTTGTGCAACACCATTTCTACCAGCGAGCTGCGCGAGGCTGCGCCGAAAGACTGTGCTTTTTGCGAGTTGGGCGGCTGGCCGCCCATCCCTGCATGACCCACTTCCGGTGCGTCGATTTCAGCCAGCCGGATCTTCATCAAACCGCCTGCGCGTTGTCCGGTGGCTTTATGCAGAATCAGCACGGTATCGCCATCCAGCACGACAATCACCCTGGCGGAGAACTCCTGTTCCAAGCCTGGTCCAAGGGCATCGCCGCAAGCCGACCCGTTCAAGTTCAGCAGCACAACACAAAACAATGCCGTGACTGCGCGGTTCATATCAGCACACTTTTGACCAATGCAAGGCACATTAATGCATAACCGGCAGCAAGCAGGTCGTCGAACATCACGCCCAGCCCGCCATGCCAGTTGCTGTCGAAGTAGCGTATCGGAGGAGGTTTGACGATGTCGAAGATGCGGAACAGCACGAAGGCCAGCAACGACCAGTACCAGCCGGGGGGAGTAAAGAATAATACCAGCATGAAGGACACGATTTCGTCCCATACGATGCCGCCATAATCCGCGACACCCAATGCCTTGCCGGTGATGTCACAGACCCACACACCGAGAACAAAGGCCAGGATCAACAGGAAGATGAACGACATATCCGACAGCAGCGGCGCAAGCAGCCAGTACAGCGGGAAAGCGATCAAAGTGCCGAACGTGCCGGGAGCCCTGCGCGCCAGACCGCTGCCGAAGCCGAATGAAATCAGGTGCGCGGGATGGCTGAACAACAGCCGCCAGCCCGGTTCAACCCAACCCGGCCCAATCCGGGTTTTATCTGAAATGTTCATAGCCGCCGTTTCCAAGGTTGAGTCGATTTCCCGCCGCATCGTGCACGATGCAGCCGCGACCCGCAACAATTTTTCCGATGCAGGCCAGCGGCAATCCAAGCCGGGCGCTGACGCTCGTTATCTCGGCATGTCGCACGGCAGGTGCGGTAAAGCACAATTCGTAATCATCCCCGCCGGACAAGGCGCATTTTTGTCCCAAGGGTAGCTTCACATAAGCACGCATGACTGAAGAAACCGGTAACAGTGCCAGGTCGATTTCTGCGGCAGCATGCGAAGCATCGAGTATATGCCCGAGATCGGCAAGCAAGCCGTCGGAAATATCGATCGCGCTGCTGGCGATACCGCGCAATGCCAATCCCAGCGCGACACGCGGCTGCGGCTGGTGCAACACCTGTGCACAGGCGGCAAGCGCTTCCCCGGACAATGCGACGCGCCCTTGCAGATGTGCCAGCGCCAGCGCGGCATCTCCCAGTGTTCCGGATACCCAAACCTCGTCGCCAGGCTGTGCGCCGCTGCGCTTCAACGCGTGTTGTGCGGGTACTTCGCCCAATATCGTCACGCACAGATTGAGTGGCCCGCGCGTGGTATCGCCACCGATCAGTTCGACACCATGTTGTTGCGCCAATGCGAAAAAGCCCGCGCTGAATCTCTCCAGCCACGTTTCGTCAGCAGCAGGCAAAGCGATCGCCAATGTTGCCCAGCGCGGTGTTGCGCCCATCGCGGCCATGTCGGACAGATTCACGGCCAGCGTTTTGTGCCCCAGCATAAACGGGTCGGCGTCGGGGAAAAAATGCGTGCCGCTTACCAGCATGTCGCTGGAAACTGCCAGCACATAGTCATCGCTCACCTTTAGCAGCGCGGCATCATCGCCCACACCGAGCAGCGCGTTCGGTGTGGCGCGGGTGAAGTAGCGGCGGATCAGGTCAAACTCTGTCATGCGGAAATATCCGCTTCAGGATGCGCGCGCCGAGAATTCCAGTGCCCGCAGTTGAGGCGCAAGCTTGTCCAGCACGCCGTTGACGAATTTATGGCCGTCGGTGCCGCCAAAGGTTTTGGCAAGTTCGACAGCTTCGTTGATGATGACCTTGTAGGGCACTTCAAGGTGTACGGATAATTCAAACGCGCCCAACAGCAGCACCGCGAATTCCACCGGGCTGAGTTCGTCCAGCGGCCTGTCCAGGTGCGGGGCGATCAGCGCCTCAAGGTCTGCGTGCTGGCTCAATGCGCCGCGCAACAATTTGGAAAACAATTCCTTGTCGTAACGGCCAAGATTTTTTTCCGCATGGATCTGCTTTTCGATTTTGGCTTCATCACCCGCGGTGATGCGCCATTGATAGATGCCCTGCAAGGCAAGTTCGCGGGCGCGATGGCGCGGACTTCTGTTAGGTGCCTTTTTGACTTCGATCATGCCATCAGTCTTGCTCGTGGTCATGTCAAACCCCGCAGCAAATTGACCATCTCGATCGCCACCAGCGCGGCTTCACCGCCCTTGACGTGCAAGCGCGCTATCGCCTGTTCGTCGGTATCGGTGGTCAATATCGCATTGGCGACAGGCACGCCGGTATGCAGTTGCACCTCACCCACGCAGCGCGCCGATTCGTTGGATACCACCTCGAAATGATAGGTATCGCCGCGTATCACCGCGCCGAGCGCGATCAGCGCGTCGAACCTGCCGCTCTGGGCCATGCGTTGCAGCACCAGTGCGATTTCCAGCGCGCCGGGTACGGTCGCAAGTGTGATGTCATCTTCGCGCACACCCTGATGCGCCAATTGCGTCCGGCATGCGCCGAGCAGGCCTTCGCATACTTCGGTATTGAATCGGCTTTGCACGATGCCGATGCGCAAACCGGTGCCGTTCAGATTCTTTTCGATTTCTTTCATACCTTGACTCTCCCAAATCCGAGCAAAATGCAGGGCGGGCTGCGCCCGCCCTGCAACTATTTAATGACCCGCATATCCGACCACTTCCAAGCCGAATCCCGTCATGCTCGGCATCTTGTGCGGGGTGGCCAGCAAACGCATCTTGCCGACTTTCAAGTCACGCAATATCTGCGCGCCGATTCCGTAGCTGCGCGGATCCCATTGCGCGTTTTGCTGGCTTGCGGCTTCCAGTGCGGCGCGCGCGCGCAATTCCTGCGGGCTCTCGCCGCGATGCAGCAACACCAGCACGCCGGTCGGCGACTGGCTGATCTTCTGCATGGCTTGATTCACGCTGATCGAATGCATGTGGTCGGCCTGTTCCAGAAAATCCATCACCGACAGCGGCTCGTGCACGCGCACCAAGGTTTCCGCGTCCGGCCGAACATCACCCTTCACCAGGGCAAGATGGGTACGTTGCGTGGTCTTGTCCACGTAGGTCACCAATTCGAATTCGCCGTAAGCAGTTTGCACCTTGCGTCGTGCCACGCGTTCGACCAGTTTCTCGTGCTGGCTGCGGTGCTCGATGAGATCGGCAATCGTGCCGATCTTGAGTCCGTGTTGTTTGGCGTACGTGATCAGATCCGGCAGACGCGCCATTTCGCCGTCGTCCTTGAGTATCTCGCAGATGACCGATGCCGGTGTCAGTCCGGCCAGTTGCGCCAGATCGCATCCCGCTTCGGTATGCCCGGCGCGCACCAGCACACCGCCATTTTGCGCGCGCAACGGGAAAATGTGGCCGGGCTGTACGATGTCGCCCGGCTTGGCATCCTTGGCGGCGGCGGCTTGCACGGTGCGGGCACGATCGGCTGCCGAGATGCCGGTGGTCACCCCGCTGGCGGCCTCGATTGATATCGTGAAGTTGGTCGCCAAGGGCAAACCGTTCTCGCGCACCATCAGCGGGAGATTGAGCTGTTTGCAGTGGTCTTCGGTCAAAGTCAGGCAAATCAGTCCGCGGCCATGCTTGGCCATGAAGTTGATTTTTTCCTGCGTGGCGAATTCTGCGGCAAACACCAGATCGCCTTCATTCTCACGGTCTTCTTCGTCCACCAGCACAACCATGCGCCCGGCGCGTATCTCGTCGATGATCTCGGTTATCGGTGCTATATCTGTCATTACTTTCCTTAATTATTGTCAGGCTGGCACTGAATGCTCTGCCCCGGGGGGTATGATTCTACCATTTTGGCACCAGCGACCACCTGTCTTAACTTAAAGAGAATCACCGGACTTAACGAGGATCACGGGAAATGGCACAGCAAACATCCGCATCCGGCAACTGGTCCGCCAGAGTGACCCGTGAAAGCAGTGCACTGGAGCTGGAAGCTGGCGTATTCACGTGGCACGATCCGAGGAAGATCGCGCAATCGCTGAAGCGATCGGCGGATACCAGCACGCGCCGGAAGTCACCGCCGTTCCGCTCTGCGATGTCCATGCTGGTGTTCTATATCAACCGCTCAGGCAAAAGCCTCGACGAAAACCAGAAGCGTATTCTGGAGCAGGCCAAGGATGAATTGCGTGCGCTCTACGGCAAAGGCTGAGACAGTATTGTTTGTCATGCGCTGTATGGGGCGACTCGCCATGATGCCGAATCATGGCCGGATTTAACGCTGCTGTGCTGTCAGCATCCGTTCCACGTAACGCGCGATCAAATCGACTTCGAGGTTGACCTGACTGCCCGCATGCAGGTTTTTCAGGTTGGTCATCACCAGCGTGTGCGGGATCAGGTTGACGCTGAACTCGCACCCCGCTGATTTATCATCCTTCACCTGGTTGATGGTCAGGCTGACACCGTTGATGGTGATCGAGCCTTTGATCGCAATGTATTTTGCCAATGCCTGCGGCGCGCGTATTTCAAGTTTCCAGCTTTCGCCAAGATCGGAGAATTCGATGACTTCGCCCACACCGTCGACATGGCCGCTGACCAGGTGTCCGTCCAACCTGTCAGTCAGGCGCAATGCCTTTTCCAGATTCACCGGCGCACCGATCGCTTCCAGTCCCTCGGTGCAATTCAATGTTTCGCGCGAAACATCGACGGTGAATGATTTTTTATTGGTATTCACCGCAGTCAGGCACACCCCGTTCACCGCGATGCTGTCACCGATCCGCACATCGCTCAGGTCCAGCGTGCTGGTTGCGATCACCAGTCGCAAACCGCCGTCACGGTCGCCTGCTTTCGCTATGTGCCCGACATCGGCAATGATTCCACTAAACATTTTTTACCCTTGCTGTTATGCGCAAATCGTTCCCGACCTGCCGTATATCCTGCCATGTCAAATCGATGCGCTGATCCAGGCCGGTCAGTTCGCCCAATTGCGCCATGCCGCGCGCCCCGTCGCCCAGCAATTGCGGCGCGACGTACAGCAACAACTCATCCACAAGGCCCGCGCGCAGCAATGCTCCGTTCAGCGTGCTGCCCGCTTCCAGCAGCACTTCGTTGCAACCGCGTTGCGCCAGATCACGCATCATCGCCGGCAGATCGACTTGCCCGTTTCCATCCGGAAGTACACTCACCGTTGCGCCTGCCTGTTCCAGTGCCGCAATTTTGTCCGGATCGCGCAGGGCAGCGTAAATCAACACATTCTTTTCCTGCAACATGCGCGCGGTCAATGGCATGCGTAACACGCTATCCAGCACCACGCGTAACGGTTGTCTTTCAGTTTCGATATCGCGCACATTCAATTGCGCATCATCCGCCAGCACGGTGCCGATTCCGGTCAACACCGCGCAGGAACGGGCGCGCCAGTGCTGCACATCCAACCGTGCCGATTCGCCGGTGATCCACTTGCTGACCCCGTTCGCCAGCGCCGTGCGTCCGTCCAGGCTCATCGCGATCTTGCTGCGCAGCCAGGGTGTGCCGCGTGTCATGCGCGCGAAAAATCCGATGTTCAGTTCACGCGCTTCAGCTTCCATCAGGCCAAAGGTAACCGCGATGCCTGCGGTGCGCAATTTTGCAATGCCTTCCCCTGCAACTTTTGGATTTGGATCCTGTACCGCCACCACCGCACGCGCGACACCGGCCGCAATCAATGCATCGGCACAGGGCGGCGTGCTGCCATGATGACTGCACGGCTCCAGCGTCACGTAAGCTGTCGCTTTGTGCGCTTTATCTCCCGCCTCGCGCAAAGCAATTACTTCGGCATGCGGTTCACCGGCACGCCGATGCCAGCCGCTGCCAACGATCTGTCCATCCGCGACCAGCACGCAGCCCACCCGCGGATTCGGACTTGTTCCATACAACCCTTGCCCGGCCAGCCGCAGTGCGTGCGCCATCCAGCGGCTGTCTTGTGCAGTGAGCATGTCAGGTCTTCTTTTTGACGGTTTTGCCGGAAGCATTTCGTGCCGGCGATTTTCGCACCGCTTCAACCGCCTCGGTAAAATCTCCGACATCCTGGAAGCTCTTGTAAACCGAAGCGAAACGGATATAGGCAACCTTGTCGAGCTTGAGCAATTCTTTCATCACCAATTCGCCCACCTGGCGCGAGCCGATTTCGCGTTCACCCAAAGCATGGAGTTTCTGGGTGACATTATCTATTGCCGCATCGACCAGTTCGGCTGAGACAGGGCGCTTGTGCAATGCGCGTTTGAAACTGGTGCGCAATTTTTCCTCGTCAAATTCGCTGCGCATCCCGTTCTGCTTGACCACCTGGGGCATGCGTAACTCGATCATCTCGTAGGTGGTGAAGCGTTTGTCGCAGCTCAGGCAGCGGCGACGGCGGCGTATGCTGTCACCATCCTCGCTTTCGCGGGTGTCAACCACCTGGGTTTTGTCGCCTTTGCAGAAAGGACATTTCATCGAACACCTCTATAAATCTGCTGCGCAACCCGGGTGCGGCTTCCCGATTTTGCGTCGCGTTCGCTTAGTCCCCGTACACCGGAAACTGCGCGGTCAGTTTTTTCACTTCACCTGCCACGCGTGAGATCACCGCATCGTCGTTCGGCGCATCCAGCACGTCGGCGATCAGGTGCGCGAGTTTTTCCGCCTCCAGTTCCTTGAAGCCGCGCGTGGTCATCGCCGGGCTGCCGATACGTATACCGGAAGTGACGAACGGCTTTTGCGGGTCGTTGGGGATCGCGTTCTTGTTCACGGTGATATGCGCGCGCCCCAGCGCCGCTTCGGCTTCCTTGCCGGTGATGTGCTTGGCCTGCAAGTCCACCAGGAACATATGGCTGTCGGTGCGTCCGGACACGATGCGCAGACCGCGTTCCTGCAATACCTTGGCCATCACGCGCGCGTTGTCCACCACCTGTGTCTGGTAGACCTTGAATTCCTTGCCGGCCGCTTCCTTGAGCGCCACCGCTTTGGCGGCGATCACGTGCATCAACGGACCCCCCTGCAGTGCTGGGAAAATCGCCGAATTCAGCACCTTCTCGAATTCAGCCTTGGCGAGAATCAGCCCGCCGCGCGGGCCGCGCAGCGTCTTATGGGTGGTGGTGGTAACGAAATCCGCGATGCCGACCGGGCTTGGATAGATGCCCGCCGCGATCAGGCCGGCATAGTGCGCCATGTCCACGAACAGATAGGCTCCAACGCTGTCGGCGATGGCGCGAAAACGCTTCCAGTCGATTACCAGCGAGTAAGCAGAGGCGCCTGCAACGATCATTTTGGGCTTGTGCGCCAGCGCCAGTGCCTGCACCTGGTCATAGTCGATTTCTTCCTTCTCGTTCAAACCGTACTGGATGGCGTTGTACAGTTTGCCGCTGATGTTCACCGACGCGCCGTGGGTCAGGTGTCCGCCATGCGCCAGGCTCATTCCCAGGATCGTATCGCCGGGCTTGAGCACCGACACATAGACCGCCTGATTGGCCTGCGAACCCGAATGCGGCTGCACGTTGACGTATTCTGCGCGGAACAATGCCTTTGCGCGATCGATGGCCAGCTGTTCCGCCACGTCCACATACTCGCAACCGCCGTAATAGCGCTTGCCCGGATAGCCTTCGGCATACTTGTTGGTAAGCTTGCTGCCCTGGGCTTCCATTACCGCCGGACTGGTGTAATTTTCCGATGCGATCAGCTCGATGTGATCTTCCTGGCGGCGGTTTTCATTTTGTATGGCTGCCCAAAGCTCCGGGTCGGTATGGGCGATGGTGTTTTTGCTGGAGAACATGGCGCGATTCCTGATAAATTGAAAACTGGAAAGGCGCGAATTCTACCATGTTGCGCATAAAAGCACGGTTTGACCGGGTGGCAGATGGCTCCCCCGGCAGATTCAAGGCCGGATTTTATGCCATCGGCATTTTCCCGTGCCTGGGGTAAATTTCCGGGTAATGGAATGCACAGGCGAGAGCTGATTAAAATTGTGCGGCCCGGCGCGTGGGGCTACAATGACGGCATGCCTGATTTCAACTTGACCCACCACTTTCTGATTGCCATGCCTGCCATGCAGGAGGGGGTTTTTGCCGGGACGCTGACTTACATATGTGAGCACAACGAAAACGGCGCGCTCGGAATCGTGATCAACCGTCCGATCAGCCTGACGATGGGCGAGATGTTCGACCAGGTCAACATCGCGCTGGACCAGCCTGATCTTGCCAAGATGCCGGTGTATTTCGGCGGGCCGGTGCAAACCGAACGCGGATTTGTGCTGCACGACACCCCGGGGAACTGGGAATCGACCCTGTGCATCAACGACAAGCTGGCGCTGACGACTTCCAAGGATATCCTCGAAGCGATGGGCAAGGGGCAGGGTCCGCGCAATGTGATCGTTACGCTGGGCTATGCGGGCTGGGATCAGGGGCAGCTGGAGCACGAGATAACCGAGAATATCTGGCTGACCGTGCCGGCTTCGGAACATATTTTGTTCGATCTGCCGCCCGAAGAACGCCTGTCTGCAGCGATGGCCTTGCTTGGGGTGGACTACGGCTCGCTGGTGGAGGATGCCGGGCATGCCTGACCCGAAGTCCGACAGCGTTCCCATGCGTTGTTGTGCTCACACAATATTGCTTGCATATATAAAATATGCGGCGCTGCGATTTTGTTCGCACGCCTAGCCTGGAAACGCTGTCGAACTTCGGGAGCTGCTCTGTGAATGCGTCAGTACCATCGGGGACTTTGCTGGCATTCGATTTCGGCACCAAGCGCATCGGCATTGCGGTCGGCAACACCCTGTTGCGCCGCGCCCATCCGCTGGTCACCATAGCCGACGAAAAGACCGATGTGCGGTTTGCGGCAATCGCTGCGCTGGTGAAAGAGTGGCAGCCCAGCGCGCTTGTGGTGGGGCTGCCGAGCAACGACGACGGTACGCCGCACCAGCTGACGGCGCTATGCCGCCGCTTCGCCAACCGCCTTAAAGGGCGGTTTAATTTGCCGACGATTTTACTGGATGAGCGTTATACTTCGCTCGCCGCAAGTGCGCAGTTGAACGAGGAGGGGATACACGGCATGAAGCAAAAGACCCTGATCGACCAATATGCCGCGCAGCAGATATTGCAGGCTTACTTTGATGAATCCGCAGCAGGAATACTCGCATGAACAATCCTCAGCTGAACAAGCACGGCGAACTGCAACACCTGCTCTCTACCGAGGGTTTGCCGTTGCCCATTCTGCGTGGCATTCTGGATAAAGCAGCATCCTTTGTCGATATCGGCGACCGGCTTGAAATCAGGAATGTTCCGTTGTTAAAAGGCAAATCGGTGTTCAACGTATTCTTCGAGAACAGCACGCGTACCCGCACCACTTTTGAAATTGCCGCCAAACGCCTTTCGGCGGATGTGGTCAACCTGAATATCGGCTCATCATCCACCAGCAAGGGAGAGACTTTGCTGGATACCGTGGATAACCTGTGCGCGATGCACGCCGACATGTTCGTGGTGCGCCATTCACAAAGCGGGGCGGCGCATTTTATCGCGCGCCACGTCGCTCCGGAGATACACGTCATAAATGCCGGCGATGGTCGCCATGCCCATCCCACACAGGCGTTGCTGGACATGTTCACCATCCGCCACTATAAAAAAGAATTTCACAATTTGCGCGTTGCCATCGTCGGCGACGTGCTGCATTCGCGCGTGGCGCGCTCGCAGATCCATGCGCTGACCACGCTGGGTGTGCCTGAGGTTCGTGTCATCGCGCCCAAGACGCTGTTGCCGACCCTGGTTGAAAACCTGGGCGTGCAGGTCTATCACGATATGTCACAGGGCTTGCGCGACGTGGATGTGGTGCTGATGCTGCGCCTGCAGAACGAGCGTATGCAAGGAGCGGCATTGCCTTCCGCGCAGGAATATTTCAAATACTACGGGCTTACCGAAGAGAAGCTTGCCTGCGCAAAGCCGGACGCGATCGTGATGCATCCCGGACCGATGAATCGCGGCATCGAGATCGAATCCAGCGTGGCAGACGGCAAGCATTCCGTAATCCTGCCCCAGGTGACCTTCGGTATCGCGGTGCGGATGGCGGTGATGAGTATGCTGGCAGGAGTAAAGGTATGAACATTCACATCAGGAACGGCCGTCTGATCGACCCGAAGAACGGAATCGATGCGCAGCAGGATGTGTACATCGTTGACCGGCGCATCGCCGCTATCGGCAAATCGCCCGCGGGGTTTGTCGCCGGTCAGGTGATCGAGGCAAACGGGTTGATCGTGATGCCGGGGCTGATGGAT
>DIYV01000067.1:434-13233 GCA_002429165.1 Gallionella sp. UBA6045 | reverse complement strand
GATGAACCGGGTCTGGTGGAGATGCTCAAGCGCCGCGCGCGTTCCCTGAATCAGGCGCGGGTATTTCCGGTCGGCGCACTGACTTACGGCTTGAAAGGCGAGGAACTGACCGAAATGAATGAGCTGACCGAAGCCGGATGCAAGGCTTTCAGCCAGGCAGATGCGCCCCTGACCGATACGCGCGTACTGCTGCGAGCCATGCAATACGCGGCTACTTTCGGCTACCGCGTGTGGCTGCGCCCGCAGGACAGCTTCATTGCCAAGAACGGGGTGGCGCATGACGGCGAAGTGGCAACCCGCCTTGGCCTGGCAGCCATCCCGGTGATAGCGGAAACCATTGCCCTGGCCACTGCCCTGCAACTCGCGCGTGAGACAGGCGTCATCCTGCATATCTGCCGGGTATCCAGCACGGCCGCAGTGGACATGATCCGTTCGGCCAAACGGGAAGGATTGAAAGTAACCTGCGATGTATCCATGAATCATGTGCACCTCAGCGAAATGGATATTGGCTATTTCGACGCAAACTGCCATCTCGTGCCCCCGCTGCGCAGCCTGCGCGACAAAGAGGGGCTGCGTGCCGGGTTGCTCGATGGCACGATCGATGCGATCTGTTCCAATCATTCACCGGTGGACGATGATGCCAAACAATTGCCGTTCGCCGAAGCTGAAGCGGGTGCGACAGGGCTGGAATTGCTGCTGCCGCTGGTGCTGAAATGGGCGGATCAGGAACGCGTTCCATTGCTTGATGCGCTGGCACACATCACGATCAAGCCCGCGCAATTGCTCGGGCAAAAGATGGGCCATCTGTCGGTCGGTGCTCATGCGGATATCTGCGTGTTCGATCCGAAAACTTCATGGAAGATAGAGCACGCCGCGCTGAAAAGCCAGGGCAAGAATACGCCGTTCAATGGTTACGAGATGCAAGGTCGGGTGCGTTATACGTTGCTCGACGGACAAATTGTGTTTCAACAATAATTCCCGCCCGCAGCCGCAGGCTTTCGTTTTTTGGATGATATGAACCCACTACTTGATTTTGCCGGTCTGCCGCGTTTCGCGGAGATCGAAACCGAACACGTCGCTCCCGCGATCGAGCAATTGCTGGCAGAAAATCGCGCGCTGATCGCGCGTTTGTTAGCAGAAGTAGCTGCTCCCACCTGGCAGAACTTTGTCGTTCCGATGGAAGATGCCAACGAGCGGCTGTCGCGCGCATGGGGGCCGGTCGGGCATTTGAATGCGGTGATGAACAGTCCCGAATTGCGTGAGGTTTACAACGCCACGCTGCCGAAGATCACCCAGTATTACGCCGAGCTGGGGCAAAACCCGGCACTGTTCGACAAATTCAAAAGCTTGCGCAGCAGCAAAGAATTCGCGGGTTTGAGCGCGGCACGCAAGAAGATCATCGAAAACGAGTTGCGCGATTTTCGTCTCGGCGGCGCGGAGTTGCCGGATGACAAGAAGGTGCGTTATCTGGAAATACAGGAACGCCAGTCCGAGTTGTCTTCGCGTTTCTCCGACAATCTGCTCGATGCTACCAACGATTTCATGCTGGTCGTCGAGGATACACCCTCTTCCCAACCTTCCCCCAAGGAGGGAAGGAGCGATCGTACTTCCAGTGCTGGTAAGATACCCGATGAGTTGAGCGGCTTGCCGGATGACGTGTTGCAAACGGCTGAAGAGGCTGCCCGGGCAGCAAGTAAAAGCGGCTGGGCGTTTACGCTGAAGGCGCCTTCCTACATGCCGGTGATGCAATACGCCGACAATCGCGCGCTGCGCGAGAAGATGTACCGCGCCTATGGCACGCGCGCCAGCGAGTTTGGCAAACCGGAATGGGACAACACCAGGTTGATGGATGAAATCGTCAAGCTGCGCGGCGAAGAAGCGCGGCTGCTCGGTTTTGCCAACTACGGCGAGTTGTCGCTGGCGAGCAAGATGGCTACCTCGCCGCAACAGGTGGTCGAATTCATGCGAGAACTGGCGCAGCGTGCGCGGCCGTTTGCAGAAAAAGATCTGGCCGAACTGAGCGAATTCTCGCGCACCGAACTGGGTATAGCCGACCCTTCGACTGAGCTCAGGACAGGCCTGCAATCCTGGGACGTGGGCTATGCGAGCGAAAAGCTGCGCGAGCGTCGCTATGCCTTTTCCGAACAGGAAGTGAAACAGTATTTTCCCGAAGACGCCGTGCTGCCCGGCATGTTCAAGCTGGTCGAGACGCTGTATGGCCTGCAAATCAAACCAGGTCACGCGCCGGTGTGGCATGAAGATGTGCGTTTCTTCGACATCAGCAATGCGCAGGAACAACTCGTCGGCCAGTTTTATCTCGACCTGTATGCGCGCAACAGCAAGCGCGGCGGGGCATGGATGGACGACGTGATCGGCCGTCGGCGTCTGGCAAAGGGTATTCAAACACCGGTCGCCTATCTGAATTGCAACTTCTCCGCGCCGGTAGGCGGGAAACCCGCCGTGTTCACCCATGACGAAGTCATCACCCTGTTCCACGAATTCGGCCACGGCCTGCATCACCTGCTGACCGAAGTTGAAGACCTCGGCGTGTCCGGTATCAACGGTGTGGAATGGGATGCGGTCGAGTTGCCCAGCCAGTTCATGGAAAACTTCTGCTGGGAATGGGATGTGGTGCACGGCATGACAAGAAACATCGATACACAGGAAAAATTACCGCGCACACTGTTCGACAAGATGCTGGCCGCGAAAAATTTCCAGAGCGGCTTGCAGACCCTGCGCCAGATCGAATTCTCGCTGTTCGACATGCTGATGCACAGCAACTTCGAGGCGGGCAGAGGCAAATCCATACTCGAACTGCTCGACGAAGTGCGCGCCGAAGTGGCGGTGCTGATCCCCCCCGCGTTCCATCGCTTCCCGCACAGTTTTTCCCACATCTTTGCCGGCGGCTATGCGGCGGGCTATTACAGTTACAAGTGGGCTGAGGTCCTGTCGGCCGATGCCTACAGCCTGTTCGAGGAGAACGGCGTGCTGAACCCCGATGTCGGCGCGCGTTTTCGCGGCGAGATACTGGCGATGGGCGGCAGCCGCGGCGCGATGCAATCCTTCACCGCATTCCGCGGCCGGGAACCGAGCATCGATGCATTGCTGCGGCATAACGGGTTGCTCGAAACTTCCTGAGGAGGCAAGATGAAGCGCATCATTTTATTGCTGGCCTGTTTGGCGATCATGCCCGTGCAGGCGGGGGAGCAGTTCCGCTGGCTGGATAAGGCTGGCAAGGTAAATTACGGCGATACGCCTCCCGTGGATGCCATCAATGTCCAAAAAATAAAGAGTTCATCCGGCTCGTCCACGAATGATGATCTGCCCTATGAAACGCGCATCGCGCAGCAGAATTTCCCGGTTACTTTGTATGTCGGGAGAGACTGCGGTGAGCCCTGCGATAAGGCGCGCAGCCTGTTGAACAAGCGCGGTATCCCGTTCACTGAGAAAGTGTTGAACACACGGCAGGACACCGAGGCATTCAAGCAACTTTCCGGCATGGAAGCCTTTATTCCGGTGCTGCAGGTGGGCAAGAATTTTGTTAAGGGTTTCCTGGAATCGCAATGGAATAGCGAACTTGACATAGCTGGCTACGCAAAGACTGCGAGCTATCGCCAGCGTCTCTTGCAGCAGGCGCCATCAAATCCTGAAGCGCCCGCAATACCGGCCGGCGAAGGTCAATCAAACCCATCCGAACCCGCCGCGCAATAAGGCTGACCGTTGCCGGTACAGAACCTTATCGGCAAGCCAGGGAATTTGAAATGCGCAGCCAGGTTCACAAATCCGACAGCGGTTTCTCGGCCAGTTTGTCGTCCCTGATTCGCAGTTGTTCAATCACCTTTTCCAGCGACGAATTCAAGGTCTGGATGGTTTCTGCCGATAGTGCCCATAATGCTTCCGGCAATACGCCCTGGGCCGGGCTGGGCGCCATTTTTATCAGTTTGGCCGCCTCGTCTGTCAGACGTAATCCAACACGCCGCTGATCTTCCTTGCTGCGTTCTTTGAGAATCAACTTTCGGGCCACCAACTTTTCAACAAGCTGGCTGCAAGTTGATTGATGAATAGAGAGTCTGTCAGCAAGATCCGATATGCCGATGCCGGAGGTGTTTGCGACTTCCTGCATGATCCAGAGCTGTGATCCCGTCACTCCGCAAGACTGCTCAACTTCGCGAAAATGCTGGCGTACCGAACCGTAAATGATGCGAAATTTTTTTAGCACATTAAGTGAAAGCTGTTTTTTGCTGCGCATACCCAAGTTATGTCTCCCGCGATTTTTTGGCGCTGTTTGATCGATTTTGTCGGATTATAAAGCTTGCATTCCCGGTTTGCGTCAACTATATTCATCAAAATTAAATTGATATAAATCATTATGCAATAAGTCTACGCTTGGTGAGCTTGCATTGCCAACTGGTCGCGACGAGATTTCACAAACCGGCTGATATCGCCATGTGAAGTGCTCCAAATTGAAGAGAATCAAGCCAACCCGATGATACACCGCATAAATCCACGACGCTCCCCGTCGCCCCTCCGCACCAACCGAAAGGGCACGGTGGTGTTGTTCGGCGAGGTATTGGCGGACATTTTTGCTGACCGGACTGTTTTGGGAGGCGCGCCGTTCAACGTTGCGCGGCATCTAAAGGCATTCGGGCAAAATCCGGTTCTGATCACACGTCTGGGTCATGACGCACTGGCTGATGAAGTGCTTGACGTGATGTCTGAAAATGAAATGGAAACCCTGGGGGTCCAGTGCGGCAACAACTATCCTACAGGCCGCGTTCAAGTGCATATGAAGGACGGTGCGCACAGTTTCGAAATACTGCCTTCGCAGGCCTATGATTTCATACATCCGGCTGTGGTGCGCATGACCGCGCTTTCGGTCAATCCAAAGCTGGTCTATTTCGGGACCCTGGCGCAACGCAACGAAATCTCCAGGCGAGCCCTTAAATCCCTGTTGCGCAGCACCAGTGCCGCGAAATTTCTGGATATCAATTTGCGCGCTCCCTGGTTCGATGAAAAAATACTGAAACAATCCCTTCAATACGCGGATACCGTCAAGCTGAATGCCGAAGAGCTGGCAATATTGGCAGAAATGTTCGGGTTGCCGGGCAGTGAGCCGCAGGGTCAGGCCAAGGAATTGATGAGCCGATTCGGCCTTGAGAAGGTTGTGGTAACCTGCGGTCAAGAGGGCGCATGGCAACTCAACCGGAAAGGCAACAAGGTCGAGGCTGGCCTAAAGGACCGGATCATCAGTTTGATGGATACGGTTGGTGCCGGCGACGGCTTCGCGGCCGTCTGTATTTTGGGGGAACTGTTGCGGTGGCCTGCAGCACAGACCCTGGAACGGGCCAATGCATTCGCCTCCGCGATCTGTGAAATTCGCGGGGCCATTCCCGACCATGCGGATTTCTACAAGCCCTTTACCCATGAGTGGGACATATGAAAAGGCGGTCTTCCAAACCCAGGAAACCTTTGTACATTGTATTGATCAGTGTGCACGGATTGATCCGCGGTCACGATCTCGAGTTGGGGCGCGATGCGGATACCGGCGGGCAAACAAAATACGTCGTGGAACTTGCCCACGCACTGGGTGAACGTGACGATGTCGAAAAGGTGGTCTTGCTGACGCGGCGGGTAATCGACAACCAGATCAGCGCCGACTATGCCGAACCTCTGGAGCAGCTGTCCGAAAAAGCCTGCATAGTGCGCATTGAATGCGGCGAGCAAAAATATCTTCGCAAAGAGATGCTGTGGGATTGCCTGGAAAATTTTTCCGACAACTCGCTTACTTATCTCAAAAGCCAGGGACGCATCCCGGATGTCATTCACAGCCATTATGCGGATGCCGGTTATGTGGGTTCACGGCTCTCGCACCAACTGGGTGTTCCGTTGGTGCATACCGGCCACTCTCTGGGTCGCAACAAACGCAATCAACTGCTGGCCAGCGGCGTCAAACGGAGCGAGATCGAAACCACCTACAACATCTCGCGCCGTATCGAGGCAGAAGAAACGACACTGGGTGTCGCCGAACGCGTCATCACCAGCACACAGCAGGAAATTGAACAGCAATACGGCCTTTACGATTTCTACCAGCCCGATCGCATGCGGGTGGTGCCGCCGGGAACAGATCTGGAGAAATTCTTTCCGCCGCAGGGAAACGAAAAAAACAGCGATATTGCGAACGAACTCAAACGCTTCCTGAAGCAGCCCAACAAGCCCATCATCCTGGCGCTTTCTCGCCCCGACCCGAGGAAGAATATCACTGCATTGGTTGAGGCCTATGGTGAATCGCCAGGATTGCAGCAAGCCGCCAACCTGGTGATTGTCGCAGGCAACCGGGACGAAATTCAGGATATGGAAAGCGTGTCGAGCACCGTTCTGAACGATATCCTGTTGACCATAGACAAATACGATTTGTATGGCAAGGTCGCGTATCCCAAGCACCACAAACCGGACGAGGTGGCCATTTTATATCGCCTTGCAGCGGCCTCTCACGGTGTGTTCGTCAACCCTGCATTGACCGAGCCTTTCGGCTTGACGCTGATCGAGGCGGCTGCCTGCGGCTTGCCGATCGTGGCAACCGAAGACGGCGGCCCGATCGATATCATCAAGAATTGCGAGAACGGCCATGTCATCAATCCGCTCGACAAGACGGAGATGGCAGACACGATACTTGAAACCTTGACGGATAAACTTGAGTGGCGGCGGCTGGCAAAGAGCGGCATTCAGGGTGTGCGCCGCCATTACTCGTGGCAGGCGCACGTTGAAAAATATCTTTCGGTCATCCGCCCCCTGATGGAAAAGACCGAGCCTGTAACCAGCATCAGCTTGAGCCGGCGACCCGGCGTGTTTCGCAATCGTGCGATATTCACCAGCATCGATCTGAACCTGACCGGAGACCAGGAGGCGTTGTCGCTATTCCTGCAAACCATGCGTGCGCACCGCAAATCGATCATCTTTGGTATTGCGACGGGACGCCGTCTGGATGACGCACTGGCAAAGCTGCGCCAGAACAATATTCCGCAACCCTACGTGCTGATCACAGGGCAGGGGACGGAAGTGAATTATGCGCCGAATCTGACCCGGTCAGAAGTGTGGGAACGTCACATCAACCATCAGTGGAACCCGCAGGCGATACGGGGCGTTCTTGCCGAAATGCCGGGGCTCAAGATGCAGCCGAAAATCAACCAGAGCGCTTTCAAGATCAGCTATTACGTCGATCGTGCCCTGATCAATGCCAAGGAGATCCGGCAGACACTGTTGCGCAACGAACAAGCCGTGAATACGGTGTTTTCCTTCGGGCAATTTCTCGATGTGGTTCCGGTCCGGGCATCCAAGGGTCTCGCGCTGCGCTGGTGTGCCGAACAGCTCGGTTTCGCGCTGGAAAACACCCTGGTCACCGGGGTAACCGGTGCCGATGCGGACATGCTGCTTGGCAACACCCTGGGGGCTGTGGTGGATGACCATCACCTGGACGAGCTATCCGATCTGGCCAACATCGAAAACATATATTTTTCGAAGAAACACCACGCCGCAGGGATACTCGAGGCGATAGAGCACTACAAGTTCTTTGCGAACGCGCAGGAAAGGACGGCAGCATGAAACGATTCCTGCTTTGCACCGACCTGGACCGGACCCTGATCCCGAACGGTAAACAACCAGAATCGCCGCAGGCCATGGAACGGTTCAAGCGATTGGTGAACTGCGAGGAAGTCACGCTTGTCTATGTGACGGGCAGGCACCGCGCCCTCATCGAACAGGCCATCGCGGAATTTGATCTGCCCCAACCTGATTTCGCCATCGCCGATGTGGGAACGACGATCTACCGGATCGATTCGTCCGGCTGGCGGCAGTGGGATGAATGGGACGCGCAGATCGCGCCGGATTGGCAGGGTTTGACACATGACGAGCTGTGCCGTTTGCTGAGTGTTTTTCCGGCGCTGCGCTTGCAGGAAAAGGAAAAACTGAACCGCCACAAGCTAAGCTTTTACGTTACGCTCGACACGGACACTAAAAGATTACTCGATGAGATGGATGCGCGGCTGAAGTATTCGGATATCAAGGCGAACCTGATCTGGAGCGTCGATGAAAAGGCCGGGCTGGGGCTGCTGGATGTTCTTCCCGCCAGCGCCAACAAGCTGCACGCCATCAGGTTCATGATGCAGCAACAGGGCTTCTTTCACGAGAACACGGTCTTTGCCGGCGACAGCGGCAATGATCTGGACATGCTGCTGAGCGATATTCCCGCAGTGCTGGTAGCCAATGCCGATGCGGAAGTCAAAAGACTGGCGGCCAATGCGCACAAGGGCACGCTCTACATCGCCGGGGGCGGCTATCTCGGCATGAACGGAAATTACAGTGCCGGCATCCTTGAAGGGGTTGCGCATTACCTTCCGGAAGCGGATGCCTGGTTGCGCGAAAATAACTAAACCGGACAAGGCACAAAGATGTACGAACAAGTTTCACACTCGTTGCTGAATGAAATACTGGTCGAGCTGAAACCGGAGATCAGGAATCTGCGCTTGCGGCATTTCTTCACCCGCCTGGGCGCGAATTTTTACGCCATCCATTCCCTGTTCCACCTGCTGTACGGCGACCGCCCCGACTTCAAGGAGCAGATGGTCAGCCTGGTGGAGACGCTCGCATTGCGTTATATCGAGCGATCCCCGCAGCTGCGGAAATCGGATCTGGCGAGGGAAAAAAGCTACAACTGGTTTCTGAGCCAGAAATGGGTCGGAATGGCGCTGTATTGCGACCGTTTTGCAGACGACCTGAAGGGCTTGCGCCAGAAGCTGCCATACCTGCAGGAACTGGGCATCAATATGCTGCACATCATGCCGATACTCGACTGTCCGCCGGGCAAAAGCGACGGCGGTTATGCGGTGCGTGATTTCAAAAAGATCGATCCCCGCTTCGGAACCACGGCAGAAGTCGGGTTGCTGGCCGGGTCGCTGAAGAAACGCGACATGTTGCTGGTCCTCGATGTCGTGGTCAACCACACTTCGAACGAACACGAATGGGCGCAAAAGGCGCGCCAGGGCGAAAAGAAATACCAGGATTACTACTACGTGTTCGAAGACCGCGAGACCCCGGACATCTTTGAAGAGACCATGCCGGAAATCTTTCCCAATAACTCGTCCGGCAATTTCACCTGGGATGAAGAAATGGGCAAGTGGGTGATGACCGTGTTCAACAGCTACCAGTGGGACCTGAATTACCACAATCCCGAAGTGCTGATCGAAATGATCGACATCATCCTGTTCTGGGCAAACAAGGGTGCTGACATCCTGCGTCTGGATGCGGTAGCGTTCCTGTGGAAAAAAATCGGCAGCACCTGCCAGAACGAACGCGAAGCGCACCTGCTGCTGCAACTGATGAAGGATTGCTGCCAGGTGACGGCGCCGGGGGTGCTGTTCATCGCCGAAGCCATCGTCGCGCCGGGCGAGATTGCCAAGTACTTTGGCGAGGATGCGATCAACGCCAAGGAATGCGAGATCGCCTATAACGCCACTTTCATGGCATTGCTCTGGGATGCGGTCGCAACCAAGAATGCAAACCTGCTGAACCGGGGCGTCAAGAACCTGCCGGAAAAGCTGGAGCGCGCGACGTGGTTGAACTATGTGCGCTGCCACGACGACATCGGTTTGAGTTTTTCCGACAACGATGTCCAGCAGTGCGGCTACGATCCGGCCCTGCACCGGCGATTCCTGATTGACTACTTCACCGGAAAATTTGCGGGCTCACCCGCCCGAGGCCTGCCGTTCGGCGATAACCCCAAGACCGGCGATGCGCGTATCTCCGGTTCCCTGGCATCTTTGGTCGGGCTGGAAAGCGCGCTCGAAAGCCAGGATGAAGAGGCCATAGACGCCGCGATCAAGACCATCCTGCTGCTGCACAGCATGATCCTTTCGTTCGGCGGGTTACCGCTGCTCTATTACGGCGATGCGATCGGCACGCTCAACAGCCTGGAATACCTCGCCGACCCGGCCGAGCGCGATGACAATCGCTGGATGAATCGTTCGCACTTCGATTGGACCAAGGCAGAAAACCGCCATCAACCGGGCACGGTGGAATTCCGCATCTTCAGTGCGCTGAAAAAAATGATCGCGCTGCGCAAGGAGACGACGGCATTTGCGGATTTCGACAACCGCCAGCTGCTGGCGGTGGACAACCCCAACCTGCTGGTATTTTCCAGGACAGACCCGCAAAACAGCGGCAACAGGGTGCTGGTGGTCGCAAATTTCAACGTAGCACCGCAGACGCTGCTTATCGGCGAATTAAAGCCGCACGGATTTTTCCAGCATGAGGGAATGAAAGACCTGTGCTCGGCTACACTCGTCCCGGTGGAACACGATACGGTCGTCATTCCTGCGCTTTCCAGTTATTGGCTGACCGACTGGCGTGAAAGAAAAACGCGATGATTGCGCCGTGTTGCAGGTTAGAATCGGAAGGTGCGATTTCGATTCAAATTTCGGCTATTCGAATTCAGCAACAATAAGTCTTCCAACAATCACCCGCTTCGTCCGGATTCATTGATATGCGCCTGGCTACCTGGAACGTCAATTCGCTGAAAGTGCGCCTGCCGCATGTGCTGGACTGGCTGGCTGCAAATCCGGTCGACGTGCTGTGCCTGCAGGAAACCAAGCAACAGGACAGCGATTTTCCGCAGGCAGCATTGCAGGAGGCGGGCTACCACAGCGTGTTCAGCGGGCAGAAGACCTACAACGGCGTGGCGATCCTGAGCCGCGCACCGGGTCAGGATGTGCAGCACGGCATCCCGGATCATGGCGACGACCAGAAACGCGTCATTGCAGCCACCTATGGCGATATCAGGGTAGTCGATGTTTATATCCCGAACGGGCAAAGCATCGACTCCGACAAGTATCAATACAAGCTGGGCTGGCTGGATGCGCTGCGCGACTGGCTGAAACTGGAACTGGCGCGCTACCCGAAACTGGTCTTGCTGGGCGATTACAACATCGCGCCGGAAGACCGCGACGTGCACGATCCGGCCGCATGGCAGGGCAATGTGCTGGTCAGCGAACCGGAACGCGAGAAGTTCCGCAGCCTGGAGCAGCTCGGCCTGCACGACAGCTTCAGGCTATTCGAGCAAGCGGAGAAATTATTCACCTGGTGGGACTACCGGATGATGGGGTTCCGCCGCAACCACGGTTTGCGCATCGACCATATCCTGATCAGCGAGCTACTGGTGGCGCAATGCAAAAGTTGCGTGATCGACAAGGCACCGCGCAAGCTGGAGCGGCCATCGGATCACACGCCGGTGATAGTGGAGCTGTTGTAGGTACGCGCCTTCGCGTTGTGTAGGAGCGGGCCCTGCCCGCGAACAAACAATCAATCGCGGGCATGGCCCGCTCCTGACTATTCAAACCAAATCAAAATCAACTTCGCGGGGTACGGCCCCGCACGCCGATTACTTTCTTTGTGCGGCCAAAGAAAGTAATCAAAGAAACGCCGCCCCGGCTTGCCGCCGCTTCGCGGGACCCTGCGTTGCTCGACTGGTCAGGCGGCTGCGGAACTCGCACTGCGTGCTCAGCAGTCCTCGCCGACATCCCCTGACCAGCCTCCGCTACTCGGCGGCGCACAGGGGAAAGAAAAGCAAAACCCCAAACCACAAAACCATTTATTCGCTGGGCAACGAGTTGCCCAACTTACCAGGTTTGCGTTACCTGTGCTGTTGAGGCAAAAACAACTCTGCTATGGGTACATTGAAAGCACGCGCAATTTTTTCGATATTGTCTAGTGAGATGTTGCGCGCCCCGCGCTCACAATGGGTAATGAACGTTCGGTGCAGCCCGGTTTCAAACGCCAGAAATTCTTGCGACCATCCACGTTCAGCGCGAAAAGCTCGCATATTTGCCGCAAGTATTTCACGCGCAAAACCGACAGGAGGTAAATGAAAGGCCATGCATAAGTTTCGCCCTCTTGACGCGTTTAAGTCAGCCGCGTATAAGTCACATCACCACATTTAGCAGGTGAGAATATACAAGTTGCTAATTGCGTGCCAGTAACTTTCTTTAATTTAATCAGGGAAAAACATGAAAAAAATTGCAATCGTTATGTTGTTGTCCGCAGCATTTCTTGGCGGGTGCGCAACAATAGTAGGAGATAAAACACAACTACTCCCTATTTCCAGCACACCAAGTGATGCTTCTATCATGATTACCGATGAAAAAGGGGTTCAAGTTTTCAAGGGTTCAACACCCACAAGCGTGATGCTACAAAAAAGTGACGGCAGCTATTGGGGGAAAAAGAGTTTTACCGTAAATATTTCTAAAGAAGGGTATGACACACAAATAATCCCTATAAGCGCCCACGCAAATGGGTGGTACATCGGCGGTAATTTTATTTTTGGCGGGCTTATTGGTTGGTTTATTGTTGACCCACTAAATGGCGCAATGTATACGCTTTCCCCTGAACAAATCGCAGCCACCCTTGGTGCAAAAGTTGCGCACAACAATAGCGCAACTGACGGAAGCATATCTATTGTTCTACTTCAGGATGTCCCACATTCACTGCGTCAAGAAATGAAGAGAGTCAATTAACACACCTAACAAAAGGCTAGAGAGGGACTGGGTACTGCGGCGTTTCGCTTCGCTACACTCTGCGGTACCCACAGCTCGCGTAGGGCGCAATAACCAACGGGCATTGCGCCGCATGTATTTTATCCGGTGCAATGCGCTATGCTTATTGCACCCTACAAAACCTGCTCAAGGTTTTGAATTTCAGCTTCCCTTCCCCTGTGCGCCGCCGAGTAGCGGAGGCTGGTCAGGGGATTTCGGCG
>DIYV01000067.1:0-124 GCA_002429165.1 Gallionella sp. UBA6045 | reverse complement strand
TCGGCGAGGACTGATGAAACAACTAGCCATTCGACTAGGCTGAAAAAATACTTCAGCCAAGTCGCTGGTTATGTTCGAGCACTCAGTGCGAGTTCCGCAGGCGCCTGACCAGTCGAGCAACGCA
>DIYV01000064.1:8954-46085 GCA_002429165.1 Gallionella sp. UBA6045 | reverse complement strand
TCTGTGGGACGTCTGCGGCAATACCTGGGCTATATAGTCAGGCCAACGCGTCTATTTTTTGTGATTTTATAAGGAGAAGCGAAATGTCATTAGGAACTATATTATTGATCATTCTGGTGTTGATGTTGATTGGTGCGATTCCGGCCTGGCCACACAGCAGGTCGTGGGGTTATGGGCCGAGCGGAGGCATCGGACTGTTATTGATCATCCTGGTAATTCTGCTGCTGATGGGACGATTGTGAAGTGCCCGGAAAATTTTCCGCCAGGCAGACAGTATCAAAACATCATATTGTTTCATCAGGAATTCAAGGCATGAACTCGAAAATAATAGATGCGAATAATACAAACACCTCTGCCACGAAGGAAAGGTACCTTGAAGATTTTCGATTGAAAGTGGCGGATGCCGAAGAACGTCTGCGCGCCACCACCAAACATATGGGCGTAGAGGCTGTCGCCGCCCGTGCAGGTATCGAGGATAGCCTGCAAGTAGTCAAGGGCAGCATGGTTGCAACCGGAACAGCCATGATTGAGCACACCCGAAAGGCCGAAAATGTCACTGACCAATACATTCGCGATAACGTCTGGAACTGGAATTGATGCTCGTGATCACACTGTTGCGGCTGGCGCGGTAATGATGTGCTCGATATAACCCACCGGAAGGTGAATAGCAATTGCAGCAACAGAACTTGATGATGAGCAACTTTGCTGTTTAATTTCGTATTAATTTTTTAAGGAGATCGATCATGAAACAACTTAAATATTTTGCAGTATTTTTTATGACCTTTGCGTTGCTGTTTTCCTTGGGTTGCGCTTCCACGCCAACGAAGGAAGGTACTGGCGAATATGTTGACGACAGCGTAATCACCACCAAGGTCAAGGCAGCCATATTCGACGAACCCACTTTGAAGTCCGCTGAAATCAACGTGGAAACTTTCAAGGGTGTAGTCCAATTGAGCGGCTTCGTCGGTTCCAAATCCGATATTAACAAGGCGGTCGAATTGGCACGCAGCGTGAAAGGTGTGACGTCAGTCAAGAATGACATGCGGACTAAGTGACGCAGTGTTGCGGGCACGTCGCTAATGTGACGGTGACTACCAATGCATGATGGGTCGAGGCCAGCAGAGTGGCGGGAAAAGATTTTTATGGAACTGGCTATAACCAATGACTTACTGCGGATATACAGCAGTCAATAATTGGTAGCCTATCAGTATCGAAACATCTATATTTTATAATCAGGAGTTAAGTCATGAACGCAAAAAAAATGGTTGTTAAACATTTAGATATCGCAGATTCCAAGGAGAAGCTCATGGAAGATTTGCGATTGGTGGTGGCGGATGCCGAGGAACTGCTGCGCGCTACCGCCAACCAGGCGGGTGAAGGTGCCGCTGTAGCACGGGCACGCATCCAGGAGAATCTGCAAGTGGTCAAGGGACGCCTTGCTTCAGCCGAAGATGTTTTGATTGAGCGCACCCGGGATGCTGCAAAAGAGGCCGACCGATATGTTCACGATAATCCCTGGCAAGCGATCGGCATCTCAGCCTGTGTCGGAGCGATAGTCGGGATGCTGATCGCACGGCGCTAAACCATGTCGGAATCGGGCGGACTGATGGAGTCGTTGAAACGGATGGCTGGCACCTTGCTGGCCATCTTCCAGACGCGGCTTGAACTCTTGTCCATCGAGGTGGAGGAGGAGCGCCTGAACATCAAGCAAATGCTGCTCTATGGCAGCATCGCGCTGTTATTCTTTGCTTTGGCCACCATTCTGCTGACGACATTTGTCGTGGTGGTATTTTGGGACAGCTACCGTCTGCAGGTGCTGGCCAGCTTTATCGTTTTGTACTTTGTAGCCGGACTCCTGGCATGGAACGCATTGAACGGCGTGGCCAACAGAAAATCAAAACTGTTTTCCGCCAGCTTGGCCGCTTTGGCCGATGATCGCGACCAGCTTACTCCACTGCCATGAAACAACGACTCGCAAAACTCGCCGTTCGCCGACTAAGGCTATTGGAAGAAATCGAGGCTCAACGTATGGAAGTCGCCGCGATTTCCGTGGATTTTCAGAAGCCCCTGGCCTTGGCTGACACGGGGTTAAAGGCGGCACGTTTCATACGCAATCATCCCGCATTGATATCCGGCGGTTTTGCTGCGCTGCTATCGATACGTGGCAAGGGTATAGCCGGTCTGGCAAAGACGGGCTGGCGCTTGATGTACCTCTATCCCGCTGCCATTTCGTTGGGTTTGAGATACCTCTTTTCTGCGACTCGCTCTTCCGGTGAGGTGCGCAATTCCGGGGTGGATCATTCGCAAGAATGACGAGCGGTTAAGAAGTAAGCGCAAATCTTCCTCTCTGGTTACCATGAAACTGATCAACTGGATCTTGCCGCTGATAATCATCATCGCATCGGGGATATTGTGCCAGCAGATCATTTCAAATTCGCTTATCAACCAGCAGGACAAAAACGATTATGCCGAACTCAACAGCGTCAAATACGGACTGCTCAGCATCGATGAATGGAAACGCCAGGTTACCGAAATTCTTGCCGAGGAGATCAACAAGCTGTATTTGTCAAAGGCGAATGAGCGGGTGCTGCGCAAGCATATCGAAGTACTGCTGAATACCCTGATTGATGATGTCGACAAGAAAATCAGGAAAGAGAATGCAGATACTGCAGGTGGAAAAATTACGCAAACTTTTATCAATATCTTTGTGAATCTGGACGAAATAAAAAAAGGAATTCCGGAATATGCAAAGGCCGTCATTCATGAGATGACGAAACCTAAAACAAAGCGCCAGATAAAGGCCGTGCTGAACAAGCAACTCGAAAAGTATTCAGACCGGACCTTCGATACACAGGATACGCCTCAATTGAGTCGCATCCTGCTCAGGACCGATTCCAAAGATGTTGAGGGAGCGAGGGTCAAGCTGAACGAGCAAATTTCGGTCAGGCAAGCCCTGATCATCAAGGAGGCAGGCCTGCTGATCATGCTGGCGGTTTTTCTTTTTGCCATGTCCGGTTTCAGCAAACTGCCGCTGACCCCGCCCCGTTATATATTTCTGATTCTGTCTCTTGTCACACTGCTGATAGCCGGCGTAACCACGCCCACCATCGATATGGAAGCGACCATCTCCCAAATGAATTTCATGCTGATCGGGCATCCCGTTCATTTCGAGAACCAGGTGTTGTATTTTCAAAGCAAAAGCATACTCGATGTATTCTGGATCATGATCACCCACAAGGACATCCAGATGAAACTGGTCGGGATATTGCTGATCACATTCAGTATTGTTTTTCCGGTGTTAAAGATAATCTCTTCAATGGGATATTATTTCAATTTCCGCAAGCTCAGGGAAAACGCGGTGATCAGGTTCTTCGTGTTGAAATCCGGAAAGTGGTCGATGGCCGATGTGATGGTGGTGGCCATATTCATGGCCTATATCGGATTCAACGGGATCATCAGCAGCCAGCTCGGTCATTTGCGGTCGGCAGACAAGGAGCTGGTTATCCTGACTACGAATGCGACCGCCCTGCAGCCGGGGTTTTACCTGTTCATGACATATACCCTGCTGGCGTTGATCCTGACGGGATTCCTGACCAGAAAACCGCAGGCATAAGAACACAGCAATTCACAGGTTGATCGTAGGTTACATACAGATTGTTTGGCTAGACAGTATCAGGCGTTCGTATTGAGAAATCGGACAGGATTGGGTCTAAACTCAAAGTCTTCGGCAAGATTTATCTGTCTTCCTGTTCAATAGCATCAATCCATCGTGACACGATAGCCTCGTCCTCTATACTTGACCTTCACAATGAAGGAGGCCGTCTTGCGACGGCCTCCTTCATTGCTTTACATCGTAATGCTGAGTGGGTTAGGGTTGTGTAACCGTAGTCATATTAAGATTGACAGCAGTTTGTGCCATCAGCCTGCCGTTGATCGATGAGGCATTCCCAAAGTTGATCGCTGTCTGGCCCAGTATGATTCCCTCCATATGCGCGGTCGATCCAACGGTCACATCGCCGGCAACCTGCCAGAATACGTTCTTGGCCAACGCACCACCGGTTAAGTGCACCGTCGTAGCAGAAGCCTGATTAAGAGCTTGCGTAGTCCGTATGACCCAGACATCTGTTGCCGATCCGTCCAGAGTGACATCTGTTGCAATTGAAATAGCGACAGTACAGTTATAAACACCAGGTGCAATGATCAGGCCGCCCAGTGCGCCGGTTCCGGGACAAGCAGTAGTGAGACCACCACCTGCTGGTGCCATTCCGGCAGCCGCGGTGTATGCAGTTCCCATGGCGTTTGATGCTGTGTTCACTTCTGTCGGCGTAGGGGGCGCATAGTCGAATGCGTAGACCTTTCCGCTAACTTGAGCGGAGGTTGAATATGGACTTGCTGCAGGCAGGGTCAGCGCAAATCCGGTGATAGCTGTCGAGGTGACGCCCGGGCCGGTTGCAATATTTCCCGTAATCACCGATGCACCCGGCGCAGTGTCGATCCCAGTGTTAGCTAATATCGCATAATGGGCAGCAGTTCCAAGATTCACGCAACTCGCTCCCGAGCAGGTTGTTCCCGGTTGGGTTATGGTTGAGGCGGGGCCGCTGCTACCGCCACCGCACCCTGCCAAAATGGCCGCCAGTAATAATGTCGTGGACCACATTATTGGTTTTGAAATACTTTCGAATTTGTTCATTTGCTTCTCCTATACTTGATCCAGAAAACATCGGTACTATCGACCGACTCCTTGCTGGTACTTAACCTGGTGTGCTACGTCAATATTCGCTGTTGACAAACTTTGCGAATGGTCAAACAACTAGCCATCTGACTAAGCTGTCAAAAAAACGACAGCAAAGTCATTGGTTATATGCGAGCCTCGGTTTGGTCTGTTCCAATTCAAAACCGGATCAACCGGAACCAAGGCACTTGTCACACCACGGTGGCACTATCCCATTTCCGCTCACGATGCTCCGTGCGGTAACGTACGTAAAGAAAAATATTTTGAGGAAGTTCAGGAAGGTATTTGAGATGCAATCGGTGGCAGCGGCAACTCACAATAAGTAACAAATTAATCCGGCAACACGTTAAGTGCGGCTAAGCATGGCATGGCTGTGACCAACGGGGGCAATCGCTGATAAGAAGCGTGTACCCTTTACTGGGAAACATCTCAGGGCGGAGTAAAACACTGACAATCACGTTTTGTCGTACTTGCTCGATATCATCTCGAATCATCAAACAGCATCTCCAGACGGATGTTGAGCGCAGGGCTGTAGTGGTATTGCCGGTCTCTGGGGAAATGCAGTTGCGGGCTTATTTCAAAGAATAGCCATTCCTGGTGCATTCGGTAACGGTACAACATCAGCACGACAAAATCCGTCATCTGATACTGGGGATTACTGATCCCGATTGCAGTCGCCTGATACAGTAATACGCTACGATCCGTCACGGTGTGATAAATCGAAAAATCCTGGCGCATGTCGAAGTTCTGTTTGTCATTGAGCCATGTGACGATACTGGAGGCGCGAAACAGCAACGGGGGACTGATGATTCGTTCAAAGTCCAGTTGGCTGGTTTCACCCGCGCCCAGGGTATTAAACCAATACACCGACTCTTCGGCTTTCAGCCTCCAGTTACCCAACGGAATCGAATAGCTACCCCTTGATCGGACGAAAGGCTTGGGCGGGATCGGAAATTTAATCCCCACGTCGGTACTGAAATGCCAGATGTCTTCTTTTGCTATCGCATATCGCGTAGCCACGGCAACACTACTCGGCACAACGACCTTATTTTTGATCACTGTCGAACCTGGTGTGGGCGTAGCATTTATATTTTTCTCGGGGTCTGTTTCGATCAACAGATGTAACCGCCCCTCGGTTACCGGCAATCTCAGATTCACCCTGGCTGCCAGATCGACCTTGTGATCACTACCGTATCCATTCAGTTTGCTAAGATCCAGCTGCATCACAGTGCCATTGCTCTCCTGGAAATGACGATCACCACCAAAGAAGCGGTCAATATAGCTTGCGAAGCTGGTGATCTTCCCGGACATATAATCACGTGAAGCTTCCCATGAATCAAATTTGTCGGATTTTGAAGTCTGGGGAGCAGTTTGTGGTGTCAGCAAGACAGGTCGCGGCGTCTGTAGAACAGGTTGCGGTTCCTGTGTATCTGTTTGCGGAACCTGTGAAGCAGCTAGTTCATCACCAAACAGATCCAGGGGAAATTGAAGCGTGATACCCAACAGCAGCCCCGACAGAAGCCTGGGAAACCGGATGAATTTACGCGCAATGGAAGGCATGGCCGAGTTTAATATTATGCGTTATTTGTACGACCTGACCACACGAAACCCGAAGCTGCTGAAACGAAGTCCGGGCTCGCTCTTGTAACGTATAGCCGCACGCAAGTTTGATGGCGAATTGTTCCAGGAACCGCCGCGCAACAAGCGTTTGTTGCCGCCGCCTTGCCAGGCACTGCCGTCAGTCGGCGCGCCCTGATAGTTAGCGTGATAAATGTCCCCGGTCCATTCCCACACGTTCCCCAGCATGTCGTTCAATCCGAATGCATTGGGCTTGAAGTGGCCCGCCGGAGCGGTATAGGCAAAACCATCCGTGCAATGATGCACTAACCAGGATGTTGCACCCTGTATCTGTGCCTGTGCGGTCTTGTCCGCGCCATTTGCGTAGGCGCAGGCATCATCAGGGTTGCTTCCCCAGTAACGCGCAGTGCCGGCGCCGCCACGGGCGGCATATTCCCATTCGGCCTCTGTCGGCAGACGGTATATTTTTCCTGTCTTGCGTGACAACCATTTCGCATAGGCTAGTGCATCATTCCAGTTGATGCAGACGACAGGATTGTTGTCGTTTTGCGGGAAGCCGGGCTCGCGCCAGCTGCCTTTGCGCTCTTCATATTTGCCTTTCTCGAGCGTCCAGCATTTGTCGCCGGTGCTGTAGCGGGTTTCTTTCACGAATTCCGCAAACTGGCCTCGCGTGACCTCGGTCTTGCCAATAGCGAAAGCTGGGATTTTGACATTGTGCACAGGGCCTTCGTCTTTGCCCCGCCTGTGTTCAGAATCGGGCGAGCCCATGTCAAATCTCCCCGAATAGATCACCACCATTTGAGGACAGCCCCGACAGTTGCGGAAGGTTTTTCCTGATTTGGCTGGTTGTGTGGTTTTAATCGCGGTGCCCTTCTTGGCAGCTTGCGCCTGGGCAGGTATCCCCATCAAACAGAAGATGGCGATGATGAGACCGAATAGTTTGCGCATCGGGACTTACCTCAATTTCGATGGACTGATTGATTGAACTCTTTCCGTATAGACAATTAAGTGTACCGAATTTAGTACGATTCAATTTTATATCGGATCAGCCGAAAAATGGCACAAGTTACACGTGCCATATTTATGCCACGTTTGCCCGATTCACTCTGTGCGTTAGCGCACATTAAAGAATGATATTTTTGGTAAGCCTTAAGTTGGAATCGCCTGAGTTGAAATCCTTTGCGGACGGTCATGACCTGCTCCACATAGGCCGTGTCAGCCAGTGTTTGCTAAAGCCTGCATTGATTAAGATATGGCTGTACGGCCTGAACGCGGCGAAAGCAGCTTTTTTACCGCGTGACCTATCACGATATTGTTTCGTCGGAGTTTGATGTCCGGCTTAATATTCCCTGATCCAGATCAGCTTGGTGTTGGCGCCATTGCGTTCGATTAACGATTGAATCTCCGACTCGGCCCGGCTCATGCGTACTTTACCGTTGACCAGAAAGTAATTGGTCGAGACTGCCACGTTTGCCACGATCAAATGATTTTCATGCATGAGCATCATAAAATCGCCGGGGTTGCGGAAGGTCGCGGTGTTGCGGCTGGCCACCAGCGCGGTTGCGTCAGAAATCGAAAGCGTACTGATGGCAGACAGCACTTCGGCCGGCGCGGTGTTGACATTGACCGGTGTGGCGCGCGGCAGGAAGATCACAAAATCTTTTATCTTTGCGAGCATCTCCGGTGTAAAGCCCGGCACCGCGAGCAAATCATCCACTTGGGTAAGATTCATCGGCAGCGGACCTGTTTGAGCTTGGGCATTTGCATCGCTTGCGACGGGTTTTTGTTGTGCATCCGCCATCAGGTTTGCAGTTGCCTGCGCCAGCGCCGGATCAACGTTTACATTATTGAGCAACCGGGCGAAAGCGCTCACCTCGACGGGATTGATGGTTCCATTGGGGCACAGGTCGGTCAGGTTAAAGCGTGCCTGTGCATCAGTGATGCCGCCCGACAGAGTAGCATCCGCGGCATCGGCAGCGCTCTGGCCGTTCTCGACATATTGATTGAGCCGCGTTTCCGCGAGCGGAGTGGCCCAGGGTTCATCCAGGGTATCGACGCTGGAATACTTGGCGTCCTCGCGCAGGATCAGGCTGGCCCAATCAAGCGCGCCGCGCAGGATCCATTGTTTTTGCAGTTGCAGGCGCTGATTTTCGATTGATCGGACTTGTACCTGCTGCTGCCAGAAAAGACTGGCGACGATGGTGATTGCCAGTGTCGTCAGCAACAGCGCAATGATCACCGCGACGCCGCGCTGCCGGTTTGGCGGAGTAGGGCGTGTTTTCAAACTGCCCCCAGCAAGAATATCTTCAGCATGCCGCCATCGCGTCCGCGCAATTGCAGCGTGACTTCCAGTCCGGTGGGTATTGATGGAATCAAAATTGACGTCCCGATGGTTATCACTGCGTCGGATTTGGTACGCCAGCTGCCGTTGATCCATAGCCGCATCGTCATATCTGCCACATCCGATTGCAGCACCACCGGCTGACTCGTAAAAGTGTCGTTGACAGCGTTCTGCCAATAGAAATCCAGTTTCCGCAAATCGCGGGTCGCGGGGGATTCCCGGCGTGTCAGCAAACCGTCATTGACCCGGTAGCTGATGACCTGCAGGCGTGACGGCTGGTTGTCGGCATACACCGTGCGCACCAGCGTGAGCTGCCCCTGACCGAGCGTGAGCGGAATCCTGTCGGGCAGAACAGAGGGGCTGGCCAGATGCGCGCAATCGCTCTGCAACTGGGCGAAGGCGAGTTGCATTCCGCGTGTCTGCTCGAGGTCGCTGGTGAGCGCGATGCGCGCCCGCACGATGCTGTCCAGACCGCGCCAGCCGAGTACCGCAACGAATCCAAGCACGCTGATGGCGACCAGCAGTTCGACCAGGGTCAGTCCCCATTGTGTTGTGATTCGCCTGTTACGCATTGGGTACCACTTGATCCAGCTTGATAATGCGCCGATCGGGATTTTCTGCGTCGAATACGCTCACTTCAACGCGGCGGAAGTAGGGGTTAGGTGTGGTGAAAATATTTTCTTCGCATACCAGATGCAATTCGCCCTGGTTGCAATCGAATCTGCGCTGACCCAGCGCTGGCCATTCATGGCTCAGCCGGATCTGCGACAGCCGGTTTTCGGCCGACCAGGTTGCCATCATCGATGACCGCAGATCGGCGCTGTTTTGCGTCAGGCTGCCGACAGCACGCAAACTTGCACCGAGTGCCGTCCCGATAATGACCAATGCCACCATCACCTCGAGCAAAGTAAAACCGCAATTACGACGGCCTAGGTGGTCGCGTTTGTGATGGTGTTTTAAGCGCATGGGGGCATCTAATAATTTGGAGTTCGCCCAAATGCTAAGGAGCGGATAAATTTTTGCAGCGCCGCATATGGATAATATGTAAGCAAGAAAATTTTTCCCGCAACGCAGCATAACCAGCGACTTGGCTGTCGTCTTTTGACAGCTTAGTCGAATGGCTATAACCAATGACTTGGCTGTCGTTTTTGGACAGCCTAGTCAGATGGCTAGTAGTTTCACCAGTAGTTACACCAGTTTGGATGAAATCTGAGTTATTAGATGCTCCCATGTTATTCCACGACGAAATGTCCGATACCGTCGGCACGGATTGCCACTCGCGCATCCCCCACTGCAAGCGTCAGCACAAAAGGTATGCCGACCGGTTCGCGGCCGAAGATGATGCGCAAAGGATTGGTTTGTTCCGCCGAAGGCGGGCTGATCGTGAATATGACCGGTGAGTGTTTGAATTCACGCTCGCGCAACAAATCATCCTGCTTGAGCGCCTGCCATTTGTTGTCCTGGAATAACAGGAATCGGTAACGATCAGCGTCCGCTTCGAATGCAATCGGGTGGTTGCGCACAATCGCCTCATCGCGGGCCAGTTGCAGCAGCAGCGCGATCCGTTGCGCATCGTTTTGCAACACCTTGCGATCGCTCGGCATCGCATTGAATGACACCGCACCGAGTGTGATACCGACAATCACCATGACCACCAGCAACTCAAGCAGTGTGAACCCGCGTGACAGACGCCGGGATTTCGCGTTCCGATGGGCGCGATCAGACCCAAGTGAAGCAAACGTGATTACAATTCCCACGAGCCGATATCGGCATCGTTGCCGGTACCTCCCGGCTGGCCATCCGCGCCCAAAGAGAACACGTCGATTTCACCATGGATGCCCGGGGACAGATACAGGTAGGGATTTCCCCAGGGATCTTTCGGCAGCTTGTCGATATAACCGCCGGTTTTCCAGCCATCGGCGGCGGGGCCTGTGGTCGGTTTGGTAACCAGTGCCTGCAAACCCTGCTCGGTAGTCGGGTAGCGCTGATTATCCAGCTTGTACAGTTTGAGCGCCTGCATCACAGTGGCGATGTCCTGCTTGGCTGCGATGATGCGCGCATCGTCGGTGCGCCCCATCAACTTGGGAACGATCAACGCGGCCATAATGCCCATGATGACGACCACCACCATGATTTCGATCAGGGTAAAGCCCCGTGCAGCAATGCCAGTCAGTTTTCGACCGGAAATGGAATTGGAATTTTGCATAGAAATTTGGTATTTAAGAGTAACGAATAAGTATCCATTATAAGACTAAAGCCGAATCCATTATATTTTCATTGGGCCGACCTAAATCCTGGCACTGCTCGGCCATCGTATGTTGAGTGCATGCAATGAATTGTAAATTCCTTCAGTAACACTATAATGCCCGGTCTTCAACGGTATTATTGGTTACGGTGGGATCGCGCCTTGGCCGACGTTGGTTGGATTCCGATTGTGTCTTGCAGTATTTCCAGTGCGGCATCGCCGCACTTTGTATTTTAGAAAAGAAAATAGTATTTTAGAAAAGAAAATATGCCAGTTATTACTTTGCCGGATGGTTCCCAGCGCAGCTTCGCGCAACCAGTGACAGTCGCCGATGTTGCGCTCAGTATCGGATCCGGTTTGGCGCGTGCCGCGCTGGCCGGGAAAGTGGACGGCCAGCTGGTGGATACTTCCTATCTGATCGCGCAGGATGCCGCGCTGGCAATCGTCACCGACAAGGATGCGGATGGCCTGGAGATCATTCGCCACTCTACCGCGCATTTGCTGGCTTATGCGGTCAAGGAGCTGTTTCCCGATGCGCAAGTGACCATCGGCCCGGTGATCGAGAACGGCTTCTTTTACGATTTCTCCTATCATCGCCCGTTCACGCCGGAAGACCTGGCCGCATTGGAAAAACGCATGGGCGAATTGGCCAAGCGCGATATTCCGGTGACGCGCAAGGTATTGCAGCGCGATGAGGCGGTCGCTTATTTCAAAAGCATCAACGAGCATTACAAGGCCGAGATCATTTCGTCCATTCCTGCCGACCAGGATGTGTCGCTGTATACCGAGGGTGATTTCACCGATCTGTGCCGCGGCCCGCACGTGCCGTCGACCGGCAAGCTGAAAGCGTTCAAACTGATGAAGTTGGCCGGTGCATACTGGCGCGGCGATTCCAAGAACGAAATGCTGCAGCGCATCTACGGCACGGCCTGGGCGAAGAAGGAAGAGCTCGACGCCTATTTGCATCAGATCGAGGAAGCAGAAAGGCGCGACCACCGCAAGTTGGGCAAGCAACTGGAATTGTTCCACATGCAGGATTCGTCGCCCGGCATGGTGTTCTGGCATCCCAAGGGCTGGACGCTGTGGCAGGAAGTCGAGCAGTACATGCGGCGCAAGTTCATCGAGCACGACTACCAGGAAGTGCGTACCCCGACCATCATGGACCGGACCCTGTGGGAGAAGTCCGGGCATTGGGAAAACTATCACGACAACATGTTTACCACGGCTTCGGAAAATCGCGATTACGCGGTGAAGCCGATGAACTGTCCCGGACATGTGCAGATATTCAATCACGGCCTGCACAGTTATCGCGACCTGCCGCTGCGGCTGGCGGAGTTCGGCTCCTGCCACCGCAACGAGACATCAGGTTCGTTGCACGGCTTGATGCGGGTGCGCGGCTTCACCCAGGATGACGCGCATATATTCTGTACCGAAGAGCAGGTGCAGCCCGAGGTGTCGAAATTCATCGTGATGCTGAACGAGGTGTATCGCGATTTCGGCTTCAATGAAGTGCTGGTCAAGCTGTCCACTCGTCCGGAAAAACGGGTAGGCTCTGATGAGACCTGGGACAAGGCTGAAGCCGGTCTGGCTTCAGCCCTGAAGCAAAATGGCCTTGCTTATGATGTCCAGCCGGGCGAGGGCGCGTTCTACGGCCCCAAGGTCGAATTTACGTTGAAAGACAGTCTGGGACGCTTGTGGCAGTGCGGCACAATACAGCTGGATTTCAATTTGCCGGTACGCCTGGGTGCCGAATTCGTGGATGAAGACAACAGCCGCAAACCCCCGGTGATGCTGCATCGTGCCATTCTGGGTTCGATGGAACGCTTCATCGGCATACTGATCGAGCACCATGCCGGTGCTTTTCCATTGTGGCTGTCGCCGGTCCAGCTTGTGCTGATGAATATTTCGCAGGCGCAGGAAGAATATGTGACCCAGGTTGCGCATAAATTGCGGTCCGCCGGACTGCGTATACAACTGGATTTGCGTAATGAGAAGATTACCTATAAAATACGCGAACATAGCTTGCAGAAATTACCTTATCAGCTGATTATAGGCGACAAGGAAGTGGCAGGAAATTTGGTGGCCGTGCGTACCCGCAGTGGTGAGGATCTCGGGCAGATGACGTTTGAAGCGCTGCTTCAACGTTTGAAAACCGAAATCAAAACCGGGTAACACGGCTTAAGTATTGTTTAAGTGGAGATATTGCAATAGCACAAGATAAATCGCAGCGCATGAATGAGATGATCACAGCACCGCAGGTGCGACTCATTGGTGTCGAAAAAGAGCCCCTCGGGATTGTGGCCATCGCAGAAGCATTGCGTATGGCGGATGAAGCAGAATTGGATTTGGTGGAGATTTCGCCGTTAGCGGATCCACCCGTGTGTCGCATCATGGACATCGGCAAATTCAAATATGCCGAAAGCAAGAAGCTGCATGAAGCCAAGCTCAAGCAGAAGCAGGTCCAGATAAAGGAAATCAAATTTCGTCCGAATACCGACGAAGGGGATTACAATATCAAACTGCGCAACTTGATCAAGTTTTTGGGCGAGGGCGACAAAACCAAAGTTACGTTGCGTTTTCGTGGTCGTGAAATGGCGCATCAGGAAATCGGCATGCGCTTGATTGAGCGCGTAAGAGCTGACTTGGTGGACTACGGTGTAGTCGAACAGTTTCCCAAGATGGAAGGCCGGCAGATGGTGATGGTATTGTCTCCAAAGCCGGGCAAAAAACCGGGCTAAAAACAAATCCGGGAAGATTGAATAATTGTTGATTCGACAGCAAAGGGACGGTCGGGTTGATGTAGCAAAAAGTCCCAATAAAAAGTGGTGTATGGGTATCAAGCTTTTCCATGGGAAAACACCTGCCGCCACAACTTAAAGGAAGAATCATGCCTAAGATGAAAACCAAAAGCGGAGCAAAAAAGCGCTTCGTCGTTCGCGCTGGCGGCAGCATCAAGCGCGCAAGTGCTTTCAAACGTCACATCCTGACCAAGAAGACCACCAAGTGCAAACGTCAATTGCGCGGTACCACTGAAGTCCACGCAACCAACAAAGCATCGGTTCGCGCCATGATGCCTTACGCATAAGGAGTAGACCATGCCAAGAGTAAAACGTGGAGTAGTAGCACGCGCAAGTCACAAGAAGATTCTGGACCTGGCCAAGGGTTATCGCGGACGTCGCAAAAACGTCTACCGTATTGCCAAACAGGCGGTGATGAAGGCCGGTCAATATGCCTATCGCGACCGTCGCCAGAAGAAGCGCCAGTTCCGCACCTTGTGGATCGCGCGTATCAATGCGGCAGCGCGTGAGCAAGGCTTGACTTACAGCGTATTCATGAACGGGCTGAAGAAAGCATCGATCCAGGTCGACCGCAAGGTTTTGTCAGACATCGCTGTGTTCGACAAGGCAGCGTTTGCACAATTTGTGGTGCAAGCCAAAGCCAGCCTCGGCGTCTAATACAGACCTTTGAAACATAAAGGAGGCGGTAAGCCTCCTTTTTTGTTTCTGGAGTCCCTTTGTGTTATTGGTGAACGAATATTCTGGTGTTAGGGATGGAAGAACTACAACAAATTCTCGACCAGGCTCTGCAGCAGTTCGCGCTGATCAGCGAAGAGGCTGAGTTGGAGCAGGTCAAAGCACGCTATCTGGGTAAAGAGGGCAGCTTGACGGTATTGCTGAAAGGATTGGGCAAGCTGTCTGCGGAAGAGCGTCCCGCTGCAGGTGCGCGCATCAACCAGGTTAAACAGGGTATTGAAGTCGCACTGCAGCAGCGCCGCGATGCGTTGCAGCAAAACAAACTGGCACAAAAGCTGGCGGCAGAATCCCTGGATGTGACATTGCCGGGGCGCGGGATAAGCACCGGTGGCTTGCATCCGGTCACGCGCACGCTGGAGCGCATCGAACAACTGTTCCACTCGCTGGGTTTTGCGACCGCATCCGGCCCGGAGATCGAAAGCGATTTCTACAACTTCACCGCGCTGAACATCCCGGAAAATCATCCGGCGCGCGCCATGCACGATACTTTCTACATCGACCCGCAGAACGTATTGCGCACCCATACTTCGCCGGTGCAAGTGCGCTATATGGAAGATCATCAACCTCCCCTGAAGATCATCTCCACCGGCCGGGTATACCGGGTAGATTCCGATGCCACGCATTCCCCGATGTTTCATCAGGTGGAAGGTCTGTGGGTCGACGAACACATCAGTTTTGCCAATCTCAAGGGCGTGGTCCAGGATTTCCTGCAGCGATTCTTCGAGCAGGACGATTTGCAGGTGCGTTTCCGCCCCTCATTTTTCCCGTTTACCGAGCCGTCTGCCGAAATGGACATGAGCTGGAACGGCGGGTGGCTGGAAATCGGCGGCTGCGGCATGGTGCATCCCAATGTGCTGAAGCACGTCAACATCGACAGCGAAAAATATCTCGGGTTCGCGTTTGGCCTGGGTGTGGAACGCTTGGCGATGCTGCGCTACGGCGTAAACGATCTGCGACTGTTTTATGAGAGCGACTTACGCTTCCTCAAGCAATTCAACTGAACATATAACCATGAAATTTTCCGAAAATTGGTTAAGAACCTGGGTCGATCCTGACCTGTCCAGCGAAGCACTGGGGCATGTGCTGACCATGGCGGGCCTGGAAGTCGAGGCCCTGGAGCCGGTCGCGCCCGCATTCGATAATGTGGTGGTGGCCGAGGTGCTGGAAGTGGTCAAGCATCCCAATGCGGACCGCCTGAATGTTTGCCAGGTGAATGTCGGCGAAGCACTCCCGCTCAATATCGTGTGCGGTGCGGCGAATGTCGCGGTCGGCGTGAAAGTGCCATGCGCGCGCATCGGCGCGGTACTGCCCCCAAGTGGTGACAATGAAAAAGGCTTCGTCATCAAGCAGGCCAAGGTGCGCAATGTCGAATCGTCCGGCATGCTGTGCTCGGGAAAAGAGCTGGGCCTGGTTGTCGAAAGCGACGGCCTGTGGTTGCTGCCCGCCGATGCGCCGGTTGGCAAAACGCTGCGCGAGTATCTGGAGCTGGATGACAAACTGTTTACCCTGAAGCTGACGCCCAACCGCAGCGATTGTTCCGGCATGGTCGGCATCGCGCGTGAAGTCGCTGCACTGACGGGCAGCGAACTCGAACCGCTGGATATCCGGACACAGCCAGTCACCTTGTCCGAGCAGTTTCCGGTCAACGTGTCGGATGCACTTGGCTGTCCGTTATATTGCGGGCGCCTGGTGCGCGGCGTGAATGCGGCTGCAGCCACGCCAACCTGGATGCTGCGCCGTCTGGAGCGTAGCGGCTTGCGCGGTATCAGCGCGGTGGTGGACATCACCAACTACGTGATGCTGGAGATGGGGCAGCCGATGCATGCCTTCGATGTGGCTAAACTGTCCGGCGGAATCACGGTACGCAGGGCACTCAAGGGCGAAGCGCTGACCTTGCTCAACGAACAGAACGTGGTATTGGACGAAGAAGAGCTGGTCATCGCCGATGATGCGCGCGTGCTGGCGCTGGCCGGCATCATGGGCGGGCAGGGCAGCGGCGTGGAAACCGCCACGCGGGACGTATTTTTGGAAAGTGCCTTTTTTCATCCCGATGCGATCGCCGGCAGGGCACGCCGTTTCGGACTGGCGACCGACTCTTCATTCCGCTTCGAGCGCGGGGTGGATTTTGCCGCGACCCGTCAGGCCCTGGAACGCGCCACACAATTGCTGTTGGAAATATGCGGCGGCAGCGCCGGCGCGATCAGCGAGGTGCTCGGCCAGTTGCCGGTGCGTGCCCCGATAGCTCTGCGCCGGTCGCGCGTCGTGCGCGTGCTTGGCATAGCGCTGGATAACCAGCAGATCGCAACCCTGTTCAAGCGTCTGCAATTCGACTTCAAGGCGAACTGCCCTCTCCCCAACCCTCTCCCGCAAGCAGGAGAGGGGGCAATCGCCGCCTCTGCGAGGCATTTATCAGACGACGATTTTCGTGTGACACCGCCGAGCTTCCGCTTTGACCTGTCCATCGAGGCCGACCTGATCGAAGAACTGGCACGCCTGCACGGCTATGACAATATCCCCGCCCTGGCGCCGCAAGCCGCCTTGACCATATTGCCCTACAGCGAGTTGCAGCGCCCATTGGCACATATCCAGAAATTGCTGGTGGCCCGCGATTACCAGGAGATCGTGAGTTATTCCTTTCTGGAAGCGCAGGTCGAGCGCGAGCTGTGCGGAAACGAGCATCCTGTCGCGTTGCAAAATCCGATCGCCAGCAACCTGGCGGTGATGCGCAGCAGCTTGATCGGCGGACTGGTCGGCGCGTTGCGCTTCAATCTGAACCGCAAGCAGCCTCGCGTGCGGCTGTTCGAGGTCGGCGCCTGTTTTGCCAAGGTAGATGATGACTATGTCCAGACCCAGCGATTATCCGCGTTGTGCCATGGCGAAGCACAACCGGAACAATGGGGTGTGGCCGCCAGACCGGTGGATTTCTTTGATGTGAAAGCGGATGTCGAAGCATTGTTCGCACCCAGGACGTTGCGCTTTGTTGCTGCAACCCACCCGGCGCTGCATCCGGGACGCTCCGCGCGGATTTTTTGTGGCGAGCAGATGGTCGGATGGATAGGCGAATTGCACCCGCACTGGCAACAGCAATACGACATCGCCATGACCTGCGTGTGGTTCGAAATCGAACTCGGCGCGTTGACACAGGCCCAGGTTCCGCTGATAAGCGATATCCCCAAATTCCTGCCGGTGCGCCGTGATCTGGCGGTAGTGGTCGACGAGGGAGTGACGGTGCAGACCTTGCTGGATGCCATGCAGCGTATATCCGCACCCTATGTGGCAGAGTTTGCACTGTTCGATGTGTATCGAGGAAAAGGCGTGGAGCAAGGAAAAAAAAGCGTTGCATTCCGTGTGTTATTGCAAGATACTCATAAAACACTCACAGAGTCTGAAATTGAACCAAGCATCGCGAAATTAGTGGGAGCATTGCAAACCCACGGTGCGCAGTTGCGAATGTAATGTGTATTTGAAGCGGTTCCCGTAATGGGGATTGGAATAAGGGAGAAATATGACAACTACATTAACCAAAGCCGAACTGGCTGATCAACTGTTCGCAAAAGTGGGCCTTAACAAGCGTGAAGCCAAAGATATGGTGGAAGCATTTTTTGAGGAAATTCGTTTGCAACTGGAACAGGGTGAGAGCGTCAAACTATCCGGTTTCGGGAATTTTCAACTGCGCGACAAACCGCAGCGTCCAGGACGGAATCCCAAGACTGGCGAAGAAATCCCGATCACCGCGCGCCGTGTCGTGACCTTTCATCCCAGCCAAAAATTGAAAACCATGGTGGAAAAGTCCTATCATGGAAAACCACAAGCCTAACTCCGAACTTCCTCCGATTCCCGCAAAGCGTTACTTCACCATCGGTGAGGTCAGCGAGTTGTGCGGGGTCAAGGCGCATGTGCTGCGCTACTGGGAGCAGGAGTTTACTCAGCTTAAACCGGTCAAGCGCAGCGGCAATCGTCGCTACTATCAACACCATGAAGTGATGTTGATACGGCACATCCGCGAGTTATTGTACGGGCAGGGTTTCACTATCAGCGGAGCGCGCAATCTGCTGGACAATCGGAATCATGCCGAGAATCGCACTATATCGAAGACGGCAGTGCTGAATATCGATGCGCTTCGTCGCGAAATCAAAGAGGTCATTTCCCTGCTTGGCGCATAAAGTAAACTTTCGCTTTTACTTTTGTCTTATTCAATTGCCCAACAAACAGAATTTCTTTAGAAGTCCTGTTCAGTGACTCATCAGCAGCCAAAATCGCGAACATATGAATTCGAGTAAGATATTCACCAATTGCAGTTACCTGCACGTTGAGGTCACTTTGCCGATTTGGGACGCGGTTTTTTGTAGAGTTCATTCAAACGATATATCTCCCACCAAACTTTCTCCGAAAAGCCAAGTCGGTCAAGTCTGCCGCCACCACGGCCATTAGGCTGCAATAGATCGTTTAAATAATCTTCCCCATCAGGTGAATTCCAGAGTTCGATGATCTTTTCCATAATATGAGGATACTTCTCATGAAGTAACTGCGGATATTGGTTCGGCAAGCATTTCAACGTTTGCAGGATAGTTTCCCTACTAACCATCATTTTTCTCCCTCGTCATATGGTTTATTTTAGTGCAGTACCGGAACAGCATGAACCTAAGCGTGGGCACAGCGTATTACAAAATTTATAATAGCGTCAATTATACATGTAAAGTTTTCGAATTTTGAATTGAACCTGGTCCGCGTCGAGCAACGTGAAGGTATCAATTTGCGAAATGCATGCACAAGCGGACCCTCAAAATCATGGCAGTCAAGCCACAACTGCGATTCTCTTGTGCACGGTCTAGACACAGACATGCAATGCAAAACCGTGGTGACTTTGATTGGGTGACTTGAGTTATGAATGCCTGACAAAACAGAGCAAAATGGAAAGCCTGCGGCACTTTTATTTAAATAAAAGCAATGAGTTGCATCGATTCAAGCATCTCCGTACCCATAGACACTAAGCCCACAAGTTTATTTCTTGAGAATATTAAATGTTGCACCGTGAACCATCTAGTACTAAACTAGTCCTAGTTTTGTGAGGTGTGTAGATGCTACGTTTAAGCAAGTTTGCGGATTATGGTACTCAGGTCATGGCCTATATGGCCAAGGACGGGGCCGTCCATAGCGCTAGTGAGGTGTCGACTGGGTTAGGTATTGCGGCACCAACGGTGAGCAAGATACTCAAAATGCTGGTTCGCGAGAATCTGGTTGCTTCTTCGCTGGGTGCCAAGGGTGGCTATATGCTGGCGCGCCACCCCAGCGAGATTTCGATCGCCGAGATCATCAATGCGATGGATGGTCCTATTTCCATTACCGAGTGCAGCGGCACCACGACTTCCTGCGAGCGCGAGTCGACCTGTTCGACCCGAAGCAATTGGCAGGGGATCAATCACATCATTCACGACGCGCTTAACAAAGTGAATCTTGCCCAGATGATAGCGCCCATGCCCCAGGTCGTGGACGTGAGCAGGATACGTTCACGCGGCGCATTTGTTTAAATCTTTAATTGGAGAAACTTATGGCAATTACATTGACGGAATCGGCAGCAAAACATATACGCAGCCAGATCGCGGAAAGCGGCAACGGTATCGGGCTGCGCTTGGGCGTGAAGAAATCCGGATGCAGCGGCTTTGCCTATACCATGGATATCGCGCAGGAAGTACATGGCAACGACACGGTAATCGAGGCTTTTGGCGCAAAGGTGCTGGTTGATGCGGAGAGCCTGCCATTTCTCGAAGGGACCGAGCTCGCGTATGTAAAGGAGGGATTGGGACATGTATTCAAGTTCAACAATCCCAATGTCAAGAATCAATGCGGCTGCGGCGAGAGCTTTGCAGTTTAGGGATAAATCATGAGTACGGCATTACAAAATCTGGTTAATCAGCCATACAAACATGGCTTTGTCACCGACATCGAAACCGAGGCGGTTGCCAAGGGTTTGAATGAAGACGTGATACGCATGATCTCGAAAAAGAAAGAGGAGCCGGAATGGCTGCTCGAATTCCGCCTGAACGCATATAGGCACTGGCTGACCATGGAAGAGCCCGAATGGGCGAACGTGAGTTACCCCAAGATTGATTTCCAGGAGATCATCTATTTTGCACAGCCCAAACCGAAGAAAAAGCTCGCGAGCATGGACGAAGTCGATCCGGAATTAAGGCGCACCTTCGAAAAACTCGGCGTGCCGTTGCACGAACAGAAACTAATGACCGGCGTTGCGGTCGACGTGATCTTCGACAGCGTGTCGGTGACCACCACCTACAAGGCCAAGCTGGCCGAGATCGGGATCATCTTCTGCTCGTTTTCGGAAGCGGTGCACGACCATCCGGAACTGGTGAAACAGTATCTCGGCAGCGTGGTGCCGAGCGGCGACAACTTTTATGCTGCGCTCAACTCGGCGGTGTTCACCGACGGGTCATTCTGCTTCATCCCGAAAGGCACGAAATGCCCGATGGACCTGTCCACCTATTTCAGGATCAACACCGAGGGTTCGGGGCAGTTCGAGCGCACCCTGATCATCGCCGAGGAAGGCAGTTCTGTGTGTTATCTGGAAGGCTGCACGGCACCCCAGTTTGACACCAACCAGTTGCATGCTGCGGTGGTCGAACTGGTCGCGCTGGACAATGCCGACATCAAGTATTCGACGGTGCAGAACTGGTATGCCGGGGACGAGAACGGCAAGGGCGGCATCTACAATTTCGTCACCAAGCGCGGCCTGTGCAAGGGCGTCAATTCCAAGATTTCCTGGACCCAGGTCGAGACCGGTTCCGCGATCACCTGGAAGTATCCGAGTTGCGTGCTGCTGGGCGACAACTCGACCGGCGAATTTTATTCGGTCGCGCTGACCAATCATATGCAACAGGCCGACACCGGCACCAAGATGATCCATGTTGGCAAGAACACCCGCAGCAAGATCATCTCGAAGGGCATCTCGGCCGGGCGTTCAAGCAACAGCTACCGTGGTCTGGTCAAAGTCGGCAGCCGCGCGACCGGGGCCAGGAATTATTCGCAATGCGACTCTATGCTGCTCGGTGATCGCTGCGCGGCGAGCACGTTCCCGACTATTGATGTGCAGAACACCACGGCCACGATAGAGCACGAGGCGTCGACATCGAAGATCGGCGAAGACCAGATGTTCTTTTTTGCGCAGCGCGGCATCGGTTCGGAAGAAGCGATTTCGATGATCATCAACGGCTTTTGCAAGGATGTGTTCGTGCATCTGCCGATGGAATTTGCGGTCGAGGCAACCAAGTTGCTCGGACTGAAACTTGAAGGGAGTGTAGGGTGATTAACAAAGGAAGCAAAGTGTTGCTGGAAGTCAAAAACCTCAGGGCTGAAGTTGCCGGGGTCGAGATATTGAAGGGCGTCGATCTTACCGTGCGTGCCGGGGAAGTGCATGCCATTATGGGCATCAACGGTTCGGGCAAGAGCACCTTTTCCAAAGTGCTGACAGGACATCCCGACTATACGGTCACAGGCGGCAGCGCGATGTTCGAAGGCAAGGATCTTTTTTCACTTGCACCGGAAGAACGTGCCAGAGCGGGAATGTTCCTGGCGTTTCAATATCCGGTCGAGATTCCCGGCGTGTCGAACAGCGCCTTGTTGCGTCTTGCCTACAATACGCTGCAGACCGAACGCGGGCTGGAAGAACTCGATCCGCTCGAGTTTGACGACCTGATCCAGGAAAAGATCAAGGTCGTTGAAATGGATCCAAGCTTTCTCGGTCGCAGCGTGAACGAGGGTTTTTCCGGCGGCGAAAAGAAGCGCAACGAGATTCTGCAAATGGCCGTGCTTGAGCCCAAGCTGGCGATACTCGACGAGACCGATTCCGGTCTGGACATCGACGCGCTGAGGATAGTTGCAAAAGGCGTGAACACACTGCTTACTTCCGACAATGCCGTGGTGATGGTGACGCATTATCAGCGCCTGTTGAATTACATCGTGCCGGATTACGTGCATGTGATGGACGCGGGCCGCATCGTCAGGACCGGCGGCAAGGAACTTGCGCTGGAACTGGAAGCACGCGGTTACGACTGGCTGAGGGCGGCTGCGTGATGCTAACGAAAGAACAATGCTACGAGCAATTGCTGCTCGGCAAAACCGTCAAATCGGAAAGCTGGCTTTCGCCTATCCGCGACAAGGCAGGGACCCGTGCCCAGGCCCTGAACTTCCCCACGGCAAAGCAGGATGACTGGCGCTTTACCGATCTGTCGCCGCTATTCCAGCACGGTTTTCATCCGGTCGATTCCTACGCGTCTGTGACACTGGCCGACATCGCTAGCTTGCTGATCCCGGGTTCGATACGTCTGGTCTTTGTCGACGGATGTTATGCGTCACAACTTTCCGACCTGGAACAGGCGGGCGCCGGCGTGACGGTGGCATCGCTGGTTGAGCATTCCGGTGACGCGCAAGTCGAGGCCAATTTTGCGCAGCATGCACTTTTCGACCAGGATACCTTCGCGGCATTGAATACCCGTTTCTTTGAAGACGGCGCTTTTGTTCATGTCACTGGTGAAACTGCCACACCCATCCATATCCTGAACATCGCGACCAAGCGGGATACTTCTTCCGCGATCTATCCCAGGTGCCTGGTGGTAATGGCAGCCAACGGTCGCGCAACCGTTATCGAGGACTACGCAGGCCTGAATGACGGCATAAATTTTTCGAATGCAGTGACCGAAGTCGTGCTGAATGACGATGCGCAGCTGCAGCACGTACGCGTGCAGCGCGAGGACAAGAGCGCGTTCCATATCGGTCATTGTTCGGTCGACGCGGCCAGGGGTAGTGTTTACACCTCCACCGCGCTCGCATTCGGCGCACGCGTTTCGCGCCATGATCTGCATGTCACGCTACGGGGCGAGGGTGCCAAGGTTACGCTGAATGGTCTGGCCCTGATCGGCGGCCGCCAGATCGCCGACACACATACCCGGATTGATCACGCGACACCGCGCTGCATCAGCCACCAGTTGCACAAGTGCATCGCCGACGGGTCGGCACATGCGATCTTCAGCGGCAAGATCATGGTGCGCGAGGGCGCATCGGGAACCGACTCGGCACAAAGCAGCCGCAACCTGCTGCTTTCCGGCAAGGCGCACATCGATACCCAGCCGCAGCTTGAGATATTCAACGACGACGTGAGCTGCAAGCACGGCGCAACGATAGGGCAGATCGATGCCGACGCGCTGTTCTTCCTGAAGAGTCGCGGACTGACCGAGGAGCGGGCCAGAAATCTGCTCACCCATGCTTTCGCGGCTGAAATCATCGACATGATTCCGGTGCCGTCTTTGGTCGAGTCATTGGGCCGCACCATCCTCGAACGCATGAATGGGAATAGCGCGGGCGGGGTAAGCAAATGAAGATGGAACGCATGTCTGTTGCAGGAACGCATGGCGCGATCGATCAAGCCAGGGTGGACAGGATCAGGGCCGACTTTCCGATACTCAAGCTGCAGATCTCCGGCAAACCGCTGGTCTACCTGGACAATGCCGCGAGCAGCCAGATGCCGCAGCAGGTCATCGATCGCATCGTGCGCTACCAGACGGAAGAGCACTCCAACATCCACCGCGCAGTGCATTACCTGAGCGAACTGGCCACGAAGGAATACGAGGAGGCGCGTGTCAAGGTACAGCATTTCCTGAACGCGAAGGAATCGCGGGAGATCATCTTCACGCGCGGCACCACGGAAGCCATCAACCTGGTGATGCACGGCTACGGCCGCGCGTTCATCGGCAAGGGCGACGAGATCATCCTGTCCGGCCTGGAACACCATTCGAACATCGTTCCATGGCAGATGCTGGCAGAGGAGAAGGGCGCGGTGATCCGCGTGATCCCGATGAACGACAGCGGCGAATTGCTTATCGACGAATTCAAGGCACTGTTCAACGAGAACACCAAATTTCTTGCGCTGTCGCATGTGTCGAACGCGCTCGGCACGGTGAATCCGGTCAAGGAAATGGTCGCTTTTGCACATGGCAAGGGTGTGCCGGTGTTGCTCGACGGTGCGCAGGCCGTGCCGCATCAAGCCATTGACGTGCAGGATCTGGATTGCGATTTTTATGCCTTCTCCGGGCACAAGATGTGCGGACCGACCGGTATCGGTGCGCTGTACGGCAAGGCGCATTTGCTGGAGAAGATGCAGCCCTACCAGGGCGGCGGCGACATGATTCTGTCGGTGACCTTCGCGAAGACCGTCTACAACGTGATCCCGGCAAAATTTGAGGCGGGTACGCCGCCGATCATGGCGGCCATCGTTCTGGGCGCGGCGATCGATTATCTGAACGAAATCGGACTGGACAATATCGAGGCATACGAGCACGAGCTGCTCGAGTATGCGACGCATCAAGTCTCGTCTATCCCCGGTGTCAGGATCATCGGCACGGCCGCGAAAAAAGCAGCCGTGCTGTCGTTCGAGATCGAGGGCGTGCATCCTCACGACGTAGGCACGATACTCAACTCCGAAGGCATCGCGATCCGTACCGGCCACCATTGCGCCCAGCCGGTGATGGACCGATTCCATGTGCCGGCCACCGCGCGCGCTTCATTTGCGTTCTACAACACCCGGGAAGAGATCGACAAACTGGTCGCCGGTATCCGAAAGGTGCAGGAGATGTTCACATGAGCGATATGCGCCAGTTGTATCAGGAAGTCATTCTCGACCACAACCGCAAGCCGAGGAATTGGGGCGCGGTCGCGGACGCGAATCGCCATGCCGACGGCCACAACCCGTTGTGCGGCGACCACATCAAGCTGTCGATGAATGTACAGGATGACAAGATCGAGAGCATCGCATTCGAGGGCCATGGTTGCGCAATCTGCAAGGCTTCTTCTTCGATGATGACCAGCGCTGTCAAGGGTAAATCCGTGCAGGAAGCGGACACGATGGTCGAGGAGTTCCGCGGCATGACGACCGGCACGCTCGATCCGGAGAACCAGTCCAACCACCTGGGCAAACTGAAGGTGTTTGCCGGCGTCAAGGACCTGCCGTCGCGGGTCAAGTGCGCGATCCTGCCCTGGCATACACTGCACGCCGCACTGCATTCCGAACAATCGGCCTCGACCGAAGGCCAGAACGATCCCGTTCCCGATTCGGGAATGGTCGCATAACCATTGCCATGTTAGTAGACCTCTTATGCCAAAAATAGCCGACATCGAAGATACCCCGAACCCGAACGCGGTCAAGTTCATATTGAAGGACAGATTGACCTGGGGCACCGCGTGTTCCTACGCAAGTGCTGAGGCTGCTGCTGCCGACCCGCTTGCCGCCAATCTGTTTGCCATCCCGCATGTCACCAATGTGTATTACATGGACAAATGGATTACCGTCACCCAGGACGGCGGGGCGGACTGGCCGAAACTGGTGAGGGAGATCGCGATGCCGATCAGGGAAGCGGAAGCCGCCCAGAAACCTGAATCCGAAACCGTTGCCAACTTTGATGACGACGAACCCAGGCTGGCTGCGATCCGTGCGCTACTGAACGAACAGGTCAGGCCAGCCTTGGTGTCTGACGGTGGGGATTTGCAGATCGTCGGCCTGGAAGGGAACGTGCTGTCAATCCGCTATTACGGCGCATGCGGAAGCTGTCCGAGTTCGCTTGCGGGGACACTCTCGGCAATCGGCAATCTGGCGCGAACCATAGAGCCGGATATCGAAGTGGAAGTGGTATGAGCGGATGGGTGGACGTTGCCAGAGCGGAAGATATCTCCACAGGCAAGCCAGTACATGTCGAAATAGACGGCACGGGTATCGCGGTGTTCAAACTGGACGATGCGTTCTATGCAATCGAAGATGTCTGCACCCATGATGGTGGCATACTCACCGGTGGTTGCGTCGAAAATGACCAGATCATCTGCCCGCGCCATGGTGCACGTTTTTCAATCAGAACCGGGGAAGCTTTGTCTGCACCGGCCTACGAGCCGACAGCGACATTTCCGGTCAGAATCGAAAATGGCATGGTTCAGGTCAGGGACGATCGCTGGGATTAGTTTTGGTGCATCGCTGACCCTGCTGCCGAACATTCACAAGTCTTTTCCCGGTAGCAGGGATCTGACATTGCCGACCGGTACCAAAATACTTGCCATCCTGCATCAACAAGAAAATATCCCGGCGCAATTTCATGTCGTAGCGAGAATGGCCTGTCATTAGTTGCACCCCCTCTGCTATAATCCGCGTCCTCGGGGCGTAGCGCAGCCTGGTAGCGCACTTCGCTGGGGGTGAAGTGGTCGGAGGTTCGAATCCTCTCGCCCCGACCATTTAATTCAATAAGTTACGATGCAGATTTCTTGATCGGTAGCATTTTGGTGGCTATGCTGCTAAACATTGAATCGATTTTCCCACGCTCATTACTTTTGTCTGCCCCTCAATCCACTTCAAATATACCGTCAAAACCATCGCATGTTTGCGTGGCCGAGTTGCTTGGCAACCCACGTCGGATTAGCTCCGGCCATCAGGTTCAATTTATCAACGGTTTTCACTAAACTGCCATAGCCTAATACCTTCGTTTAAACTACATATAACTTTATGCTGTTCAACATAGCAAAACCCGTTGAATAGTGTTTGTCACCTGCCCCCAATAGTAGTGCCAAAGGTTATTTTGTAAAGTCCAGGTGATCGATTAGCAAAATATCCCATAATAGATAGGGTGATACGATACAATTTGAAAATCAACGACCAGCCTGCTGTTAAGCCATGAATGTTACGTCTGAAGCGTCCTTTGCACAGGTTTCGGACTGTGACGTTCTGGTGATTGGTGGTGGGCCGGCAGGGTCGACTGCCGCAGCGTTGCTGTCCGAACGCGGCTACCGCGTGACCTTGCTGGAGAAGGAATATCATCCGCGTTTTCATATCGGTGAATCTTTGCTTCCCGCTAATCTGCCGCTATTGGAAAAGCTTGGAGTAGCTGAAGCCGTCAAAGCTATTGGCATGGAAAAATGGGGCGCAGAATTTGTCTCACCCTGGCATAGTGGTAAGCAGTCATTCGAATTTGCCGATGCCTTGGATAAATCCATGCCCATGGCTTATCAGGTACGCCGCGCCGAGTTTGACGAAATCTTGATCCGCAATGCCAGTGACAAAAATGCCCGTGTAGTGGAAGGCTGTCAGGTACAGGATGTCAATTTCTTACCTGATGGTGCGCAGATTACAGCACGTCACAATGACGGCAGCATCGAAACGGTGCATGCACGTTTTGTGCTGGACGCTTCAGGCCGCGATACCTTTCTTGGTAATCGCTTCAAAGCCAAGCAGCGAAACAAAAAACACAGCAGTACCGCGATTTACGCGCACTATTCAGGGGCCGTACGTAATACGGGTAAGGCCGCAGGCAATATAAGTATTTTCTGGTTCGAGTATGGCTGGTTCTGGTTTATACCGCTAAGCGATGGCACGACCAGCGTCGGTGCAGTGACCTGGCCGTATTACCTAAAAACACGCAAGGAAAAATCGTTAGCACAGTTTTTTCAGGAAACCATCGCTTTGTGCGCACCATTGAGCGATCGATTACAACATGCGAAACTGACAACTGTGGTTGAAGCCACCGGCAATTATTCTTACCTGTGTGACCGTAGCCACGGCAGCAATTATCTGTTGCTGGGAGATGCTTATGCCTTTATCGATCCTGTGTTTTCTTCCGGTGTGATGATGGCTATGCAAAGCGCCTTTTTCGGTGCCGCTACCGTGGACACTTGTTTGCGTCATCCGGAGATGGCTGGAGCTGCATTGAAAAAATTCGACAAATCGATGCGGATCGGACCGAAGGAATTTTCCTGGTTCATCTACCGCATCACCAATCCCACTCTGCGCAATATGTTCATGGAGCCGCGCAATGTTTTTCGCGTAAAAGAGGCGTTGCTGTCTGTGCTGGCCGGTGATGTGTATGGCAATACGCCGATACATGGCCGGTTGCTCGTATTCAAGGTAATTTATTATGCGGCATCCTTACTCAATCCCAGACGCACATTAAAGGCTTGGCGGATGCGCAAAAATAACATCCGGGTGGTGGATGAAGCTGGCGCAGCGGTGAATTAATGCGTGACACTGCATCCCCATTTCATGCCGAAAATCTGTCCATTGAAGCGTTTTTAAAACAGTCGGAACAGTGGAGCAGTAATGTGCTGGGTGCACTGTGTTTTGATTCTAAGGCGCTCGAAAGTCAAATGTTGACTGATCTGGATATACCCTGGGTGAGCGTCCCCATGCCACAACTTGATACCACAAAATCCAGCTGCGAAGTCTGGTTCGGAAGTGGATCAGTGACGCAAGGAAGGTGTGGCGATATACATTATCGTTATGATGATGGTGTGTTGTTCGGTGTGATTACTCTGGCTGAAAAACTATTCGCAACTAGTGGTGACAAGACACCGTTACAGCAGGCCACCGAGTCGGCCTATCACCAGGTGTTTTCGCTGCTCGATACGCAACGTTTCCCTTATCTGTTCCGATTCTGGAATTACATGGCAGACATCAACCACCATAGCTTCGGGCTAGAACGATATCAACAGTTCAACCGGGGGCGGCAGGATGCCTTTTTGGCTCATGGGCGCGATGTAGTGGGTAATGTCCCCGCCGCGTGCGCATTGGGTTTTGGACAGGAAAATATTGTTCAGGGGCCGTTGACCATTGCCTTTCTGGCCGGAAGAGAAGTGCCACTGAGCATAGAAAACCCCCGCCAGATCAGTGCATGCCTGTACCCGCCGCAGTATGGCCCACGCAGCCCGACGTTTTCACGTGCCAGCTTGGTGCGCATGGGAAATGACCAGGTGTTGTTTGTATCTGGCACCGCCAGTATTGTTGGCCACGCAACCTTGCATGCCGGTGATGTCGTAGCACAAGCCAGCGAAACCATGGCCAATATTGAGGCTGTGCTGGCTGAGGTGAATAGGCATGCGATCGCGCCCGGTTTCAATCTGTCCAATTTGTCTTACAGAGTGTATGTGCGCCATGCTGCTGATCTGGAACCAATTCGCAACGAACTGACGCACTTTGTGGGCGGTCCGACCAAGGCCATTTATCTGCAGGCGGTTGTGTGCCGACAGGATCTGTTGCTGGAAATTGAGGCCACAGCCATACATCCGTCAGCGTTCGTGACAGGGCAGGCTATTTGATCATGCGCATGGTATTTCGTGTTTTGCTCAATTGCTATGATTACCTGGTGCTGTATTTCGGCCTTGCCTTGCTGGGGATGCTTTGCCTGGCATGGACGCCGATAGCGATGATAATTTATCCTTTGCTGCAAGAGCGTAAGGGGCAGGCGTTGGGGCGCTACGTCATCATGGTGGTGTTTCGATTTTATCTGGCTTGCCTTGCAATGTCGCACAGGTGTAGTTTTGACCTGACCGCATTGGATGCGCTCCGCGATGAACCGTCTTTGATAATTGCGCCCAATCATCCGTGCCTGCTGGATGCCGTTATGGTGATTTCTCGTTTGCCGAATGTCGCCTGCGTACTTAAAGCTGATCTGATGAACAATGTTTTTCTCGGTGCAGGTGCCAGACTTGCGCGCTATATTCGCAATGATCCTGTTCGGCGCATGGTGCAAGAAGCAACGCGGGATTTTGGATGCGGCAGCCATTTGTTGTTATTCCCTGAAGGCACACGAACCATTTCGTATCCAGTCAATCCGTTCAAGGGCAGTATCGGTTTGATTTCACATCATGCGCTGGTACCCGTACAGACGGTTCTGATTGAAACCGACTCGGCTTATCTTCGCAAAGGCTGGCCGCTGTTCCGCAAGCCACCCATGCCTATAAATTATCGGGTTAGTCTGGGGCGGCGCTTTAATCCGCCACAGAATACCAAGCAATTCATGGCTGAACTGGAACACTACTTTGCGCATGATCTGGTACAAGGACCGGCGTTTTTTCCGACTCATTCACAGCCTGGACAGGCTCACCCTACACCATCATGATTGCTACTTCGGTCACGCATATCGTCCTCATTCCCAGTTATAACCCAGGCGTTAAAGTATATGAAACCGTGCGTGCGGCACGTCAATACTGGAATCCGGTGTGGGTTGTGGTGGATGGCAGTAATGACGGCACTGCAGAGGGATTGCTGGCGATGACAGCAGAAGATACCGGTCTGAGGGTGATGGTTCTGCCACACAATCAGGGTAAGGGTGCAGCAGTGCTATATGGTCTGGAGCAGGCAGCGGCGGGTGGATTCAGTCATGTTTTAACCATGGATTCGGATGGACAACATCCACCAGAGTGTATTCCGGGGTTTATGGCGGCATCCGCACAAGAACCCGCTGCAATGATATTAGGTATGCCGGTATTCGATGCCTGTGCACCCGCCCTGCGTGTAAAAGGGCGGAAAATATCAAACTGGTGGGCCAATTTGGAAACCCTGTGGGCAGGCATTGGCGACTCTTTGTTTGGGTTTCGAGTGTATCCGGTTGAACCCTTGCGGCGCGTGATGCGGGGTCAGCCGTGGATGCGCCACTTTGATTTTGACCCGGAAGCGGTGGTGCGTCTGTGTTGGCGAGGGGTCAGGCCGGTAAATTTACCCGCTCCAGTGCGCTACTATCGCAAGGATGAAGGCGGTGTGTCGCATTTTCGCTACCTGCGCGACAACGTGTTATTGACCTGGATGCACACGCGCTTGTTTGCAGGTTTTGTCCTGCGCTTACCGATCTTGCTATCAAAACGTGCGATGGCACGAATTTAACCACAGGACTTTCTGATTAGCGAGATTGGTCGTCTTTGATCGCCTGATACTCTGAAAAAATACCGATGCTCAGATGCCGTTTCACTTGCGTTAGACCCGCTGCGTTTAGTGTGTCTATGACTTGTGCGGGCGGAACGCAGGCTTCAATACTATCCCAGAAATATCGCCAGATTGTTGCCGTATCTTTTTGTTTTGAAATAAAAGCTGTTATCAGTGGTATGAGTCCGCGCATATAACCTTTTAGCAGCCAGCGTCCAAAATGGCTTTTCGCCTGAGTGATTTCAAGTATGCATAAGCGGCCACCTGGCTTCAAAACCCTTTCAAACTCGGTAAATGCCACCGTGAGGTCGCCGATATGGCGCAGTGCATAGCCCATGCTCAGGAAGTCAAAGTGATTGTCTGGAAAAGGGAGTGATTCCGCACGGCCTTCTATTAATACCATGGTCTTGGGTAGCTTGCTGGCTGCCATCATTCCGGGGCTGGGATCTATGCCTGTAACCAGTGCGGGGTCGCCGGTCAGCATGCATTCTTGCGCTGCAACCAATCCCGTACCCACTCCCACGTCGAGTACCTTCATGCCTTTCGTCAAACCGGCGCGAACCAGGGCCTGACGCCGATAGTTGGGGCCGGTTCCCCATGCCAACATGGCCTCGATACGGTCATAATCTTCTGCGGTATTATCGAAAATCTGGCGCAAATAAGCTTGACGGTCTTCCTCTGTTTTGTAGTAATCCGTCAGAGGGATGTGCGGTGCATGCACAGGAGATACCGGGGTAGGGCTAGGGGTTTTCATAGGTTCAGTCATGGTTAAATTATGCCGCCGTTAATTGAAATTATTTGGCCCGTGATATAGGCCGCTTGGGTTGAAACGAGGAAACCTATCAGGTCGGCCACTTCATTTGGGGTGCCGGCGCGTTTCATCGGCACCATCCGTGCGATGTCCTCGGCGCTGAATGTAGATTCGGTCATCGGGGTGTCAATAATGCCGGGTGCGACCGCATTGACTGTGATTGCCCGGCTGGCGACTTCCAGTGCGAGCGACTTAGTGGCCGAATTCAGCGCACCCTTGGCAGCGGAATAATTGACTTGACCACGATTGCCGGTCAGCGCGGCGATGGAAGAGACATTGACTATGCGTCCCCAGCGGCTTCGGATCATTGGCATCATCAAAGGCTGGGTGACGTTGAAGAAACCGTTAACGGAGACATCTATCACCCGGTGCCACTGTGAGGCTTGCATACCGGGAAAGATGGCATCGTCATGGATGCCTGCATTGTTGACAAGAATCTGGATGGGATGATGTTCGACCAGCGGCGTCAGCACATCAGCAACCGCGTTACTGTCAGTCACATCAAATACAAGCACTTCGGCACTGCCGCCATCTGCACAAATTGCATCGGCCAGTATCTGCGCAGTCTTCACATTTTTATTTGTATGAATGTAAACTTTGCAGCCATCGGCAGCAAGACGGCGGCATATGGCAGCGCCTATGCCGCCGCTGCCACCCGTGACCAGCGCATTCTTCATGGTGTGACTCCCGACATAAGTATATCCGCATTGAGTACAACGGCGGCGCGTCCTTCGAGCAGAAACTTACCCGCAGCACTGACACTGAACTGGTAGAGGATGTTGTTTTCACTGCGGGTGATGCAGGCCGCGTCCACCAGCAGATCGGCTGTAATGTCGTCTATCCTGGCTACATGCAGTTGCGTGCTGCGCACGCTGACCAGATAACCGACCCTGGCGACAGTGCTGTCCGGCGGGGCGAGCAAGGCGCCATGCACGGCCATGGCCTGCGCTGCGTATTCGATACCGCAGGCGGCGCCAAGCCGACTGTTTGCGCGCAACGGGTTGTCGGGCGCGCGGTGGCTGGTCGCTCTGCACTGGATGTGCTGTTCATCCCACTCCTCAACGCAATCCAGCAGGCACATACTGCCTTGATGCGGAATATGGTTTGCTATCCAGTCGTGATCAAGTTTGATTTGATTCAATCCGGTTTGATTTGGCATGGCTTGATTCAGCACAGCGTAATTGCCATGGCAAGACGTGTGCTGTCCAGGTAATCGAGCACCACATGCCCATCTTGCTGCATCGCGATAGTGTGCAGCAGCGGCAAGCCGCGTGCAGCAGGGATGCTGAGGCGCAGGCTTTCAAGTGCGGTATCAGTGAGCCGGTCAGCACTGGCGTCAGTCAGACTGACAGTGATTTTTGCAAGTGCCTTTGCACTTCGCTCGGGTGCCAGTACCAGTGCAATGCCAAATGCATCAGGGATGGAACGGACTCTGTACAACGGTTCTGGGTAGGGCGTGTCGCATGCCAGTAAAACGATGCGCGTGTTATCTACAACAACTTGGGTTAGTGCTTCCAGTAGCCCCGCGCCGAAACTGGCGTCAAAGGCACACAACACTGATGACGCGGTCATCGCGCCCGTGGCGATACTCCAATACCCACTGGCCGTATTGTGTACGGAATTATGGAAGCGTGTCGGGGAGATTTGCCTGTCATCCGAGGCTAACATTTCGCAGATGGCGTGACAATTTTCCCCGTCACCGCCCGATGCAGAAAACACGCTGGGCAAGCTGATCGCATCAAGTCCGGCGGCAGCGATGGCTTCCAGTCCGGTCGCCAGAGTGAGTTTGACTATCGCGCCACTGCGGCGGCGTTCTGCTGCTGGGAGCAACACAGGTGATGGCAGGATGGTTTTGCATGGCTGATAGGGCTGTTGTCCGCTCAAGATAGATTGACTGCTCGGCCAGTCTGTCAAACCGGGGCCGAGCAAGCCGATGCCTTCGATGAATGCGGTGAGTGTCAAGCGCTTCCTGCCCGACCAAAAATAAGGCTGCAATTGGTGCCGCCGAATCCAAACGAATTGCTGAGTACACGCGCTACCGGCTGTTCACGATTATCCAGCAGGTAGTCGAGGTCAAGCGCAGGGTCGAGGTTCTGCGTGTTAAGCCCTGCTGGCAGCAAGCCGTGTTGCAGTGCCAGAGCGCAAATTACCGCCTCCAATCCACCGGCTGCACCCAGTGTGTGGCCGGTGGCACCTTTGGTGGAGCTGCACGGTGTGGCTTGGCCGAATAAGGCTGAAACTACTTTTCCCTCCACAGCATCGTTGTTTTGTGTGGCGGTGCCATGCAAGTTGATGTAGTCAATTTCAGAAGCCCGCAAACCCGACATTTTCAGAGCATCCTGCATCGCCATGCGCGCACCCAGTCCATCTGGATGCGGTGATGACATGTGATACGCATCGCTGGATTCGCCGATACCCAGCAGCAGCACCGCATCTTTGCTCAAGTTTTCCCGGGGATGTTCCGGGACACTTTCCAACAGTGCGAAGGCAGCCGCTTCCCCGATCGAGAGGCCGTTGCGTTGTGCATCATATGGGCGGCAAGCCTGTTCGGAAAGCAGGCCAAGCGAATTGAAACCATACAGTGTCGTCAGGCACAGCGAATCCACTCCCCCAACTATGGCCGCGTCTATCAGCCCCGCTGCCATCATGCGTTGTGCCGAACTGAATACCTTGGCACTGGACGAACATGCCGATGACACCACAACCGCCGGTCCCGCAAGACCAAAATAGTGGCGCGTGAAATCTGCGACGGAAAAAGTGTTGTGCGTTGCACCATAAATAAAATCGACGGGGAGTGCACCTGTAGCATGGTTGCGTCGCCGGTAGGCCAGTTCGGTTTGCAGAATGCCGGAAGTGCTGGTGCCGAGAAACACACCAATGCGCTGTGCGCCAAATTTTTTGATGGCAGCATGCACCGCCTCGGCAAAGCCATCCTGCATCAAGCCCAGCAACGCAAGCCGATTGTTGCGGCAATCGAATTCGGCCAGGTATGCTGGAATCCGCACTTCATCCACTCCTGCCACCTCGCCTACAACGGTCGCCAGATCCACCGTGTCAAATGTGCACGGGGCAAGTCCTGTACGACGCTGGCACAATGCGGCAAGCGTCTGGTCGAGACCGCGACCGATGCTGCTGGTCGCGGTGAAATGGGAAAGCCAGAGCGGGTTCAAGGAATTTGAGCTAATCGTAGGCAAATGGGGAGTTTAACAAAATTCAAAGCTTGGGTTGGATCAAATAGGTGGGTTTTGGGCTTTACCTGTCACGTCCAGTCGCAATGACAGGTGGGCTGCCAACACTCCCAGCGCTAGACCCGCCAACACATCCAACGCAACATGCTGATGCGTGGCCAGGGTGGAATAGATGATGCCGATACACCATCCAGAATTGACAATGAGTATCCACAGCGGTGCGCTAAAGCGGCGCAGCAGGTGATGTAACCAGATGCCTGAAAAAACGCATGTGGTGACATGAAGTGAAGGACAGGCATTGCCCGCCGCATCAATATTTTTCAGGAAATTCATGTCAGGATACATGGCCCAGTCTATATGGGCGGCGGGTACTGATGTGGGCCAGAAGTAGAAGATGATCAGTCCTGTAAGACATGCCCCAGCCATGAATGTGGCGTAGTGATACAACTCGCTTCGCGTTTCCAGCAAGGCCGGGGGCAATGAAACATAAATCCACAGTGACAAGTAGATGGGCAAGGCCTGCGGCTGAAAGCTGATCAGTTGATCCGGCAAAGTGATGGGCATCACCGTTGTCAGATAGACCGGGGATTTAAGTACATAAAAGTAAGCACCAAAAAACAAGCTGATGAAAAGTGTTGTCCCGATGCTCTTGAGATACACATGCTTGGGTATTGCGGATGCAATTTGACGGTACCATGGCATCCTGTTCAAGACGGATTCGGTGTTGGGAGTCATTACAGTGCTTGATGCAATGTGACAAAACGCAGATTCGCTGTACTGGCCGCAGCCAGTACAGCGGGGAGTACGTCGAGAATGACCGGGATGCCGTCAGGTGTGTGTGCAGCGTTGCCATCGTGCAACAGCAAAATCGCGCCCGCCCGCAGACCTTGCAACAGCTTTTTTTTAACACGCTCAGCATCGCCGATCCTGGTATCGAAACCGCGCGCTGACCAACTGACAAGGCGCAGATCCAGTCTTGTGAGCACAGGGTCAAGAAAAGGATTGCGCAAGCCGGCAGGGGCACGAAAGAACAATGGACGCTGGCCGGTAATTGCAGCGAGTGTGTCCTGGGCGGCTTGCAATTCACGCATGAAGCCGGAACGTCCCGATAGTGCGAAATGATGGCGGTGATGCTGGCTGTGATTTTCCACGGCATGACCTCTGCGCACGATTTCGCGGCACAAGTCCGGGTGGCGCGCGGCTTTTTCTCCGATGCAGAAAAAGCTGGCCCGGACAGCGTAACGGTCAAGTATGTCCAGCACCTGCGGGGTGACGATGGGGTCTGGGCCGTCGTCGATGGTCAGGGCGATTTCATTTCTGGCGGTAGCGGCTGCAGGGAGCCGTGTCCAGTTCGGCCCCAGCCAATGGCTGCGCGGCCACAGTCCTGCCAGCATGAGCAGCGCGTGATTGGCAAGCACCGCACCCAGCGCCCAGCGCCACCGCCCGGGTTCGGCGATCACTGTCACCAAGGCCAGCAGATGCAGCACAATGGTTGCGCGGATCAACAGCGTGGGTTGCCAGCGCACGCTACGCATGGGAATTCTTGGCGAAAATCGCAGAATAAATCAGCGCAAGGATGACGCCCGGCGCCACCGTGGCACCCATAGCCTGCAAGATTGACACATTGGAAAACGCAAGCACGCCAAACCCTGCGACGGTCGTCAAGTTGGCAAACAGCAGCGAGGCCAGCGTGCGCGGGGAGATGGGACTGTCAGTGCGATCAAAAAACAGGGCGTAATTGGAGCCAACCGCGACCACCAGCAGCAAGCCCACCAAGTGCAGGATAATCAATTGCTGTCCGAGCAGGGCAAATCCCGCAGTGACGGTGACGACAGCCGCCGCAAGCGGCGCGATGATGCGCAGCACGCGCATGGGCGAGCGAAACACCCATAGCAACAATCCAATGAGAGCAAGCAGCCCGCCCAGCGACAACAGAATGGCTTCATGCAAGTAACTGGAATACAGGTGGTC
>DIYV01000064.1:596-8783 GCA_002429165.1 Gallionella sp. UBA6045 | reverse complement strand
GCACGTATTCGACTGGCGTTGATGCTGCCACCCTCAGGTGCGGTAAGCGGCAACAGGGCACTCCAGTGATTTTTTTGTTGAATGAGCAGCGCATCCACCGCCATGGCCATTGAAGTGTTTTCAAGATCGGCAGCTTTCAGCAATGGCTGGTGGCGAGCGGCCGCGATATCGGCAAGGAACGGCGCAAACAGTTGCGCACGCACCGGCAATCCCTGAACGGCTTGTGCAAGGCGAGATGCCAGCACCGCAGAGTCGGGAAAACTGGCCAGACGGGCGCGCTGCGTAGCTTGACTGGGCAGATATCGACTGGGGCTTTCAAATCCGGCGAGTTCACCCTGATCGACTTGCGCTTGCAGTATTCTGGCTACTCGTTCGGTAGACTGCAATACGGACTCCTGACTCTCGCCGGACACCACCACCAGATAACGCACGTCAGATGCTCCCATGTCGGCGCGCAGACTGGCATCCAGTGCTACATCGGCTTGTGACACCGGACTCAATGAGGATATTTTGTCATTCCACAAATGGGTGCGGTTTATGATTAGGATGGCACAGGCCGCCAGCAGCAGCAATGTTGCCGCCCATCGCAGTTTTGCTGCACGCTGCACCAGACCGGAGAGGACCTGGCCGGTAGCCGATACATCATGAATGTGAAAGTTCGCCGGCAGCAGATGAGGCAAGACGAAGCGAGTCACCATTGCGGCGGCAATCAGGCCGGCAATCGAATACAGACCGAGTTGTGCCAGACCGGGAAAACTGGACAGCAGCAGCGAAGCAAACCCGAATATAGAAGTCAGCACACCGAGACGGACGGTAGGCCAGAAGCGTCGGATCCAGTTCTGCTTTTCTGAACCACCCTGCTCCGATTGCACAAACAGATAGATTGAATAGTCCACGGCCTCGCCGATCAGTGCGGTGCCAAATCCCAGGGTAATGCCATGTACTGCCCCAAAGCCCAGACTGACTGCTGCAATGCCTGCCAGCGCGCCACTGATAACGGGCAAGAAACTTAATGTCAGTGCGGTGAAGGAGCGATATACCAGCAGCAACAGCGTTGCGATGAGCACTATGCTGATGATTGACAGGCGGGTGACTTGACTCTGGATGGTGTTGCGCGAAGTGACCGAAAACACGCCGGGACCAGTCATCAGCAATCTGGCTGCAGAGGGTGTGCCGGTGTCAAACGCTTGCCGGATGGCGGTCATGGCATGTTGCTGTGCATTGGTATCAGAGCCAGAAGCGCGCGTTTGTATCAGCATCAAGGCACGCGAACCGTCCTTTGATGCCCATGCGCCATCAACTAACTTTGGATGGGTTCCGTTATCCATCTGGTCAAGTAATTGCACCATTTCGCCGGTCGGGTCGCGTGGCAGCAGCGATTTCACCAGCAGACCGGCAGGCGAGGCGAGCAGGTCGATACTGTCGCTCAAGGCAGCGTGCAGGCCGTCCACGCCAAAACGTGCCGGCGTCACTTCCGGGCTTAGCAGATAGCGATTGTTGAACAGGAAAGCCCGGTCCCGTTCGGCGTTGACGGGTTCGCCATTATTGACGCTGACAAAAGCAGGATCAGCGCGCAGGCGCCGGGCGATTTGTTTGGAAAGCGCGGCGCGGATGGGCGCATCAGCACCTTCAATATCCACCAGAATCAGACGTGAAGCCAGTCCGTCGCGTATCTGTTCCAACAGCAATTGCTGTGACTGGGTGGGGTTGCGTGGCAAAAATGCCGATAAATCCGCAGTGAAATGGCTGCGGCTGGAGATGATGATGCAGGCTGTGATAAACGACAACCACAAGGCTACAGCTGTCCTGCCATGTCTCGTTGGTTTCACGGCGTGGCCATTTTTTCGATGAGCATCAACGAACTGTCGCCATCGGTCTGTGTGATTTCGATACTGCGCACTGTATTTTCCACTCCCGAAATGAGGATGCGTTTTACCACCGCCTGCATTTTTTTATTCACGGGCAGAAGTTGTAGTGTCCAGTGTTCGGCTTTGCCATCCAGACTCAAACGGTAATTGCGTTCCAGAGCACGGCGTTCCCCCGCCAGCGTGCCACGGACGCTGTCAATGAAAGCCGCCAATTCCGGGTAATCCTGCAATTGGAGTTGATGTTTCTGGTGACCACGCTCGATTAACAGGGTGTCGCCATCCACCGTCATGGATTCAGGTTTCGGTTTGAGCGTGCGCTTTTCCAGATGGTCAGGTGCGATGTAGAACAACTCGCCTGAGGATTTCAATGGCTTATCGAGCATGGCAATGGATTTTGTCTCGACAAAGCTGGCATGATCGGAACGGGTTTGCGCCAAGACATGCATGAGTTGGTCAATATCCCAGTCAGCGGCTTGACTGATGGCAGGTACCAGCATCAGGGCTGCGAGCAGCATAATGTGACGCGCCGGGGAAGAGTGCAGTGTCATCATGTTTTTGGATGCTTTGCAGGGGGTGAGGGCTGCCAGAAATCGAAAAAATTAAACCAGTTGTAGGGGGCCTTGCGGCAGTATTGATCGAGCAGTTCGGCATAACGGGTGATGGCCGCCTGCATGACTGCATCGCGTTCGTCGCGCGCAACGGCAGAGAAATCTGCCAGATGATCGAAATGGATGGCATAACGGTTGCCGCCCATATAAAGTCCAGTCATGAATACCACAGGACGGCGTAGTAAAGCGGCCATGCGGAACGGCCCTAAGGGTAAGTGGGCGTTACTGCCCAGAATTTGTACAGGATGAAGGATATCGTTACCGGGGGTGCGATCAACCAGCATGCCGACCACACCGCCTTCATTCAGGCGCGCCTGCACCTTGAGCATTGAATCAATGTGCCCCAGGCCAATGATGTCCTGAACCGAATCCGGATTGATGGCGGCCAGCGTGGCATTGATTTTTTGTGCATTTTCCTCATGCATCAGAATGGCGACGCGTAAATCCATGTTTTTTTGGCCAAGAGCGCGTATCACTTCAAAGCTGCCCAAGTGCGCACCCATCAGGAACACACCATTGCCGTCGGCAAGCACGCGATGCAGCATGTCCTCGCCGTGCACTTCAAAATCAAACAAATCGAAGTGCTGGTTGACCAGATATACACGGTCATGGATGGTGGCGGCAAAGGTGAAAAAATGCTGGTATTGATCGCGCCAGCGGGCAGGTCGGCCTAATGCACGCCTGAGATAACTGCTTGAAGCGTGACGACTGTCAGAGGCGAATAGCAGAAAATAACTGGCGATCAGGTGCAGCACACCGCGCGCTGTGCGTCGCCCCAGATGCAGTGAAATCCATGTCATGACGCGCAACATCAACATGTTGCTGCGTTCCGGTGTCTGTGCCCAAGTGGATTGGCTGGCTTTTGGCGTCATACTTTTGATATAGGCACGATACTGCCGCTGGCAATTTTGCGTATACCCGCCATGATGTCGAAAAGGATCGTACCACTGACTGAGATGGTGTGCCGAATCACAATTTCTTCTCCAGGAACAGCCGGGCTTAAGAACTTGACCGTACTGATCGTGCACCTGTCCAGCACGATCCCGCTGGTATCAGAAATTATTTGTAGCGCCACATCAAGCAGCACGACGCCGGGGAGAATAGGGGTGCCGGGAAAATGCCCGGCAAAGGCAGGATGGTCTGCGGGTATTGTCCAGCGCGTGGCCTTTTTCATGTGTGTTTTCGTACCTTGTGCGTCTTAAACAACGTTTGCAGTGCGGTGCGCGGCAGTTTTCCAGTATTGTTGCGCGGCAGTTCATCCACAAACAGCAGTGGGCGCGGCAGAAAAATCGGGTCTATGTGTTCACGTAACACCGCCAGCAGTTGTGGCGCATCCATACCTGGCGCCACCACACACGCGGCAAGCCGCGTGATATGGTCTGGACTGGTTTCATCAGGCATGTAAAAAGCGCCATCCAAAACGCCGGGAATGCTATTGAGCAAGTGATTGAGACTCGCCAGGGAATGCCTTTTCCCCCCGATATTGACCAGATCGGCGATGCGCCCGTGCAGTAAAAAATGCTCGTCTGTAAGCGGTTCAATCTGGTCGCTCATGGCCACCGGCACCTCGATGTGGCCGCCGTATGCACACACGTTTTCACCTTCGACGGTAAATTTTATTCCGGGAAATAACTGCCATTCAGCGCTTTGCGTGGGGCGGCGGGCAGCAATCTGTCCGGTTTCGGTGCTGCCATAGATTTCCATCAGAGGCGCATTGCAACGTGTCTCAATGTCATGTGCGAGCTGTGCCGACAGTGGCGCGGTGGCGGATACCACCAGTGTGATTTCCGGCAGCGCCAATCCGGAATCCAGTAAGGTGCGCAGATGCAAGGGCGAGGACACCAGCACGCGCGGTGTGGATACTGCCGCCAGTGCGCGGCAAATGTCCGCCGGGTAAAACGGCTGCGCATGGCTGAGTGCACAGCCGCTCTGCCATGCCATCAAAACCGTGGTTTCGAATCCATACATGTGTTGCGGTGGTACGGTGCCAATCAGTGTGCTGTCGTGCAACAATCCCAGGCGTTGCGCCTCAGCCTGCACGCTGCTGACCAGCGCGCCCCAGGTTTTCGGATGAGGCTGCGGGTTGCCGGTTGAGCCTGAGGTAAATACCACTGCGATGCGCTGTGTGTTTTTGATTTGCGGTATGGCAATCGTGCCCGGCGGGGAAATATTCATGATCGGATAACGCAATTGGGGCAGATCTACCGTGCGCAGGTCGTTATCAGTCAGGCAAAACACATCCGGTGCAAGCGCCTTGATCTGGCGCACCACTTCCGGTGTGTGTGTAGACGGTAGCAGACTGATTTTTTTCGCCACAATGGCGGCGGCCAGACCGACGCTGAAACGGTAACGATCGCTGCACATATTGAGCAGGTGAACACCCGCCGGGAATTGTGCGGCAAGTTGATTGACCTCGGACAGGAACTGATGCCGCGTGACGGGACCCTCGGCGCGAAAGGCGATGATGCTGTCCGGGGATGGATGCGATATCAGTAGCTGTGAGGACATGATGGCTAGTGTGGACGCGTCTGGGCGTTCCTGAACGCCCGCACTGCATCGAGAAAATGCGTGTTTTTTACATCAGGCAGCGCATATCTGCGGATCCAATATTCGGCGATGAACATTGTTGCCACCAAAGGCAAGATTAGGAAATTTGTAAAAACTGACCATATGGACAGCGGCGCCAGGAAAAATAGCAGTGTTGTGGTTATTGCCATCACTGCAAAAAACAAAGTCCAGGCGACAGTAACCTGACGTGCATATTTTTCATGTTGTGGCGTCAAAGGGGGGTGTACCGCTTCCGCAAAGCGTGTGCAGAGTGGCTGCCGCCCGGCGATTAAAGTACTACCAAAAGTCATGAGCAGGATTAGCTGTATACCCACATCTTGCAGCCAGTAAATTAATCCGAAATGCTGTTCAAGTGTGGACCATTCGAGCCATAGCGCAATGCACAACAACATCGATGCGCCCAGCATAATGAAGCGCTTGGGCGAGTTCCATGCCAGTACAAACACAAGCACGATTACGGGTGCAACGGACACAAGTGCACCCAGGTTATTGCTGTGAGCGTACAGGTTGGTATAGTGCGCCAGTAGCGGATAACCGATCAGCAATGCTGCAATGCTTAGCCAGCGCACGATACGGCGTACCATCAGAGGGATTTGTGTGCTGCGATATAGTCGCAGAGGCTGCGCAATGAGCTGAAAATTTGCTGGTTGTCCGCGCTGTCGGTGCTGATATGCAAGCCATAACGCTTGGAAACCATCAACGCGACTTCCAAAATATCAATTGAGTCCAGACCCAGACCCTCGCCATACAACGGTGCATCAGGAATAATTTGATCGGCAGTGATGTCAAGGTTCAGACATTCGACCATCAGCTTTGCAACTTCATCTTGCAAAGCGGCCGTGCCGGTAATGTTGGATTTTTGGTTATCTTGCATGGTGATTATGTAAAGAAATTTGAACGCAACATTCCTCAACTTTGGTGGAATTTTGCTATGGATGGGGTAAATGCGATTGATTGTTCAGAATAGTATATTAACTATGAATAAACAATGGGCTTGAGATGGATATTACTTAACACCCGTTAATAATGCAAATACTCTCGGCCGGGAGGTTATGGTGGCACTTGGTATACCCCCATTCAAACTTGTAAAGCACAAACTCAAGAACCGCAAGATCAGTCAGCCGCCGGATTCGCGACCAGCCGCATACGTATGTCGATCGCATTTCGCACTGTGAGCGCACCGCCAAGAATCGAGTATGGCGTTATCCCCAGATTGGTCTGAAGAACACGAAAAGCGGCGATCACTGTCAGCGTATCGTCGTGTTCGAACACGGCGGCAGGGAATTTCAGATCGCTCGATTTGCCGCGCACGGTGATGCGCGCGCTCACGTTAGGATTCCAGCGCGGTCCGAGCAGCGCGGTCGATTCGATGCGGATATTCGGGTAATGTGCGGCATCCAGCACATCCGCTCCAAGCATGTTGTCGCGGGTGCCCTTGCGAGATTGATCGGAAACCGTCGCCGCGAATTCTTGACCCTCTTCGGCGCGCAATGCGGGTGCATCAACTTGAAGTGATTCGACGGGAATATCGATGCTGAAACTGCTGTCTGCAGCGGTATCGGATACGTTGAGTTCCCCGCGCACCTGACCGACCATCACATGATTGTGGCCGACGCGCGCCATCGGGCCGTCGCGATAGACGAGCAGACGGATTTCCGATGCCGTCGTATCGACGATGTAGCGTTCCCCGTTGTGGGCTATTGTCGCATTTGCTGTCGTGATCTGAGGTGTTGTGGTCCCTGCAGGCGGCAGCGTCTGGCATGCGGTCAGCATGATGGCGCACAGCACTGTCAGGATGGCTGCGCGAGATGAAGTTTGGTGCGCTATGATGCGCGCATTGAAACCAACGCGGCGGCAGGACAGGTATGGCCAGATTGCTGAATTCAGATGGGGCATACGGCATCATAGCGCAAGCTTTGCACTGGTGCGTAGCAGCGCTCATTTTCATCCAGATTCCACTCGGTTGGTATGCCGCCCATTTGCCGGTGAGCATGGCCAGATTGCAGTGGTTGTCATACCACAAGTCGTTGGGCCTGACGATACTGGCATTGGTGCTGTTGCGCCTGGTCTGGCGCAGGATAGATGCGCCGCCACCTCTGCCAAGCACCATGGCGCATCGGGAACGTCGCGCTGCCCACGCCATGCACTGGTTGCTCTACTTCATTCCTGTATCGGCCATGCTTGCCGGATGGCTTTATGCATCGGCTGCCAGACTGTCGGTCAACTGGTTCGGCCTCATACTCATACCCGACCTGATCGCGAAGAATACCGACATAGCGCCGCTGTTCAAGGAGTTTCACCATGGGCTGGTGGGTTTGCTGGCGCTGTTGCTGATAGGGCATATCGGCGCGACGGCGCGCCATGTTTTTATTTTGCGCGACAACGTGGCGAAACGTATGTTGCCCGCCCGAAGGCGGAGAAAGTAATTGTTGCGCTGGATAGGACTAATCGCGGTTGCGGCATGTACCACAGCCTTTGCGGCTGAGGAATGTTATACGGCTGATGCGACGGACGGAGAGGTGAGTTTTCGAGTGCTGCAATCCGGCGCTCCGTTCACCGGCAACTTCCGCCGTTTTGCCGGGGAGGCTTGTTTCGATCAAAACCGCCTGACACGCATAAATGCCACGCTCGATCCCGCATCGGTGGACACAGGTCTGCCCGAACTGGACGCGGCTTTGAAGGGTAAAGATTTCTTTTCCGTCAGCGAGTTTCCGCGTGTTACATTCGTCAGCAGCTCCGTACAACCGCAGGGTGAAGCGCAGCTCACGCATGGGACGCTCGAAATCAAAGGAAACCGCCGCGAAGTGGAAGTCGTCCTCAGATCGAAACAGCAGGGAGATAAAATGTCGATCGCCGGTTCGTTCACGCTCGACCGGCTGCAATACGGCATCGGCATGGGCGACTGGACAAACACAAAGTGGTTGGGCGCAGAGGTCAGGCTGGATATTAATGCGACATTAACGAACAAGAAATGACAAGTTCATCTTTTTTTCCGAAGAATAACAGGAAAATAATATCATTTTTTTGATCAAAAATAAAATGCACTTTTAATCACTTTGTCCGGTTTTTAATTTGATAGTCGATACGTCCGAACTTATGGAATCCCATAAAAAGCTGTCTGAATTTGGAGAGAAAGTTATGGG
>DIYV01000064.1:0-349 GCA_002429165.1 Gallionella sp. UBA6045 | reverse complement strand
CCCATAACTTTCTCTCCAAAAGAGCAGGGTAAGTTATGGGATCCCATAATATTGTGCAGTTAATTACTCAACAATTTCTGTGAATTTCGCACCCATTATTACTGCTAAAATTCAACCGCTGCATCGTGCATGCAGTAACCAACTACAAGGGATAAATAACATGAACCGCAAAGAACTGATCGACGCACTGGCAACCAAGACCGGCAGCAGCAAGGTTGATGCTGACCGCAATATCGCAGCACTGATTGACATCATCACGTCCACGCTGAAGAAAGGTGACAACGTTGCCTTGGTTGGCTTTGGTACCTTCGAAGTCAGGAAGCGTGCTGCTCGTGCTGGCCGCAATCCA
>DIYV01000119.1:3710-6124 GCA_002429165.1 Gallionella sp. UBA6045 | reverse complement strand
CGACCTGATGGCCGTTTAATTCCGAATGAATCTGGAATAATGGCCACTCTCCCACCCAGCTCCACCCGTGCAATACCGGATACCGACAGTATTCCGCATCATATTGCGATTATCATGGATGGCAACGGGCGCTGGGCGAAACAGCGCTTCATGCCGCGCGTGGCGGGGCACCAGCGCGGGGTGGAAGCATTGCGCGGAGTCGTGAAGGCCTGCCTCGATCTGGGTGTGGGATATCTGACCGTGTTTGCTTTCAGCAGCGAAAACTGGCGGCGCCCGGTCGATGAAGTTTCCTTCCTTATGTCATTGTTCCTGAAAATGCTGGAACGCGAAGTAGATAAACTGCATCGAAATAATATTCGCCTGAATATTATCGGTGACCGCAGCAGTTTTGACGACAAGCTCCAGCAGACCATGCGGGACGCCGAGCTGCTTACCGCAAACAATTCCGCCCTGACGCTGACCATCGCCGCGAATTATGGCGGACGATGGGATGTGATGCACGCAGTGAAGACCATGCTCAGTGAGCACCCTCACCTTGCGCAAACCTTTACCGAGCAAGACTTGCAACCCTATCTCTCGATGAGCGATGCACCCGAGCCGGATCTGTTCATACGCACCGGCGGCGAGCAGCGCATCAGCAACTTTATGTTGTGGCAATTGGCTTATACCGAGCTGTATTTTACCGGCACGCTGTGGCCGGCTTTTGACCGCAACGAATTGAACAAGGCGATAGCCTCGTACCAACAGCGCGAGCGGCGTTTTGGCCGGACCAGTGAACAACTGCACGTGCAGCTTGAAGGAGAGCAGAGTGCATAGGGCGCGAGTGATGGATATCGAAGATGCAAGCTTCAGGGCAATGGGTACACGGAAAAAGCCAGATGCTTAAGTCGCGAGTGATTACAGCGGTAATCTTGCTGGTTTTGTTTTTGCTGGCAGTGTTCATGTTGCCCGATGGCGGGTGGGCTGCATTGGTGACAGTGGTGGTGGTGCAGGGCGCTGCTGAGTGGTCGCGCATGGCCAGATTCAGCCACACAACCGCGAACATTTTCTGGGGGATGACACTGTTGATGCTGCTGGGCCTGATCTGGTTCGATGCCAGCCACACGCCTGAACAGACCTTGTACACGCATGTTTCGGTTTACACCTTGTCAGCCGTGCTCTGGCTGGTGATTGTGCCGGCCTGGCTGATAGCAGGCTGGAAGGTCAGGCAGCCGCTGCTGATGGCATTGCTCGGATGGGTGTTGCTGATTCCGACCGGTTTGGCGATGCTGGATTTGCGTCTGGGCCACCCATGGTGGCTGCTGGGCATGATGAGTCTGGTTTGGGTGGCGGACATTTCCGCTTACTTTGCCGGCCGCAAGTTCGGCAAAACCAAGCTCGCCCCCAGCATCAGTCCCGGCAAAACCTGGGAGGGTGTGGCGGGCGCGCTACTGGGTGTGTCGGTTTGCATTGTGCTGGCCTGGAGTTTCAGCCCTTACTCAAAACATGTCGCATTTCTGCCCAGCGTGCTGCTGGCTTCCTGGTGCTGGGTGGGCCTGGCGGTCATCGGTGATTTGTTTGAGTCTGCAATCAAGCGCCAGGCGGGTGTCAAAGACAGCGGTGCTTTGCTGCCCGGTCACGGCGGATTGCTGGATCGCATCGATGCATTGACCTCGACCCTGCCGCTCGCCGCGCTGGCGATTTCATTGCAACATATCAGCTGACCGGCCCATGCAACAGACCACGATGCAGCACATTACCATTCTGGGTTCCACCGGCAGTATCGGCACCAGCACGCTGGACGTGGTGGCGCGTCATCCCGGCAAATTCAGAATCATTGCGCTGACGGCGAACAGCCAGGTCGATCTGTTGTTCCGGCAATGCCAGCAATTCAAGCCGCGTTATGCGGTGATGCTGGATGAGGAAGCCGCGATCCGGTTGCGCGAACTGGCACGCGATGCCGGGATCGGCACCGAGGTGTTGAGCGGAATGGCCGCACTGGAACAGGTCGCGGTGCTGCCGGAAGTGGATGCTGTGATGGCTGCCATCGTCGGTGCGGCGGGCTTGCGCCCCACGCTGGCGGCGGCGCGCGCCGGCAAGAAAATCCTGCTGGCGAACAAGGAGACGCTGGTGATGGCGGGCAATGTGTTCATGGATGCGGTGCGCGCCAGCGGCTCTACGCTGTTGCCGATCGACAGCGAACACAACGCGATTTTCCAGGCCTTGCCGCGGGGCTATGACGGCGACCTGGCCGCCAGCGGCGTGCGCCGTATCCTGCTGACCGCATCTGGCGGCCCGTTTCGCGATACACCGCTGGAAGAATTGCATAATGTCACGCCTGAACAGGCGTGCGCGCATCCCAACTGGGTGATGGGGCGCAAGATCTCGGTGGATTCGGCCAGCATGATGAACAAGGGTCTGGAGGTCATCGAGGC
>DIYV01000119.1:0-3457 GCA_002429165.1 Gallionella sp. UBA6045 | reverse complement strand
CATTCGCTGGTCGAATATGTGGACGGATCGGTGCTGGCACAACTCGGCAATCCGGATATGCGCACACCGATCGCCTATGGCCTGGCTTATCCGGAACGGATAGACTCCGGCGTCGCTCCGCTGGATCTGTTCAAGGTGGCGACGATGAATTTTGCCGCGCCGGATTTCGAGCGTTTCCCCTGTCTGGCTTTGGCATACCAGGCTCTGCGTGCGGCAGGAACGGCTCCGGCGGTATTGAATGCCGCAAATGAAGTCGCAGTTGCGGCTTTCCTCGATAAACAAATTTCTTTCCTGGCCATTCCGGCCGTAATTGGGGCGGTCCTGGATACTTTGCCCGTCGTTGTGGTCGAAAGCCTGGATGATGTGCTCGGCGCAGATGCCGAGGCCCGCCGCCTCGCACAACAACAAATTCACAAATTGAACAGATGATCACCTTATTGGCATTCGTACTCGCAATCGCGCTGCTGGTGGTGTTCCATGAATTCGGACACTATTGGGTGGCGCGCCGCTGCGGTGTGAAGGTGCTGCGTTTCTCGCTGGGCTTCGGCAAGGTGATTTACAGCAAACGCTTTGCCAACAGCGATACCGAGTGGGTGATTTCCACGGTTCCGCTGGGCGGCTACGTCAAGATGCTGGACGAACGCGAAGAAGAGGTTGCGCCGCAGGATTTGCCCTATGCCTTCAACCGCAAACCGGTGTACCAGCGCATGGCAATCGTGGTAGCCGGGCCGCTGGCAAATTTTCTGCTGGCCATCGTGTTGTATTGGGGATTATTTGTGCACGGTGTACCGGGGCTGAAACCGGTGCTGGGAGACGTGCCGCTGGGAACACCCGCTGCCGTCGCCCGGATGCAATCAAATGAAACCATACTCAGGATCGATGGTGAGCCCGTTCCGAGTTGGCAGGAATTGCATTGGTTAATGCTGGAGTCTGTCCTCCGGGAAAACCCGGAGGCTCCTTCGTCAGGTTCAGGACAGGCATTGAATCACGGCAGGGTCACAATCGAAGCGCAAAGTGCCAGCGGCACACCGTTGTCTCATTCGCTGGACATCAGCGGCCTGGAAGCAAAGGATCTGGATGGCGATTTTCTCGACAAGCTCGGTTTGCATCTTTATCAGCCTGTTGTCCAGCCTGTCATTGGTAATGTTGCCGCTGACAGTGTGGCACAACGCGCCGGCCTGCAACGCGGCGACCATATTCTGAGCGCCAATGGTGCAGCGTTGGTGAACTGGATGGATCTGGTGGAAGTGATACGAGCGCATCCTGCTCAAAGCGTGCTGCTGGATGTCCAGCGCGGCGAATCGACATTGCATATCACGGTGGTTCCGCAAGCCGTTGTCGAATCCGGTCCGAACAACTCTTGGCCGGGCACCCGCAAGACAGTCGGCAAGATCGGCGCGGGACCGGAAGTGGATGATGCCGCATGGAAAGCGATGTTCACCGAGGTGAGTTATGGCCCGCTGAAAGCGTTGACCCAGTCTCTGCGCAAGACCTGGGAAACTTCAGCCATCAGCCTGGAAATGATGGGCAAGATGGTGATAGGCGAGGTGTCGATGAAAAATATCAGCGGCCCGATCACGATCGCCGATTACGCGGGACAGTCTGCAAAAATGGGCGTTGTGGCTTATCTGAGCTTCCTCGCGTTGATCAGCATCAGTCTCGGTGTGTTGAATTTGTTGCCCATCCCGTTATTGGATGGCGGACACTTGCTGTATTATGTCGCCGAATTGGTCAAGGGTAGTCCGGTCTCGGAAACATCCTGGGAGTTCGGCCAGAAGATAGGCATCGCGCTGCTTGGCACGCTGATGGTTTTTGCTATATATAACGATATTAATCGCTTTGTTTCAGGCTAAATAATGTACATAAAAAAACTGGCGGGATTGATATTCCTGCTCTGTATCTCGCGCGCCTGGGCAATCGAGCCTTTCACCGTCAAAGACATAAAAGTCGAGGGTATTCAGCGTACCGACGCCGGAACGGTGTTCAGCTACCTGCCCGTCAAGGTCGGAGACACGATGGATAACGAGCAGTGCGAAGCGGCGATCCATGCCTTGTATGCCACGGGATTTTTCAAGGATGTTAGCCTGAAAGTCGACCGCGGAGTATTGATCGTGCAGGTGGTGGAAAGGCCCACGATTGCAAGTATCGAGATAAATGGGGCCAAGGACTTTCCCAAAGACCAGCTCAAGCAAAGCATGAAGTATGCGGGGCTAGCCGAAGCGCGAATTTTCGACAAAGGCGCATTGGAAAAGGCTACCCAGGAACTGAAACGCCAGTATATCGCGCGTGGAAAATATGACGTCAAGGTGACGACCACAGTCACTGAACTGGAACGCAACCGGGTCAGCATTGTGTTCAATGTTGTCGAGGGCGAGGTTGCGAAAATCAAACAGATCAATCTGATCGGCAATCATGTCTACCCGGAATCCGAGTTGCTGGACCTGATGAAGCTTGGCACGCCCGGTTGGTTTCCCTGGTTCAGCAGCAACGACCAGTATTCCAAACAAAAACTTTCCGCCGACCTGGAAACGCTGCGTTCGTTCTATATGGACAACGGCTACCTGGAATTCAATATTGATTCAACCCAGGTTTCGATCACGCCGGACAAGAAAGATATTTACATCACGATCAATCTCACTGAAGGCGAGAAATATACCGTTTCCAAGGTGAATGTATCCGGTGATATGCTGGTACCGAAAGCGGAAATCGAAAAGCTTGTGCAGGTCAAAGCCGGAGATACTTTTTCACGCAAGGCGATGAGTGAAACCAGCAAGAAAATCGGAGAGCGTCTGGGGCAGGATGGTTACGCATTTGCCAATGTGAATGCCATTCCGGAAATCGACAAGACCACGCACCAGGTTGCATTTGATTTTGTCGTGGACCCCGGTCAGCGCGTATATATTCGCCGCATTAACGTATCGGGAAACAACAAAACCCGCGATGAGGTGATACGCCGCGAGTTCCGGCAGACTGAAAACGAGTGGTTCGATGTGGAAAAAATCAAAAAATCCAAGCAGCGCGTCGACAAACTGGATTTCTTTTCCGAGGTCAATATCGAAACTCCTCCGGTGCAGGGCACCGCAGACCAGGTCGATGTGAACATGTCGGTCAAGGAAAAATCGACCGGAAGCATTTCAGTGGGTGCGGGCTTCTCGAGCGGCGAGGGTCTGATTCTGACCGGCAGTGTGACGCAGGCTAATCTGTTCGGCTCCGGCAACTTCCTCTCCACTCAAATCAACACCGGAAAGGTTAATCAGATCTACTCGGTTTCCTACACCAACCCCTATTTCACCGATGATGGTGTTAGTCGCGGTTTTGATCTGTACAAGCGCAACAGCGATTCGCAATCCACGGCAGTCAGCCAATACTCGTCGCATACCCTGGGCAGTGGCGTACGTTTTGGTGTGCCGATAGGCGAGGATCAGACCATCAGCTATGGTCTGGCGATCGAAAGAAC
>DIYV01000076.1:4518-6944 GCA_002429165.1 Gallionella sp. UBA6045 | reverse complement strand
CACTCCAGCCCAACAGCGGCGTGTTGCTGAGTTATGGCGGACAGAGCATTACCGTCAGCCTTAACGAGGCGACCGGGCTGGTCAGCCTGCCTTGAAGTTTTATCATGAAAAAAACGCTCACCTTTAATCCTTCGGTACAGTCCGGTTTTGCCTACGCCGAGGTATTGCTCTCGGTGGTGCTGCTCGGCATCCTGCTGGTGCCCGCCATGCAGGCGCTCAGCACGGCGATTTCCGGCAGCACCGGCAACCTTGCGGCGCGGCAGCTCTTGCTGCGCAGCAAGATGGAAAGAGTACTGAGTCAGCCCTATAGCGCACTCAACGCCGAAACCTATCTGGCCGGCGGCAACACCACTACCTCAGTCAGCACAACGTTTTCGGATGGTTCCGGCGCAGCTGACCGCCGCGTAGTGGTGCTGTACCGTTTTGATGCCGCCACCAACGCCCTGAGCAGCAGCGATACCGGCTTGCTTTATGTGAGTGTCTATTACGCGGCCGATGGCAGTGCCAATGCACTGAATACGCTCGCCGGCAGGTGGTGGCAATGATGAAGTACAACCATTCATCCCAGCGCGGCATGACCCTGATTGAACTGGTACTCGTTACGTTGATAGGCGCCATTATTCTGGCCGCCATCAACGGGCTGGTCAAGCTCGGGCTGGACGCACAGACTGCCGGGCGCGGTAGCAACGAACTGGCCTATCAAGGCCGCTTCGCGCTGGAACGCATCACCGACCAGGCACGCGCGACCGCATCAAAGATATTGACCCCTCTCGCCGCCAATACCACTAACACCGGCGACTGGTTCGCACCCGTGATGTATTGCCTCAATGCCGCCAACCAGCTGATCGAGACCACGTTTCCCGACCCTGCCTGTGGCGGCACGACGGTGCTTGCCGGCAACGTCACCACTTTTTTACCGGCCATTGGCCCCGGGCCGCGGCCTGCCGCCGTGATCAGTCTGACGCTGGCCAATGCCGGCAGCACAGTCACCCTTTCTTCCAGCGTCCGGCTGGGCGGGGGCACGCAGTGAACCCGCGCGCTGTCAACATGGCCGGCTTTACGCTGCTGCCGGTGATCCTCGCGATGAGCCTGATCGCGGCCATCGCCTTTCTGCTCAACCGCGACAATGGCATGAATACCGAGATGATCGCCGGCCAGAGCGATGCAGACCGCGCCCGTTATACCGCCGAGGCAGGCCTGCAGGCGGTCAATGCGATAACACAGGGAAATAACTGCACCGGCGGCTACACTGACCTCGGCACGACCGCGTTTGGCGCCGGCAGTTTTACCGCGACGGTCAATCCGAAGACCGGCACGCCGGTCACGCTGACCGCGTCCGGCGTAACGGCCAGTGGCGCGAGCGCCTCGCTGACCCGAGCGAACGTCGTCATGCACCAGACCACGCCGAATACACTCTCCCTGCAGCCCGGCACCATAGGAATGGACACCTACATCCGCAGTTCCAGCCCGAGCGCCAACTATGGAGCAGACACCAGTCTGAAGATCGCAACCGCGCAGAACGTAGCGCTGCTGCAGTTCGACCTCTCATACATTCCCGCGGACAGCACCATCCTGTCCGCGCAGCTCTCTCTCTATCACACGACCGGCGGAAACGATAATGTGAGCGCCTTTGGCGTGACCAATTCGTGGACCGAAGGAACGGGTGCGGCGGGGTCGGGCGCGACCTGGAACACCTACGACGGGGTCAACTCCTGGGCGAAGGCAGGCGGCGACTACGACCCGGCAACGGGCGTCGCCATCGTGCTGCCGCCAAACAACACTTGGGCCACCTGGGACCTGGCTGCCCAGACGGCCGCGTGGATCGCAGGAACCCGGCCAAATTACGGCATCGCGCTGGTGGCGACCACCGCCGGCACCAGCGATGCGTTCGTGAGCAGCGACGAAATGTTGAGCATCACGCTGCGACCGAAGTTCACGGTCAGCTTCCTGCCGCCGTGCGGCTGGGTGCCGCCCGTGACCGGCGTGACCCTGCAGGCGAGTCAGGATACCTGGATCAACGAGGCCCAACCAAACTCCAACTACGGCAACTCGACATCGTTCACGGTCTCGGTCACGGCCACCCACAACGCAACGAAGGTGGGGTACGGGCTGGTGCAATTCGACCTGAGCAGCATCGCGGCGGGCACCTTGCTCAAGGGCGCGACCTTGAGGCTGTTCACCGGGTCGTTCACCAACCCGCAAAATTCGATCCTTACGGTGAAGCCGGTAACCGCACCCTGGACGGAAAGCGGCGCGAGCTGGAAATCGGCCGACGGCAGCAGCAACAGCTGGACGTGTGGCGGCTTCGGCGGTTGTTTCGCAGCCGCTGCGGCGAGCGCGACCCTCAGCAGCACGTTCACTTCGGGTTGGGTGGAGTGGGACGTGACCGCCCTTGCGCAGGAATGGGTCGACGGCATCATCCCGAA
>DIYV01000076.1:0-4257 GCA_002429165.1 Gallionella sp. UBA6045 | reverse complement strand
CCAGCCGCAACTGGTGATTACCTATTGAGCCTATAATAAATTCATCCACACTGACCCTCATGTATATGCAAACACTTTTCAAGCCGGCAATGGACAGCTTGCTTGCCCTGTTACCCAAGGCAGGCAAGGTTTTTGCGATAGGCCTGGAAATGGGGCCGGACCGGCTGAACCTGGTGCAGATGGAACTGGTGGCTGGCAGACCCGGCATACGGGCGATCGCCTCGTTGCCTTATCCTTGTCCGCGTGAAGAACTGCAACAGCATCCGCAACGGCTGAAATTGTTATTGAAGCAGGCCTATGCGCTGCAACCTTTCAAGGGCAAGCACGTGGTGTCGTGTCTGCCCAACGACCAGATCAAGATCATTACGGTTTCGTATCGATGTGGCGAAGGCCAAGCGGATGCCACGGCGATCGTGGCCGAACTGCGCGAGCGCCTGAAAGGCGACCTGGATGGCATGGTGGTCGATTTCATGACCCTGCGTCAGGAAGAAACCGATGCCGGCAAGCGCGATGCGCTGGTGGCACTGGCACCGCGCGACAAGGTGATGGCCTACCTCAATATGCTGACCGGCGCCGGATTGGAAGTCGACGCGCTGGATATCGGCCCGGCGGCACTGGCCCGTCTGGTCAGCTATGTGGGGGCACTCAACTCGGCGGAATTTCCGCGGTTGCCGAATGTGCTGCTGGTCAATTTTGGTGCCGATTCGAGCTTTTTGACGGTCATCTGGGGGCGCCGCCTGATGCTGGACCGTGCGGTGGAGTTTTCCGAAAACCGCATGCTTGCGTGCCTGAAACAGGTACTGAACATGCCGGAAGAACTGGCGATACGCCTGCTATACGAAAAAAATGCCCCGCTATCAATAGAAAACGGCAGTCCGGATGAGGCCAGCCAGATGGTGGCGCAGGTGCTCAGGCCGGAGATCGCCCCGCTGTTGCAGGAGATCAACAAGACGCTGGTTTATATGGCCTCGAGAACACGCGGAAAATCGGTAGACCAGATTTTTCTTTCCGGCCGGGCGGCATGCTACCCGGGGATACTGAACATTCTGCGGGAAAAACTGAAGATTCCGGTGGAGATTCTCGACCCGGTGATGGTCTTCGAATCGAAACACGGCAATCCCCATGAGGCGGGCCTGGGCGCGGTAGCCGGGATTGCATTGACGACCGGGCTGGCTTTGCGGGGGGTGGCCACCAATGAGTGAAATGGACATGATCCCCGGTGGTTACCGGCAAGGTCTCTCTGGCCGACGCCTGCTACGCCGATTTATCGTGGCGTGCGTAGTGGTGCTGTGCTGCATCGGATTGACCATGATGCTGCTGGGTTACCTGATATGGCGCGAAAACGTGCAGGTCGTCCGCCTCGAACAGCAGGAGCAGGTGATAGAGCAGAATAAAGCCCGGACCGAAGAATTCCGGCAACAGAAGCAGGTGACTGAACAGCAGTTGGCCGCGTTGAACAAGCTGCGCGGTCGCGATCGCGTCGCACAGTTCCTGCGGTCAATCGACAGCGCTTATATTGAAGGTGTCTGGCTCGACAGTCTGCATTTCATGCGCCGCAATCGCACGGGCAAGCTGCAGGCCCCCGGCGCGGTCAATTCAGGCATCATCGCGGTGCCAAACGATGCGGTACAACCACTGGAAATTGAGCATGGCGCCGAGTTGATCGGTCACGCGATGAACCATACCAAGCTGGCCGAATTCATGCGCAATCTGGGCAATCAGGCTGCGGTGACCGATCTGCGGCTGATCGATACCAGCACGCGCAGCTATACCAACATTCAAGTGGTGGATTACAAACTGTCTCTGCAACTGGACGAGAAAGTGCAGGCGCAGCCATGATGGACAAATTGGTTGATGCAATCTCCAAGTTGAATCCCCGTCTGGTCATAGCCATCATGGTGCTGATTGTCGGTTCGCTGGCGCTGGAGGGCTGGATGCTGGTTTTGCGCAAGCCGTATGCGGAATATCGGCACATCATCGCGACCCGGGCATCACTGGAGTCGACTTTGAAACTGGCTTCGAATCAGACCAGTGATCTGGAAAAACTCACCATCGAGCTCAAGCAGCTGACCGAAAAACTCGGCGGCGAACTGCGCACGCCTGCCTCTGACGACAAGATGGCGGCATCACTGATCGAGATGCTGGACCGTTCGGCAACCGAGCATGGCGTGAAACTTTACGGGGTTAAGCCGCTGAAAAGACAACAGGTTTCTGTATTCGAAGAGGTTCCGTTCGAAATCACGGCAAATGGCCCCTATCTGCAGTTGTGCGCATGGATGTTGGATTTTGGAAAAACGCTGGGCAATAATGCCACCACCACCGAGTTTGACATGAAATTTACCAACGAACCGCACAAGGTGGATGTGTCGCTGAAGATCGCGCTGTATCGACCGCTCAGATTCTCGCGGGTGGTCAATTGAGCGCGCGGCTTCATCTTCTTGGCGGGATAATCCTTGCAACAGTTCTGTCGCCCGTAGCGGTAAGCGCGGAACCGCTGCGGCACGATATATTCGCTCGTCCTTTCAATGTCGGCACATCCACATCCGGAGTCGGCAACAGGCGGCATCCGAAATTGTTCGCCGTGATAGTCGACGGCAAAAGATCGCTGGTAAATCTGAATGGCACGATCATCGGGATAGGCGAGGAGAAAGATGGATTCCGCCTGATCAGGGTTCGGGATCACGTGGCGATATTCAAGAAGAAAAGAAAATGGGTGGTAATAGACATGGATATGCCATCCTTAACATCAGTCAATCAGCGAGGCAGTCAATGAACATGATCAAATGCGCGGTTTACACCACATTTCTCTGTCAATTGTTGCTGGGTAGTGCGATCTGCCGGGCGGAAACGGCAAATGCCGTGCCAACAAAAGAATCCGAACGGGTGACGCTGAATTTCAAGGATGCCTCTATACAGGAGGTGTTCGATATCCTTTCCCGCAAGGACAAGGTCAACATCGTCCTCGACAAGTCTGTGAGCGGAGTGGTTTCGGTCAATCTATACGACATCAGTGTTCATGATGCGATTTACCGGGTTGCCGAGGCGGCAGGCTATTCCGTGGAACTTCGCAATGGCGACTATTTCATCGTGGACCGCAAGGAAGTCGGCCTGGATCACCCAGGGGGCCTGATGCAACTGCGCACTTTCAAGGTGCAGTATTCCGATCCCAAGCAGGTGGCTGACATCCTCACGAAATATCTGTCACGCTATGGCAAAATCACGCCGCTCATCGACAGGCAGATGATCGTCATCGAGGATACCCCGGAATTTCTGGATCGGGATGCCAAACTGCTTATGGCGCTGGACGCGGAGCCTAAACAGGTGCTGATCGAGGCAAAGATACTTGAAATCACCCTTGATGACGGGGAACAATATGGCGTGGACTGGACCAAGGTGTTCGGTTCAACTTCGGGTGCGAACGGAAGTTTCGGCACCACCGGCCTGACTGCAGGCAGCGTCGCAGGGGGGCCGGTAATGCCCGGATTGTTTTACAGCCTGGCGAACAAAAATCTGCAGTTGTTTCTTGAAGCGCAAGCCACCAAAAATCGTGTGCGCACGCTGTCCGCGCCCAAGCTTCTGGCAATGGAAAACCAGGAGGCCAAAGTCGTTATCGGCAATAGCACCGGATATCTGGTGACGACCACCATCAATCAGGTAACCACTCAGAGTGTGCAATTTCTCGAGTCCGGGGTGATTCTGCGGGTCACGCCTTCCGTCGATCAGCTGGGGCGAGTGATGCTGAAAGTTCACCCTGAAGTGAGTTCGGCCACGCTCAATGCAGGCATCCCCGCCAAAAAGAGCACGGAAGTGACTACCGAGCTGCTTTGTGAAGATGGCGAATCGGTTTTTATCGGGGGATTGATCAAGAAAAACATCACCACCGGCAAAGTGGGGGTGCCGCTGCTGGGCAGCATACCGCTCATCGGCGCCTTGTTTTCGCAGAATACCGAGACAGTGAGCAATACCGAAACGGTTGTCATCATTACCCCCCGGGTCGTTAAAAATCTGCGGGTAAGGGATGAAGACTCCATGAACAAAATCAATCTGATCGAAAATGATCCAGACCTGACCTTGAATATGGACTATCGGACAAAGTCTGTAGCACCGGCCTCCGGTGTCAAAGCTGACAGCGCAGCCGCACAGTAAGGCGGGCGGTAATGAATTTGTGATGTTGTTCCCAGAAACTGATGCACAGGCTTGTGATGTTTTAGTCCGTCGTATTTCATCGGCATCATTAGGGAAACGCAGATTTATTCG
>DIYV01000087.1 GCA_002429165.1 Gallionella sp. UBA6045 | reverse complement strand
TGGTGCCGCTTGTCGGATTCGAACTGACGACCTACCGCTTACAAGGCGGTTGCTCTACCAACTGAGCTAAAGCGGCATGAAACACGGGGAAAATACAGGCTCATTTGCAAGATGGTGGGTCGGGCGAGATTCGAACTCGCGACCAACGGATTAAAAGTCCGCTGCTCTACCGGCTGAGCTACCGACCCATCGCAAAGGAGCGCGAATTATACGGATATAGCTCACCCTGTCAACGCAAAATACCCTGTGAAGAATTTTAAATTTTATGTCAAGCGATACATTGTCGGGTCATCCACGCCGGCAGCAGCAAAGCCGGCGCGGCGCAAACGGCAGGCATCGCAAACACCACAGGCACGTCCCGATTCATCAGCCTGGTAGCATGAAACCGTCTGCGCAAAATCAACGCCCAGCGCATTACCCTGGCGCACGATTTCTGCCTTGCTCATAATCATCAGCGGCGCATGCACGGTAAGTCTGTGCCCTTCCACCGCCGCTCTGGTGGCGAGATTCGCCATGCGTTCAAAAGCCTCAACGTAGGCGGGACGGCAATCCGGATAGCCGGAATAATCAACCGCATTCACGCCGATAAAAATGTCCTGCGCGTGCAGCACCTCGGCCCAGGCCAGGGCCAGCGACAGCATGATGGTGTTGCGCGCAGGCACATAGGTCAGCGGAATGCCCTCGGTGGGATGTTGCGACACCGCGATCTTGTCATCCGTCAGCGAGGAACCACCAAAGCCGGTCAGGTCGATGTGCACCACCCGGTGTTCATGTGCCCCCAGCATTTGCGCAACGCGCTGCGCGGCAACCAGTTCGGCATGGTGGCGTTGCCCGTAATCCACGCTCAATGCGTAGCAGATGTAACCCTGTGCGCGCGCCATCGCCAGCACAGTTGCGGAATCCATTCCGCCCGACAAAAGTACCACTGCGTTTTTCTTCATTAATGTCCCGGAGTGTTGTTCCATAACAGCTTATGCAGTTGCAACTGCATTCTGACCGGCAAGCGATCGCGCAATATCCAGTTAGCCAACTGGGTGGCATCCATCGTGCCGTGAACCGGCGAAAACAACACCGCGCATTTCCCGGCAAGTTGGTGTTGCTGCAGGATTTGCTTCGCCCATTGATAATCGCTCTCGTCGCACAACACGAATTTTATTTCGTCATGCCGGGTCAACAATGACAGATTTTCCCAGCGATTCTTTGCCGCTTCACCGGATGCCGGGGTTTTGATGTCGACCACGCGCATCACTCGCGCATCCACGCCGCTGATATCCAGTGCCCCGCCGGTTTCCAATGACACTTCATAACCCGCATCACACAAGGCACCCAGCAAGGGCAGGCAATTTTTTTGCGCCAATGGTTCTCCGCCGGTGACGGTCACGTAGCCCGGACCATATTCCGCAACCTGTTGGAGTATGTTGGCCAGACTCATGTTTTGCCCGCCGGTAAAAGCGTAAGTCGTGTCGCAGTAGACACAGCGCAAAGGGCAACCGGTCAGGCGTATGAATACCGTGGGCAGACCGACGCGGCTGGTTTCGCCCTGCAGCGAATAAAAAATTTCGCTGACTCGCAGTTGCGAATCTGAATGAACTTTCGACATATTAACTACTTTTTTGCAGCAAGCAGCTTCCTGGCTTTGGCGGCTGCTTTGCTGGAGGGATATTTGGCGATGAGTGTCTTGAGCGTTTTGTGCGCCGAAATATCGTGCTTCAAGCCATGCAGGCACTCCGCAATTTTAAACAATACATCGGGTGTTATGGGTGTGTCGGGATAGACCTTGATCAAGCCCTGGTAAGTATCCAGCGCACCGCGATAATTCTTGACTGCAAACTGGGCATTGCCCAGGAAATAATTCGCGTTGGGCACATGTATCGAATCGGGGTACTTCTTGAGAAAGTCATGAAATGACTTGATCGCATCCGCATGCTTGCCTGCCTTAAATAATCCATATGCGGCCGCGAATGCATGATCCTCGGAAACCGCTCCGGATGCTTCCGCAGCTGGAACAGTTGCTTTGACGGCTGAGGCAGCAGCAGCTTTGGCAGCTTGATCTTCGGATTCGAAATGGCGCACGCGCGTATCCAAATCCACATAAAAATCCTTCTGGCGCTTTTCGGCATCTTGCAGGCCGTGCGTTGTTTCTTCATTCTGTCCGCGCAGTGTGCGGACTTCAGCATTCAGTGCGTCGATCTGGCTTTGCAGATCCAGCATGGATTTCGTCTGAAGCTGGATGGTATCGTCCAGCTTCAGCACACGAACCCCAAGTTCCTTGATCTGTTGACGTGCCTGGTCGTCCTCCAGTATTCCCGCTTGCGCGGGAATGGCCAGACACAGACTCAGCAACAAGAGCGCGCGGTGCATCAGCATTGTTACATTCTGTTACCTTATTGGTACTTGATGTCGCTCCTGCGATTTTGCTTCCAGCATGCCTCATTGTGCTCGGTGCATACCGGCTTTTCTTCGCCGTAGCTGACGGTTTCGATCTGGCTGGCCTTCGCACCGCCCAGTTCAAGCATCTTCTTCACGCTTTCAGCACGACGCTGACCAAGAGCCAGGTTGTACTCGTTGCTGCCGCGTTCGTCCGCATTGCCTTCAACGCGAACCATGCGGTCAGGATGCTCGCTCAGGTATTTCCCGTGCGCTTCCACGATTGGCTTATCTGCTTCCTGCACTGCAGAGACATCAAACGGGAAATAGACACTACGCTTGGACAGAATGCTGGCCGGGTCATTCAGCGGATCAACAGCGACCATGGGTGCAGGTGCGGGTGCAGGTGTTTCAACCACTGGAGCAGGTGCAACAGCCTCGGGCTCTTTCGGTTTCTGACTGGCACAGGCTACCAGCAAATTTGCCAGAACAATACTGATCAAGAGTTTCTTCATTGTATTTCTCCTTATTAAAAACAGGTTAAAGATGTGGCCCCCACACCGGTTCGCGGGCATCACCGCTTTGCGTGAACATATGCTGCTGTACACGACCATCGCTGGATACGGTTGCTAATATACCACGGCCGCGTGCTTCGCTGGCAAACAGGATAAGTTTTCCGTTGGGTGCAAAACTGGGGTTTTTCTCCCAACCGCCCAGTGTGAGAATTTCCACCTGCCCGCTCTGAAAATCCTGCGTGGCGATAAAGAACTGGCCAGTTACGAAATGTGTGTACACAAAGCCTTTGCCATCGGGACTGTAGTGCGGTGAAAAATTGTTGCCATCGCCAAAAGTCAGACGCTGCTCCGGTCCACCCGCCACCTGCGTCGTATAGATTTGCGCACTGCCGCCGCGATCCGAGGTGAACAGCAGAGATTGCCCGTCCGGGGAAAAATTCGGCTCGGTATCGATAGCCCCGCTGAAAGTGATGCGGCGCAACCCGCTGCCGTCCGGCCGTACCAGGTAAATTTCCGAGCTGCCATCGCGCGTCAACACGACAGCCAATTGTTTGCCATCCGGTGACCAGGCCGGCGCGCTGTTGCTGCCGCGAAAGTCGGCCAGCACCGCGCGCTGACCGGTATACAGCGATTGCACATACACCACGGCATGCCCGGTTTCAAAACTCACATAGGCAAGGTGGCTGCCGTCCGGCGACCAGGCCGGCGACATGATCGGCTCGCTTTGCTCAAGCACGTTTTGTTCGTTGTAGCCGTCGCTATCCGCGACTATCAATCTGTATTGTTTTTTCCCCAGCCGGTTTACATAGGCGATACGTGTGCTGAACACACCCTTGTCGCCTGTCAATTTCTCGTAGATCAGATCCGAGATGCGATGCCCGACCGCGCGCATCTGATTACTATTCGCCGAGACTGACTGGCCGACCAGCTGAGTCTGCTTGACCACATCCAGCAGACGGAAACTTGCCTCAATGCGGCCATTGGGTTGCAATGCAACAGAACCGATCAGCAGTGCATCCGCGCCGCGCACCTGCCAGTCCGGATAGCTGACATCCGCCAATTGATGCGGGGATTTTCCAAGCGGGTCGATCAGCCGGAATAATCCGCTGCGCTGCAAGTCGCCCACAATCACCGCGTTGATGGATAGTGACAGATTTTCATCCCCGCCGAACGGCACGATTGCCACCGGTATCTGGTGTTCGCCCGCACCGATTATTTCAATGCTCAATGCAGCACTGGCCATTGATGCCTGCACCAACAACAGCAATCCAACCATGCCTCTTAAAACGTGCAATACCATAATCACCCCCTGTTATTCGGTCGGTTTGAAAACCATATCCAGTTCACGAAATCGATAGAACAAAGTCGCATCCGGCGGCAATGGCAGCGGATCGGATTTCAGGATCGCGCGCTCCACCGCATCGTCATACGCCGTATTGCCGCTGGATTTTAACCGCACAGCGTTCAGCACCGTACCGCCGGGCAACAACGTCACCATAAATTCGGCGCGCGCATCGTTCGCCACATTTGGTGGCATCACGATATTGCGGCGTATCTTGGCCTGGATTTTAGCCTGGTACTCATCCACCACCCGACCAATCGCCGCAGCCTGTTCCGCCTGTCTTGCCTGCTCCGCCTTTTGCAGTGCGGCCTGTTGCTCGGCAATGCGGCGTGCTTCCGCGTTTTGTTTGCCAAGTTTAGGTGTGTCAGATTTAGGTTTGGCCACCTTGGCGGCTTTCGGAGCCGTTTTCTTAATTTCCGGTTTGGGCTTGGGCACTTCGACGGGAACCGGAACGGGCTTCTTTTTCTCCGGGATCACAATGTCGGGCTGGACTATTTTTTCCGGCTGGGGCGGCGGCACAACCTCCTCGGCCTTGGGAATGACCGGTGGCGCCACAACCTCGTCCGGCAAACTTGACCACAACTGCACAGTCATCGTCGCGGGCAAATAGGCGTGCCTGTTCCAATTCAGGCCAAAATACAGCAGCGCAAAAAAAATGCTGTGCACCAGCAGGGCAAGAATCCCTGCGGGCAGTTTGTTGGGTTCGTAATAGACCGTTGCGCTCATTACCTGGCTTGCGTCAACAAACCGACTTTCTGAATATGTTGCTGTTGCAGCACATCCATCACATTGATGACTTCTTCATAGCGCACGTTCTTGTCCGCGGAGATCACCACCGCTTGGTCCGCCTTGTTTGCCTGCCTGGCTTTCAGTATCGCAATCAATTCATCGCGCGACACGCGGCTTTCCAGGCCGCCCCTGGCGTGATCGCGCAACGCCAGCGTGTTGTCCTTTTTGATGATGACTTCAAGCGGGGCAGGCGACGGGGCAAGCGACTTGGACACGCTGGGCAAATCGATCTGGCCGGGATTCATCAGCGGGGCGGTCACCATGAAGATCACCAGCAGAACCAGCATCACGTCGATATAGGGCACGACGTTGATCTCGTTCATCAGGCGATTGCTGGTACGACGGTTAGATTTCACAAACACCTCTTAAATCCGTAGCGAGCGGGATGGCTGGCAAGGCGCGAGACGCACAGCGACAGAGACATACCGCGCTGGTAGGCGACAGAGCGAGCAGCGAGCAACGTAGCCAACCGCCAGCGCAGTAGGTTTTCAGAGGTGTTTTCATGGCTGGCGTTGCAGCACGTTCGAAAACTCCTCGGTAAAACTGTCGAAGCGCGTGGAAAGACGATTGATCTCATGCGCGTAGCGGTTGTAAGCCACCACTGCGGGAATCGCAGCAAACAATCCCATCGCAGTCGCCACCAGAGCTTCGGCAATACCGGGCGCAACGTGAGCCAGCGTTGCCTGCCCCACGTTTGCCAACCCGCGAAATGCATTCATGATTCCCCACACCGTACCGAACAGCCCCACATACGGGCTGACCGAACCGACCGAGGCGAGAAACGCCAGATGCGATTCCAGCCTGTCCATCTCGCGCTGATAGGTCGCGCGCATCGCACGGCGTGTGCCGTCCATCACCGCATTGGCTTCCACTCCATGCTGCTTTTTCAACTTCACAAACTCGACAAAACCGGCGGCAAATATACGTTCCAATGCCCCCTGGTTGCGCAACGAACTGCTGTTTGCATACTTGTAGAGCTCGTTCAGATTCTGATTGTGCCAAAATGCGTCTTCAAATTCTTCGGTCAGCCTGATTTCATTACGAATGGCAAACATCTTCAGAAAAATATACCACCACGACATCAATGACACCAACAGCAGCAAGCCCAGCACCAATTGCACCAGCACGCTGGCGTTGCTGACCAGATGCACAAACGACAAATCCTGCGTCACTTCCATTTCGGTTGTTCCCCGTTCAATTTTTCCATTGTTTGCGCAATATTTCCGGCACGCTGACCGGCTTGAAACTTTCCAGCGACACGCAGACCAGGTGCACTTCGGCCTCGGTCAGCAACTCATCACCTCGGCGCACCGTCTGCAACAGCGTGACGCGGCTGCGCCCGATATCTTTTATCTGTGCCGTCACATCCAGCGCATCATCCAGCAGCGCCGGCTTGAGATAATCCAGCTTGACAGAGCGCATCACGAACACCATGCCGAACTCCTTCATCAATCCGGCGTTGCTATGACCGTAAGTGCGCAGCCACTCAGTCCGCGCACGCTCCATAAAGTTCAAATAGTTGGCGTGATAGACCACGCCCCCCGCATCGGTGTCCTGAAAATATACCCGGACCGGCACTGAAAAAATTTTGACCTTGTTCATTTTTAGACCTTACTCATTATTTAGCCACACCCAAGGGCAAATCCCCGCTGACCGGATCCAGGCTAACAGGATTATTCGCCACCGCCAGCCCGAAATGGCGATAGGCGATCGCGGTGGCCATGCGGCCGCGCGGCGTGCGTTGCAGATAGCCTTGCTGGATCAGGTAGGGTTCCAGCACATCCTCAATGGTATCGCTCTCCTCGCCGATCGCCGCGGCAAGGTTGTCCAGGCCGACCGGGCCGCCGAGAAATTTTTCGATCACGGCCAGCAGCAATTTCCTGTCCATCACATCCAGCCCGTGCGAGTCGACATCCAGCATGGTCAACGCGGCATCGGCCACCGCGCGGGTCGTATCGCCGTCCGCCCGCACATCGGAGTAGTCGCGCACGCGGCGCAGCAAACGGTTTGCGATACGCGGCGTGCCGCGCGAACGCTTGGCGATCTCCAGCGCGCCGTCATCGGTCAGGTTCATCTTCAGCAGGCCGGCCGAGCGCATCACGATACGCTGCAGCTCTTCAGGCGTGTAAAACTCCAGCCGCGCAACGATGCCAAAGCGGTCGCGCAACGGATTGGTCAGCATGCCAGCGCGGGTTGTTGCGCCGACCAGCGTGAACGGTGGCAGGTCGAGCTTCACCGAACGCGCCGCCGGGCCCTCGCCGATCATGATGTCGATCTGGTAGTCCTCCAGCGCGGGATACAGGATCTCTTCCACCACCGGGGACAGGCGGTGGATCTCGTCGATGAACAGCACATCATTGGGTTCGAGATTGGTCAGCAACGCGGCCAGATCGCCGGCGCGTTCCAGCACCGGACCGGAGGTATGGCGCAGATTAACACCCATCTCGCGCGCGATGATCTGCGCCAGTGTGGTCTTGCCCAGACCGGGCGGCCCGAACAACAGCACGTGGTCGAGCGGCTCTGTGCGGCGCTTCGCCGCTTCGATGAATATCTCCAGTTGTCCGCGTATTTTTTCCTGGCCGACATACTCATCGAGTTGCTTGGGGCGTAACGCGCGTTCCAGTACCTCTTCATGCTGGGAAGAGGCAGTAGGCGCAATTATCCGACCAGAATCGGGGCGCGGCTCTGCGGAGAGGTCATCGTTGTGGATCATTTGGCTGGTTGCTTTTCATGCGCCGGATAGTTTCTATTCTGAAAAATTTTCATTCAAAAAATCACGCAGGATCATCATCTGCCCGCACAAATTGACCGGGATTTTCCCGGCAGGTGCATGGGGCTGAATTCCAGCGCGACTGCGCACAATTGCTTGTCCATTTCTTCCTGAAAATATCAAGTTGGATGCGATTATAGCGCAGCGATGATGAATTTCTTCGGGCGTTTGGCCACACTGATCCAATAATCGATTCGGTCGCTGTCCGGCGCATGCATTTCGTAAAGAATCACGGCTGCCAGTGCAATGGCCTTGCCGCTCCATCGCTTGGTGCCAGTTCCGGGGAAAATTTAATGCACGGGCCGCAGCGCATGATTGCCTGTACAACGGATTTTCTGATTGTTATACAAACGCGCATGGCCTGTCTTATACTTTGCCGCTTTCAATCAACGAAAACTCCACCCATGACCAGCCCGCTTTTTTCACCATTCAACCTGCGCCAGCTCACCCTGACGAACCGTATCGTGATCGCCCCGATGTGCCAGTACTCCGCACAGGACGGCAATGTGGGCGACTGGCACCTGATGCATCTGGGGCATCTGTCGCACAGCGGCGCCGCCTTGCTGATCATGGAAGCGACCGCAGTCGAGGAGGATGGACGCATCACGCCTGGCTGCACCGGATTATGGAGCGACGCCAACGAAGCTGCATTCGCCCGGGTGCTGAAAGCGGTAAAACAATATTCGTCCATGCCGGTCGGGATCCAGCTGTCTCATGCCGGACGCAAGGCTTCCTGTGCGGTGCCGTGGCGCGGCGGCAGGCAATTGTCCGAACAGGCTGGAGGATGGACAACGGCCGCACCATCCGCGATTCCTTTCAACGAGTCCGATCCCGCCCCGCTTGCACTGGACAAGGCCGGTCTGCAGCGGATACGCGACGCATTCGTACAGGCCGCGCGCCGTGCCGACCGGCTTGGCATCGACGCGATCGAGATTCATGCCGCCCACGGCTATCTGCTGCACCAGTTCCTCTCGCCGCTTGCCAACTTGCGCACCGATGAATACGGCGGGACGCCGGAAAACCGCATGCGTTTTCCGCTGGAAGTGTTTGCGGCTGTCCGCGCCTTATGGCCTGAACACAAGCCTCTCGGGGTGCGCGTCTCGGCCACCGACTGGGTGGAAGGCGGATGGGATATCGAACAGACCGTGGCGTTGGCAAGCGAACTGAAAACACTGGGTTGCGACTATATTCACGTCTCCAGCGGCGGGTTGTCCCCCAAACAACAGGTGGCGATCGCACCGGGATACCAGGTACCGTTTGCCCGTCGCATCAGGCAGGAAACCGGGTTGACCACCATTGCGGTCGGCCTGATCACCGAACCGAAGCAGGCCGAAGCCATCGTGGCCGAAGGCAGCGCCGATCTGGTGGCTCTGGCGCGCGGCATACTCTATGACCCGCACTGGCCGTGGCACGCCGCCGCGGAACTGGGCGCGCAAATATCCGCACCGCCGCAATACTGGCGCAGTGCGCCTGCCAGCCTGTTCAAACCTGAAAACTGATCCAGCGCCGAAGAAAATCCATCAGCCGGTTTATGTCTTGCCGGCACTTTCCAGCAGACCCGCTTCCAGGTAAATATCCAGCCCGCCTGCCGGTTTGACCGCCGCGGCGGGGATGTCTATTCCATTGCGCCAATCATGCACGGCCTGTCGCTTGGACTCTCCCGTTACCAGAAACATGACCTGACGCGCGGCGCCAAGACGGTTTGCGCTGAGCGAAACCCGCTCGGGCGGCGGCTTGGGCGCATCGTGAACGGCAAGGACGGCGGGCGCAGCCGGCGTGTTGCCCGGATCGTGATGCGGAAACAGGCTGGCGGTGTGCCCGTCTTCGCCCAGCCCCAGCAATACCAGATCGAACTGTTCGATGCGGTCCACGATTTGCGCATAACTGCGTGCTGCCATGTCGGCGCCCTTTTCCGCCGCGATGACATGAATTTGTGCTGAGGGGATGCCGACATGGTTCAGCCAGGCCTGAGCGGCCATGTGGCTATTGCGCCCGGCATGATCGGCCGGCAGACAGCGTTCGTCACCAAAATACACATGCCATGAAGACCAGTCGGTATCCGCCGATCGCAGGGCTTCATAAATTCTTCGCGGGGTGTTGCCGCCGGCCAGCACGATATGAAATTCACCACGCTGGCTGATGGCCGGCTGTGCCGCCTCCAGTATCGCCCGCACTGCCGCCTCTTCCAGCTTGGTCGTTGTACTGTAACTGTGCCAGCGGCAAGACACGGCAGCTCAGCGCGGCTCGATACGGGACAAATGCCGTGCCACGGATAACCACGCTCCCAGCCAGCCCAGGTACATCGAGAACAGCAACAGCGTCAGGCTGTCGCCCAGTGACAGCGAAAGCAACTCGAATTGGCTGGCGTAAAGTTGCACCAGTGCGACCAACTGGTGGTTGAGCAGCAACAGGCTGATACTGATGATGAGCCAGGCCATGATGCCGCCAAGCAGTCCCTGGATTGCGCCGAAATACAGGAAGGGACGACGTATGAACGCGTTGGTCGCGCCGATCAGCTTGGAAACTTCGATCTCTTCGCGCTGGGTGAGAATCTGCAGGCGGATGGTGTTGAAGGTGATGGCGACCAGCGCAAGGCTGAGCAGACTGGCGAGTATCAGCACCAGCACCCGCCCGAATTTGAGCAGGGCTTCAAGCTTGTAGGCCCAGGCTGAATCGAGTTGCGCCTTCTCCACCCCGGGCAGCTTCGCCAGTTCGGTGCGCAGCCCCTCCAGCGCCTGGGCTCCGCCTGGTTTGGGATGGACGATGAAGGCATCCGGCAAGGGGTTCTGGCTCAGACTCCCGATCACGTCGGCAAGTCCGCTGCTTTGTTTGAGTTGCTCCAGCGCCTGCGCACGGGAGACGAACTCGACGCTTGCAATGGCCGGCTGTTGTTCCAGCTGTTTGCGCAGCCTGTCTACGTCTTCCGCTTTCGCATCCATGCTCATGAACAGGCTGATCTGGGGCGTGCCGGAGAATTGGGCTACCAGGCCCTGCGCGTTCTGCAGCAGCACATACATGCCGGCAGGCAGGCTGAGCGCGATACCGATGACCAGGATATTGAAGATTCCTGCCAGCTTCGATGCGAACATGCGCCGCAATACGCCTACATTTTGATCGAATGCATGCCTCATGCCTGTAACTCACCCTGCTTGAGCGCAAGCACACGCGCATTGGTATTTTGCAACACGCTCTCATCATGCGTGGAGATCAGCAGTGTGACGCCGACCTGATGGAAAGATTTGAATATAGCCATGATCTCCTGCGCGTATTCGGTATCCAGGTTGCCGGTCGGCTCGTCGGCCAGCAGGATGGACGGGCGGTTCACGATCGCGCGCGCGATGCACAGGCGTTGTTGTTCGCCGCCCGACAGTGCGATGGGATTGGATTTTTCACGCTTGAGCAAGCCCACCTTGTCGAGCGCGGCACGCACCCGCTTGTGGCTTTCGCGGTAATCGAAACCGCAGATCTGCAGCGGCAGCATCACGTTGTCGAACACGTTGCGATCGAACAGCAGCTTGTGATCCTGGAAGATGATGCCGAGGTTGCGGCGCAGAAATGGCAGCGCGCGGCTTTTGAGCACGCCGACGTTCTGGTGGTTGACCAGCACGCTGCCCAGATTGGGCCGCTCGATCGCGGCGATGAGTTTGAGCAGTGTGCTCTTGCCGGCACCGGAGTGTCCGGTCAGGAATACCATCTCGCCCTCGGCGATCTCGAACGAGACGTTCTTCAACGCCTGATAGCCGCCCGGGTAACGTTTATTGACCTGATCGAATTTAATCATTGAAGTGTCGAACCGTTTCGTGGGTGGGAGGATTTTCTCACTCTTCCAGCCCCAGCAATGCCGCGACAAAATCTTCCGCGACAAAGGGTCGCAGATCGTCGAGTCCCTCGCCCACGCCGATGAATCGTACTGGAATCGGATGCGCCTTGGCAATCGCGGCGATCACGCCGCCCTTGGCCGTGCCGTCAAGCTTGGTGAGGATCAGACCGGTGACCCCGAGTGCCTGATCGAAGGCCTTGACCTGGCTCAGCGCGTTCTGCCCGGTATTGGCGTCCAGCACCAGCAGTACCTCGTGCGGCGCATCGGGAAGAAGTTTGGCGATGACGCGCTTCACCTTCTTGATCTCTTCCATCAGATTCGCCTGGGTGGTCAACCGTCCCGCGGTATCGGCCAGCACCACGTCGATGCCGCGGGCCTGTGCGGCTTGCACGGCATCGTAGATTACCGCGGCGGCATCGCCGCTCTGCTGCGCGATGACCGTCACGTTGTTGCGTTCGCCCCAGGTCGCCAGCTGCTCCCTGGCAGCGGCACGAAACGTGTCGCCTGCCGCAAGCAACACCGACAAGCCCTGCCCTTGCAGGTATTTAGCCAGCTTGCCGATCGAGGTGGTCTTGCCCGCGCCGTTCACCCCCACCATCATGATCACAAAAGGTTTATGGGTTTCGGCATGCAGCGGCTGCGCCAGCGGCTTGAGCAGCCTGAGCAGGCAATGCGCGAGGGCCTCCTTGAGTTCGGACGCTTCGCTCAATCGTTGTTCCCTGACCTGATGGCGCAGGTCGGCGAGCAGTGCGTGGGTCGCGTTCAGGCCGACATCGGCGGTAACCAGGATGGTTTCCAGTTCCTCGTAAAGATCATCGTCAATTTTCCCGCCACGGCTGAACAGGCCGGTCAGTTGATCGCCGGTGCGCGCCAGCCCGGATTTCAGTTGTGCGAACCAACTTGAACCCGGCTTGTCTGTATTGCCCTGATCGTTGTCGGACCCGGATGATTTTTTTTTCAGGAAACTGAACATCTCTTTACATTTTAACAATGCAGGCAATGCCCGGCCTGTGCACCAAGGCTGGACGTGCTTTAGCAGGGGGCCGCACTGGCAGGATGTCTGCGTCGATCATATGGTTATCGGTAAATGTACGT
>DIYV01000161.1 GCA_002429165.1 Gallionella sp. UBA6045 | reverse complement strand
GATCAACTTCCACTCCCCTGCACTGTTGCTGCTCCGCGGCAACATCCGCCTCCGGGCACAGTTTCGCCAGGCTGGCCAGATCATCCACCCATAACCGCACCGCGAGACCATGCCCGTTCGCAAGCTGCCGCGCCAGCCGCCAGCACACGCCGATGTCGCCATAGTTGTCGATGACGTTGCAGAAAATGTCGCAGCTGGCAGGCTTATTCGGCATGCAACGCCTCAACCGGATCCAGGCGCGCCGCATGCCGTGCCGGCATCACACCTGCCGCAAGGCCGATACTGGTCGCACTCAGTTCAGCGAGCACGGCAAACAGCCACGGCGTATGAACCGGCATTGCCGGAAACAACAGATGCAACCCCTGCGCGATGCCGACTCCCATCACCAAACCGCCCAAACCGCCGAGCGCGGACAGCAGCATCGCTTCACCCAGGAACAGCGTCAGCACCTGTCGTTCCTGCGCGCCCAAGGCGCGCAGCAATCCGATCTCGGCGGTACGCTCGGTGACGGCCATGGTCATGATGGTCAGTATGCCCACCGCACCGACCAGCAGCGAAATGCCGCCCAGCGCGCCGACCGCGAAGGTGATGACATCGAGCACTGAGCTCAACACCTCCAGCGACTGTTCCTGCGAAATAAGGGTGAAATCCTCGTTCCCGTGCCGCTCCTTGAGGCGATCGGTGATGACACGGGTCACGGCAGCCACGTCGGCGCCGGCACGATAGCTCACGTTGATCTCCATCAGCCCCGGGCGATTGAAGAGCTCCATCGCTCGCGCTGCCGGGATGAACACGGCATCATCCATATCCAGTCCGAGTATCTGCCCTTTCGGCTCCATCACGCCGATCACGCGATAGCGTTGCCCGGCGATGCGCAGATAGCTGCCGAGCGGATTCTGACCGCCAAACAGCTCCTGCCGCACCTTCGTGCCGAGCACGACGAGCGCGCGCGCCTGCCCATCATCCGCGTCGGGCCAGAAACTGCCGCTCTGCACTTTCATCGTGAAAGCCTTGGCGAAATCGTGCCCCTCGCCGAACACGGTAGCGCGCCGCGTCTTGCCGTTGGCACGCAAATCGGAGTTACCCATCAAACCGGGGTTGACGTTCTCGACATAGGGCAGATGACGCAGCGCATCCGCATCATCCAGCGACAGCGGCCGGACCGAACCGAGGACGCCGACACTGCTTCCATGTGTCTGGGTCTTGCCGGGCTGAACGGTGATGAGGTTGGTGCCGAATTCTGAAAATTCGGCCAAGACGAATTGATGCAATCCCTCGCCGATGGAAGTGAGCAGGATCACTGCCGCGATGCCGATGGCGATGCCCAGCCCGGTGAGGAAGCTGCGCATCCGGTAGGTGATGAAGCTGGAAGTGGTCAGTTTGATCAGATCAGGGAATAGCATAGCTTAACGTCCCGCCAATGCCGCCACCGGATCAAGCTGCGCCGCACGCCGCGCAGGCCACACGCTGAACAGGATGCCCGTACCCATCGCAATGCCGCAGGCTGCCAGCACCGCCCACCATGGCGGCGAGACCGGCAGACTCGGATATATTTTGCCGACGAGCATGCTGCCGGCGTAACCCAGTGCCAATCCCACCACGCTGCCCACGGCGGAGAGCAACGCCGCCTCGGCGAAAAACAGGGCACGTATCTGTCGGCCCGGTGCGCCCAGCGCCTTGAGCAGACCGATCTCCTTGACGCGCTGCGCCACGGCGATCAGCATCACGTTCATGATGAGCACTCCCGCGACAGCCAGGCTGATCGCGGCGATGCCGCCGACTGCCAAGGTCAGCGCGGTGAGGATACGATCGAAGGTGGCGAGCACCGCGTCCTGGGTGATCACCGTCACATCCTTTTCGCCATTGTGACGCTGGAACATGATCTGCTCGGCATCGTGCTTGACCTGATCGATGACGTCACGGCTCTTTGCCTCGATCATGATGCGGAACAGGCCAGAGGTATTGAATAACTGGTGAGCCGAGGCGACCGGAATGATGACCAGTTCGTCGGTGCGCATCCCCATCGATTCACCCTGTTCCCCCAGCACACCGATGACGCGAAAACCCCGGTCGCCGAGACGCACCCACTGCCCGACAGCCTGCTCGTTGCCGAACAACTCGCGCTTCATCTGGTTACCCAGCACGCACACCGAAGCGCTCTCGTGGATATCGCCCGGTGGCAGGAATTTCCCGATACCCAAGCTCATGTGGCGCACTTCCAGCAAATCGGATGTCGAGCCGAGCACCACCACTTCGCGGTTCAGTGCATCGCGCGAAAGTGTGGCGGTGCCGACGGTCAGAGGCGCGATGCGTTTGACGGCACGGCTGCGCAAAATCGCCTCGGCATCGTCCAGCGTGATCTCGCGCGGAATCTGCCCGAGCAACATGCCGGGCCCGATGCCCGCCGTCTCGGTGCGCCCCGGCAACACGATCACCAGATTGGTTCCCAGCGAGGAGAACTGGTTGACCACATACAGGCGCGCTCCTTCGCCCAGCGCAGTGAGCACCACCACTGACGCCACGCCGATGGACATCGCCAGTATCATCAGCAAGGTACGCGTCGGGTTGCCGCGCAGGCTGCCGGAAGCAAACTGCGCGACGTCTGCCAATCTCATGTGCCGCTTCCGGTCTCGCTGATGATCTGTCCATCCACCATGTGTATCTGGCGCTTCGCGCGGCTGCCGATCACCGGATCGTGGGTCACCATGATCAGGGCGACATTCTGTTCGAGCAACTGTTCGAGCAGATCAATCACTTCCTTGCCGGTGGTCTGGTCGAGATTGCCGGTTGGCTCGTCCGCCAGCAGCACGGCGGGATGCATGCTGGTGGCACGGGCGATCGCGACGCGCTGGCGCTGCCCACCGGAGAGCTGATCGGGTCTGTGATCGGCCCTATCCATTAACCCGTAGTTCTCCAGCAATTTTTCCACGCGCTTCTTGCGCTCGGCGGGAGCAATCCCCGCCAGTATCATCGGCAACTCGATGTTCATCGCGGCAGTGAGGCGCGGCACCAGGTGAAAGGCCTGGAACACGAAGCCGATCTTTTCGCTGCGCACCCTGGCCTGTTGCACATCATCCAGCTCAGTGACGTTGCCGCCATCCAGCTTATAGGTACCTGAACTCGGCCTGTCCAGCAGACCGATCAGATTGAGCAGTGTGGATTTGCCGGAGCCGGACGGCCCCATGATGGAGACATAATCGCCCGCCGCGATGTTCAGGTCGATGCCGCGCAACGCGGCGACCTGCTGATCGCCGACCGTGAAACTGCGGCTGACTTTTTCCAGTTGGATCATTTAGCAGGTTTATTTTCTTCAGGCTGAACCCTTGCGCCCGCATTCACGCCGGGGCGATCCAGCGTAGACACGATCCGGTCGCCCTCGCTCAAGCCGGCGGTGACTTCGGTGTATTCCCAATTTGCCAGGCCGATTTTCACGGCGCGCTTTTCCAACACACCGTTTGCACCGTACAGCAGCACCTGATTTCCTTCCATCAGCGTTTGCGTGGGAATGCGCAATACATTTTCGTGGGAGGCGTGAACGATCTCGACATCCGCGCTATAACCCACCAGCAGGTTTTCCGCAGTAGGCGGCTGGACGAATTCCACCTCGACTTCGACCGTGCGTGCCTGCTTCTCCAGCTCCAGCACATAGGGTGCGATGCGTTTGACCTTGCCGGCAAAAGACTTGCCCTTGATCGCGTCCAGTGTGATGCGGGCCACCTGCCCATCTTTGATATTGGCGGCATCCACTTCGTCGATGGGCGCACTGACGAACATGCAGCTGTCGTCGATCAGGTCGATCGCGGGCAGCGTCAGGATGCCGGGCGGCGAAGGGGTGGCGTACTCGCCCAGTTCGCCGCTGATGTCCGCCACGATGCCGCTGAACGGTGCGCGCAGCACCATGCGCTCGAGGCTGGCCTGTGCGACAGCGATACGCGACTTGCTTTGCTCTATCTGGCTGGTGGCTGCCTCACAGCCGGCACGGGCCACTTTGGCAGCCGAAACTTTTTGATCCAGCCCTTCGGCGGATATGAATCCGCTTTCTTTCAATTGCTGCGCACGGACCGCTTCCTTTTCAGCAAGATCGGCCTGGACGCAAGCCTGATGAGCCTGGGTCTGTGACGTGCCGAGTTGCTCATGCGCCAATCGTTCCTGAGCCTGCAGATCATCGTCCCACAACTCAAGCAACACCTGCCCTTTTTTGACCCGGTCGCCTTTGCTTACAAGCAAATGCGCGATCTGACCACCCGCCGGTGCGGAAAGTTTTGCGCGGCGACACGCTTTTACCGTGCCGGCGCGGGTGTTGCTGACCGTGGCCTCCACCAGCCCGCGCTCGACCTTGGTCAATTGCACGAGAATCGGCGCGGGACGCGTGAAATACCAGCCCGCAACTGCCAGCAACACCGCTCCCCCCAACCACGGCAGGTAGCGTAAAAATGTTTTGCGCTTATCGCGCGAAAGCTCAGACATGCAAACCCCTTACAATATTTACTGTGCGCCAAACTGGTTGATCTCGATGCTGATATGCACCAATTCCTCATGAATGCTTAACTGTTGCTTGAAATACTCCGGCGATACTTCATTATCCGTCGCGAGACTCAGAATGCAAGCGAACTTGCCTTTTCCCACACGCCATACATGCAGGTCATTCAGTTGCACCCTGATCGGCGAGGCGGCAATGACCTCGCGTATTTCGTCAACCACGGGAGCATTCATCTCGGCATCCAGCAGCACCCGGCCGGTATCGCGCAGCAAACCATAGGCCCAGGTTGAAACCAACACCGCGCCGACCAGACCCATCACCGGGTCCAGCCAGCTTACCCCCCAAATCTTTCCGCCAAACAGCGCGATGATCGCCAGCACCGAAGTCGCAGCATCGGCCAGAACATGCATATAGGCCGAGCGCAGGTTCAAGTCGTGATGGCCATGCTGTGTATGGTCGTCATGGCCGTGTGCATGTTCGTGATGCGCGTGCCCATGGTCATGCCCATGATCGTGGTGATGGCCATCCTTGAGCAGCCACGCGGAAGCGAGGTTGACCAGCAGGCCAACGATCGCGATCGCAATCGCCTGGTCGTAATGGATAGCACTCGGCGAAATCAGCCTTTCGACGGATTGGAATACCATCAATCCAGCCACCATCACCAGGACGATCGCGCTGGTATAACCGCCCAACACCTCGATCTTCCAGGTGCCAAACGAAAAACGCGGATCGTGGGCGTATTTTCTGGCGTAGACATATGCGAAGACGGACAGGCCAAGGGCAACCGTATGTGAACTCATATGCCAGCCGTCTGCCAGCAGGGCCATCGAGTTGTAATACCAGCCGCCGGTAATTTCGACCACCATCATGACTGCGGTAAGTATAGCTACGCGCAGCGTGCTTTTCTCGGCAAGCGGGTTCCCCTCGTCAAACCGGTGGGAGTGCTTCAAGGGTTCTGCAGTCAATGGTTGTGTCATGGGTTTGTAATTTTAATAATCAATAAAATGCAAAGCGCAACGCCAAGTATTTTACAGACTCAAACGATTTGCATTGCCATATCATCAGTGCAGGCAATACTTATCAGTCAAGACTGCGTTAGACAAAGTAATGGAATATTCTGGGCAAAAAAATGGCTTGCAAGGAGTGTGCAAGCCAAGAGGGGGTATTACAAGGAGAGATAA
>DIYV01000009.1 GCA_002429165.1 Gallionella sp. UBA6045 | reverse complement strand
CATCAGTTCGCTGCGGTACTGGTCGGCGTTGCCATCTTTCAAGCGTTCGCTGTGCTGACCGCGTTGGGCGTCGGGCAGTCCGCGCCGATGGAAAAGTGATGCTGTTTACTGCACTGTTCATGATCGCATCCCATCGGCATTCGTCGCGTGGTGAAACTTCCGGGTTGGTTGCGCAATGATTTTCTGGCACATCTTTGAAATTGTTTTCCCTCTCATTGCCGTGGTATCGGTTGGCGTGTGGGCCGGGCGTCGCCATCAGCCTGAAATGGACGTGGCCAACCAGCTCAACATGGACTACTTCCTGCCGGCGCTGGTGCTTGGCGTGCTGGTAAACGGCGATTTTCGCATTGCACAGTTCGCCACGTTGGGACTGGGTACCTTCCTGCTGGTTGCCGCATCTGGCCTGGTCGGGTTGATCGCGGCACGCCTGTCGGGAGCATCGCCCAAGACCATCGTGCCGTCGATGATGTTCAACAATTGCGGCAATCTCGGCCTGCCTCTGGCGGTGCTTGCGTTCGGCAAGGATGCGATGCCGGCGGCCGTCGTGATGTTTCTCGTCTCCAATATGCTGCACTTTAGCTTTGGCGCATGGTACCTGGACCACAAGGCACGACTAAGGGATTTATGGAAAGTGCCGGTGCTACTGGCAACCGTTCTTGGCCTCGGTCTTAACCTGGCCGAAGTGCATATGTGGGCGCCGTTGATGACGGCGATTCGAATGCTCGGCGATGTCTCGATACCGCTGATGATGTTTGCGCTGGGTGTGCGGCTGGCGCAAATGACATGGGACGAATTCCATATCGGTTTGTTGATTGCCGTGTTGCGGCCGGTTTCCGGTATGGCTCTTGCCTATGTCATCGGATGGAGCCTGAATTTGACGGGTATCCAGTTTGCTCAATTGATCGTGTTCGGCGCTTTGCCGCCCGCGGTGTTGAACTACATGTTTGCGGAGCGTTATTCCCAGGAACCGGAGAAAGTTGCATCCATGGTTTTGATCGGCAATGTGGCGGCGCTGGTGTTTATTCCGCTGGCGCTGATGTTTGTGTTGGGGTAACTGGAAGCAAGAGGAAATGTTTTTGAATTGAAATCGTTATCTGTCCCAGTTTATTTAAGGGAACGTTATCAAATCACATGAGGACAATGCACGACTTGAATATAACCTCATTCATTTACTGGAAATGCCGTGTGTGTGAAAGTGACATAATTGGAGCCGACTTCAACATCGAACGAAACTCCACTGATTTTCATCCGTCTGTTACTCACTGTTCTAAAGTACTTCAAGGAGATACAAAATGATCAAAGCTTATGCAGCATTCGAGCCCAAAGGCGAACTCAAACCTTTCGAGTACGACCCCGGCGAATTGAAACCAATGGAGGTGGAGATCGACGTTCACTATTGCGGCATTTGCCATAGCGATCTGAGCGTGATCGACAACGAATGGGGAAATAGCTCATACCCGGTCGTGGCCGGTCACGAAGTGGTGGGCAAGATCAGCCAGGTCGGCAGCCATGTCAGGGATCTCACGGTTGGCCAGATCGTCGGCCTGGGTTGGCACGCGGGCTATTGCAACAAGTGTTCGCTTTGTCTCGCGGGTGACAACAACCTGTGCGCCAACGCACAGCCCACTATCATCGGCCATTACGGCGGCTTTGCGGACAAGGTGCGCGCCGCTTCAAACAGCGTGTTTCCCATCCCCGATGGTATCGATCTTGAATCGGCCGGCCCGCTGTTCTGCGGCGGGAGTACCGTGTTCAATCCCTTGCTGCAATTCGACATCAAACCTACGAACAAAGTGGCGGTGATCGGCATCGGTGGCCTGGGGCACATGGCGCTGAAATTCCTCAATGCATGGGGCTGCGAAGTGACGGCTTTCACCTCGACTGCAAGCAAGAAAAAGGAAGCGCTCAGTCTGGGTGCGCATCATACGCTGAACTCCCGCGACGAGAACGAGATCAACAGCGCGGCAGGCCGATTCGACTACATCCTTTCCACGGTCAACGTGAAACTGGATTGGAATCTTTACCTCGGCACACTGAGTCCGCGCGGAAGATTGCACTTCGTCGGCGCGACGCTGGCGCCGCTGGATATCGGCGTGTTCTCACTCATCGGCGCTCAACGTTCCGTGTCCGGCTCGCCGGTGGGCAGCCCCGCCACGGTCGCGAAGATGCTGGATTTCGCCAACCTGCACCAGATCAAGCCGGAGATCGAAAAATTCAAATTTACGGACATCAACAAGGCGATCGAAAGACTGAGGAGCGGCGAGGCACGCTATCGCGTTGTGCTGTGTCGATAATGATGACTGAGGGGCGCAACAATTCAAAGGGTCAGGATCGCATCAGTTTTTATATTTCCTGAAGTCCGCAATGTGCGGAAGCAGTCATCCGCGACCCTGGAAAACTGACAGCAAGACTGAATCAGTCACCAGGCGGTGCGGTGAGTATTTGGGTTTTAATTTGCGGACGGAGTCTTTTGTCTATATTGACCCCTTCCCAGCCAGTCGTTTTGCTGTAATGCATCAGCAGGATGGGCTGTTCATCGTCATTGAATACAATTAAGCCGAGTGAATTTCCGGTATGGTATTGGTTGATGATGTCCCGGCCCATTGCATCCTGGATATCATCTGAATTTTCTTCATCCCATTGATCAGAATGCTGTTTATCAATCACAAGATTATATATCTCAGCCTCTGCCAGTACCCGGCTCAACATCGATTCAATATCAGCTAATGCGGCGCTTTTACCGTTGTCATCAGTCAGTCCACTCATGAATTTATTTAGAATATCTGTCATGCCTGTTGAATCCTGAAGTCTTTATTTTCGGGTCGGGTTTGTGGGTAGTGCATGACTATTATGCTGTGTTTGTATCAATCACGAAATCATTTGATGTCAACCATAGGTACCGGAGTCGAATTGTTTGGCGAGTGGGTTGTGGAATTGCACATAGGAACAAAAGATACCGGAGTCGAATTGTTTTTGCACGTACATAAACTCCCTTATGCCAGTCAATTTTTCTTTGGCTTTTCATCGCCGCTGATAAACCCGATAGGCCGTTTTTTCTGCGGCACAGGCGGGGTCATTAATTCGCGGATGGCATCGAACACTTGCTTGAGCTGGGCACGCGTGTTGCGTGCAAAGATGTCGTGCTGCATCGCCTTTGCTTCTGTTGACCGTTCAAGATCATTAAGGCGTTTTGCCAATTCCGCATTGGACGCCAGCACTTCGCGCAATTGCACAAATGCGCGCACCACGTAGACCGAAACTTCGGTCGCCCTTGGGCTATTCAAAATCGTTGCTGCCATGATTGCGCCGTGCTCGGTAAAGGCATAAGGCATATATTTGCGGTGTTGGCCGCGTCCGGGCTTTAAGGTCGCAATTTGCGACCTTAAAGATTCCCACTCTTCCTCGGTTAACTGAAACATGAAGTCTGCTGGAAATCGCTCAAGGTTACGTTTGACCTGCTCGTTGAACCGCTTGGTTGGCACGTCATAGAGCGCCGCCAAATCGCTATCCAGCAAAACCTTTTGTCCGCGCAGCATCAGGATGCGGTGCGTAATGGTTTCGAGCGGGAGCAGTGTGGATGCGCTCATTTGAAATATATCGGGGCCGACAAACTATGCACTGAATGGCGCAAAGAAAAAGCAGAGAAGCTTGCAACCATGTTATCCCCCTTAAATAACAAACTTGCCGATTGATCGTTCCGAAGTTAAAGGAACTCGCGTCAACTGTTATGCGTTTTAATTATCCGTTGATCGCGCAGAGGAATAGTACGGGAGCACCTTGAAAGCGGCAAGGCATAAAGCCTGAATGAAAAAGTGTACCGTCCGAACATCAATCAGGCTCCCGACAATAAAAATGTACCGCCACCAATGTACCGGAGTCGAATTGTTTTGGCGAGTGTGCTGTAAAAATCAGAACCATCTGGAGCCACGTTTTATTTTTGGCCCATGAGATTCCGCCGTCCCCGTTTGGCGCGAATGCGTTCATCGAGGCGTGGCCAATGCTCGGTGTGGAATTTTTTGTTGGCGATCAGATCGACTGGCGCGGCTGCCATGACATCGATTCCCCATTGTGTGTACACGTATATTCCGGCTTCTGAAAGAGCGAGCTTGCCCAGCCACATGACACGATCGATCAGGTAACGGTCCGGTTTTTTACCGGCCAGCCCCATCGAAACGTAGTTTTCGAAGAATGCCTTTGCCACCGGCACGGCCAGACGCGCTTGTTCGATGCCATTGCTGTCGCGCTTGGATTGCAGGCGATGCAGATTGACGATGCGGCTTTTGAGTACCAGCGTCGGGTGAAGGACGCGTATTAATCCGTAATCGGGATGCTCGAATTCGACGGCGGTTTTTCTGATTTCTTCATTCGTCATCCCGATCAGCGTTCCCATGAAGTCAACGAACAACGTCCGGCCATCCGGTGTCTTGTAAGTGACGATGGCGGTGTTGGGCGTATGGTCGTCCGCCTTCGGGATATTGAGTGTCCCGTGTAATTCTGTCGCGAAAGTACGGGCATCGTGCTTTGTCGCGAGCACATCCGCGTCCTGCGTGAGGTAAGGCGTGTCGGCTTTCGGCACCGGGATTTTAAAATAGTCGACCCAGAAGGTCAGTGACTGTCCGCCGACCAGAATGGCTGGACGAGATGCTTTTTGCAGTGCGTGGAAAAATGTTGGAAGGTCGCTCGGCTGGAACCAATCGTAGCCGGCGACCACGGCTTAACCCGGCATGTGAATGATACGAAATTCGCCGGGATCGACCTTTGCTATGAGCTTGGCGCGTGCGACCGCTTTTGCTACTGGCAAGTTGCTGGATGCCTTGCTGAATGCAGCTTGGCGAGCCGATTTTTGGTATGAGGGTTTTGCCGCAACAACTTTCGCAAGACGAGCGCGTTTCGCAGCGGGCTTCGCTTTGTTCGCAACATCATTGGCGAGGGCTTTTTTCATGCGGGCATCGTAGCACGTTAGACCCTGCTCGTTCAATATGGCGTGCAGTCTTTGTGCGAATTAACAGTGCCATTGGGGACGGAGCCCAAGGTCTCTCCTGGATTTCAGCTTTCGCGGCATTAACGATAGTCGCATCGTGAATTATGGAAATCTCATCAGTCACGGGTTGGTTTAGCGAAACATGGATACTCCCTATCCCGCCGGGAGGGGGCGTGGCGAGTGCGAAGTTTAAAAGGGTTAACACAACTCTCTCCTGCTGCGAGAGGCGACGTGTTCGGCGTTTGCTTGGCAACATCGAACCACGGTTTTCGGTTTGCGGTATCCTATCTTGGCAAGAAACTTGGTAACTTCAGCATAGCGCTCAGCGTTTCACCCTGGGCAATCGAGCAATAGGTTAGCTGACAAACCCTTCGATACCTCAGGGCGAACGGACTTAATCAGCGTTACCCTGTCTTTGTCTTTGGGTTTTTGGTCATGCATCCATGAATAGCGTCAGCGCAACTA
>DIYV01000084.1 GCA_002429165.1 Gallionella sp. UBA6045 | reverse complement strand
GATGATTGATTTTGTGGCTGGCCATTACAGGTACAACACAATGAACAGTTGGAATCGCTCGACAAGCTATGCGCAAAACATAAAGTTGCACAAACTGGGTCTGACTTCCGAGCAATCGAACGCAGCATACGACATGCTGCAAACGGAATTTTGGGACGAAATCGACCAGCCAATTGCAGACTTCACCTCAGAAATGAGTGGGAGATACACGATTAGAACCAATGGGCGATCCAGTGGCTACCTCGTCCTTTACAACAGCAAGTATGAGTTGACTGGACACAAGTCGCACTGTCGTACCTGCGGCCAAAGAAATTACCGCTATGTTTATATGCCTGACACTACGGCAGAAGGCGTGATAACGGCTGCGGTGATTGCCAGGGATTACACCATTGGCAACAGGTGTGGCGCATGCGGCGCTGAAGGCGAATATGGCCGCGTCAATTACACGCTGCCACCAAAACGCTTGTCGGTGTATCCCGGAAAGAGCATCGACCAGAATGAGGATTTTTCTGAATGGTCGATGTCAGAACTTCGTAATCACGTTGAACTGGTTCGCCGGTTCGATCAGGCGTGTGACGAAATTCGGGATAATTTTATTGAGCTGATCGGGAATTGCAAGGTTGTCGAAGAGATTGTAATGATTCCCAAGACCGTGAAGCGGATTGAATGCTGCCGCGCATCTTGAGATAAGTAATAAGCAATTTGTCGGTTAATCCGGCAAATTTAACCCACGCGGGGACACTTCCCCGCAAGGGGCATGGTGTCTCCGTTTTTTTATGAAAAGGAGAATCACCATGCAAGAAAAATCAAATCGCGCCAACTGGGGCAAGTTGTTTTCGGATGCACTTTCCTGCCCCGGAAAGGTTTCTGAGGCGTATTCGGTATTTCACGATTACAGCCTTGGCAATGCCATCCTCGCCGCCCTGCAATTGACCGTCAAGGGGCTGCCGCTGTCCCCGATCGCTTCCTTCAATAAGTGGAAGCAATTGGGGCGGTGCGTAAAGAAAGGCGAGAAGGCAATTGCATTGGTCATGCCTGTTACCGTCAAAACCAAGTCTGCTGATGAGGTTGAAAACGGTGCCGGATCCAATGACAACGCCAGGGAGGCCGGAAGTTCTGGACGCACGATATTTGTGCTGAAAAACAACTGGTTTTCTTTGGATCAAACAGAGGGAGCGGACTACACCAACGAGGTGACGATTCCAGAATGGAACAAGGCGCAAGCCTTGTCCGGGCTGGAAATTACGGAGCAACGTTTTGAGTTGCTGGATGGAAACACGCAAGGGTATGCCATTCCCAACAAAAAACAACTTTCCGTGTCTCCCGTAGCGCTGATGCCGTGGAAGACGCTTTTCCACGAAATGGCCCACTGCCTGATGCACTCGAAGGAGGCGCAGATGGCGGACGGCGATTTGATGCGGAAAGACATCAAGGAGGCTGAAGCTGAAGCGGTGGCTTATCTGTGTTGCGCAACACTTGGATTGCCAGGGCTTGAAGAAAGTCGTGACTACATTCAGGGCTGGCTGGGTTCAAAGGAGCAATCCGAAGAATTCGGCAAAAAGAGCGCATCGCGGGTTTTTTCGGCAGCCGACAAGATACTCAAAGCCGGCATCAAGTCTGCGAAAGTGGATGAGGTGAGCAAATGACCGATGAAAACTGGATTGACTTCACCAAGCTGGTCGGTGATGTTCATTCCAAGCTTTCCGCAAATCAAATGTAGTCAACTTTTTCCAATTACCCAACGGGGATACATCGAGCCCCCTGGGGGCTTGGTCTATCCCTCAAGGGCACTAACCAAAGAGGGATACAAAATGGAACATCAAACAATCACCAACATCCGTGTTGGCAGCCTTCTGGCTGGAAACAATCCGCGTACATATTTCGATCCGGTAGAGATGGCGGAATTGGAAGCATCAATTCTGGCAGCAAAAGGAGTGATACAACCGATTCTGATTCGTCCGGTCGAAGGCGGATACGCAATCGTAGCTGGTGAACGTCGCGCTCGCGCATCAAGAAAGGTATTTGGCGATGACTATGAAATTCCGGTCATCACCAAAGCAATCTCTGCCGAAGAAGCCGATGACATGGCGCTGATTGAGAACACCCAACGCGCCAACATGAGCCCCACCGAAGAAGCCGCAGCAGCCGCCAAGATTCTCGGCCGCTGTGAAGGCAACAGAGATGAGGCAGCAAAGCGTCTTGGTTGGTCACGCAGTACGCTGGATAAGCGTCTTGCGCTGATGAACTGTAGCCCGTCTGTGATGGCTGCTCTCAATGAACGCAAGATCCAATTGGGTCATGCTGAATTGCTGGCGGCGGCACCGAAGGACAGGCAGGAAAAAGCGATTGTGAATTTGCTTTCGCGCCCTGTGTTACCGACGGTTGTTGAGTTCAAAGCTGGGCTGGAACAAATATCCCAAGCGATGGCGACAGCAATATTCGACAAGACGGACTGCACAAGCTGCATTCACAACAGTGGAAATCAGCAGGCATTGTTCGCCGATTCGGTCTCTGATGGTCATTGCACCAACAGCGACTGTTTCAACAAGAAGACCGAGGGTGTGTTGGAAGCCAGGAAAAAATCCCTGGAAGAGAACTATCCTCGCGTTGTCATCGTCCGACAGGGCGAAAACAACACGGTCATCAAGTTGGTCGCAGAAGGTGCAACCGGCGTTGGTGATGAGCAGGCAGCGGCATGTCGTAGTTGCAAGTCGTTCGGAGCGGCAATCAGCGCGATACCTGGTAAAGTGGGTAACGTGTATGAGTCACAATGCTTCGATACCTCATGCCACACGAAAAAAGTGGGCGAGCGCTTGTTGGCGGAAAAGAAAGCGGCTGCAAAGCCTGCGACTGCTCCAACAACGGCTGAACCTGCCGGTTCAAAGCCTGTAGCCGGGAAGGGCGCGGAGAAATCCACTACCACTTCCAAGGCTATCGTGACATCTGTTCAAGATACGCAGCGTGTCGTGGACTATCGGATCGGTGTCTGGCGCAAGGCGTTGAAGAAAGAACTGTTCGCAGATCCACACAAGAACCTGTGCATGCTCATCGGCATAATGATGACGCGCGGCGGAACGAATGTGTCATCTACAAAACTGGCATCCGGTTTTGAAACGATGACATCGCAAAAGCCCCCCGTCAGCAATGTCGGCGAAGCTGCTACGATGGTGGCGGAAGCTGACGACAAGGTGCGCTCGCAGATGTTGTCCGGGATCGCAATTTCAATCACGGATAGTATCGAGAAGTCGCATTTGCCGGAAATGCTCAAGTTCATGCAAGTGGACTTGGTAAAACACTGGAAGTTGAACGCAGAATTCCTTGAGCTGCTCACCAAGAGCGAGATCGAGGTGATTGCGGAAGAGCTTGGCCTGAAAGCCGCGCTTGGCGAGAAATACGCCAAAGCGAAAAGCGGCAGGAAGGACGAGTTCATCAAAGCACTGATGGAGATTGAAGGCTTCGTGTACGAAGGCAAAATTCCCAAGGTGCTGAAACATGCAGTAGATTGAACTTCCCCCGCCCCTTCGGGGGTGGGCTTTTCAAAGCACATCGGAAGGTGTGTTTTGCAAAGCGGATTCACACCCGGCGCTTATTGCGCCGAGTTGATATTGGTGGCTGGCCAATCCAAACAAACAGAAGATGCGAAAGCGTCAATGAATCACCAAAGCAGCGCTCACCCAAGCGGGGACATCGTTCCCCTTGGGGCATGGTGTCCCTTTTTTTGTTTCACCAAAAAGGAGATTCACCATGTTCGCAGCACTTCAACCATTGCTGGCCAATTTGGCCAGCTTAACTATCGCGCTGGTCAACAATACGGATGGCACCATCACGGTGACGGTTACACCGTATGGGGGCAAAGCGGGCAACGTTCTCGACACCCCATTGTCTCTCACCGGCACTGCCGCTGAGTTCGATGATGGGTTCGTTGAGCATCTCAATAGCTATGTGTCCAAGCGTCAAACCTTGGCCGACCAACTGGCTGCGACAGAAGCGATTCTGGAAGCGGCACAGAAGGAAGCTGCTGACAAAGCGAAAAAGTCGATCGCCAAGCCAGCAAAAACGGCATCTCCCACTACCACGGACAACCCCGAAGGATCGGATGATGACAATGACGGTGATGATGGCACTGGCGCGTGCTGCACTGCGCCGGCTTCAACAGAACCGACATCAATAACTTCCGCTCCTGCGGCTTCGACAGAAGCCAAGGGTTTGTGGGAATAAGGGGGGGATGACGAAATGGCTATCCAAACCACA